>NZ_AYZC01000015.1 GCF_001436775.1 Lactobacillus acetotolerans DSM 20749 = JCM 3825
AAATGTCTTAAAAAGTATCATCAGCTTTGTCAATGTCTTAACTTAATGACATTGCATCTAAGGACTCTCCTTTTTATTCTCTATAAAGTGATGTCACCACTAGCGATTAATTCATCACATTTGGTTGGTTCAAATGCTGCCCCAACCTTGAAGCTATCCGGCACAACCATAATGCCACGCTTTTGCGGAGCATGTTTCAAGCCAAGTTCACGAGCTGAACAAATCATTCCATATGAATCAACGCCACGAAGTTTATCAGGCCAAATTTCTTGACCATTCGGCATTAACGTACCAGGAAGAGCGACAACAACTTTTTGACCTTGAGCAATGTTAGGGGCACCACACACAATTTTATGTTCCTCACCATTGCCAACATCAACCATCGTTACGTGTAAATGATCTGAATCTGGATGCTTCTCACAAGTCTTAACATAGCCGTAAACCAAGGTTGGTTTACCATAAGAAAGTTTCTCATTAAAGCCAACATCAGCTAATTTTTTATTTAATGCCGTGAGTTGGTCATCAGAAAGTTTTACTGGTCCATTCGGCAACTTATCGTAATCGATAATTTTATCGACATTGAAAAAATTGAAACCAATTACTTTACCTTTACTATCAGTAACCTTGGTTACGTCATCTTTTTCTTCAAACTCGCTCTTACCTTTGTCTTGATCCAAAACGACGATTAAAGTATTGGGATAGCTACGTTTATTAATACTAGTGATCATTTAAAATTAATTCCCCTCTATTTAGTCAACTGACCGTAAAAAGTCTTCGACTTCTTTTTTAGTTTTACGATCCTTATTAACTAGTCTACCAATTTCTTTGCCATCTTGGTAGACAACAAATGAAGGAATTCCCATAATATTTAACTTTTTAGCCAAGTCGATCGAACCATCACGATCAATATTATAAAATTTTGCTTTTGGAAAATCTTTTTCAATTTCTGGCATGAATGGATCTAAGAAACGGCAATCTGGGCACCAGCTAGCTGAAAATTCAAGTATAACTCGACCATTCTTGGTAATTTCATTTAATTTATTTTGATCTAATTCTTTAACTTTTTCCATTTGTAACACCTCATCATTTTCTTACTTTTAGTAAGTATTATAAATTAAAATAGTACTTTTGCAAATTATTTTGCTTTGAAACTCGCATAAAGTGCATAAATTGGATTGCCCTTAGCCGCAAATTTTTGCTCATATTCAGTTTCAATATTTTTCTGTTTAATCTTCACTTTTTCATGATGCAAATCAACCGACACAAAATCAAAATGCATACCAAAGTTATTCATACTCTTAACTGAATAAGCAAACAAACCTGAATTATCTGTCTTAAATTCAATATGTCCGTTTGGGGTAAGCACTTCCTGATACTTACTTAAAAATGCTTTATAAGTGAGTCGACGCTTCTCATGACGGGTTTTAGGCCACGGATCACTAAAATTCAAATAAATAATATTGGTACTATTAGGTGCAAAAAAGCGATTAATATCTGCTGCATCTCCACGCAAAATTTGCAAATTATCCAAATGTTTTTCTAATTTGGTTCTTAAAATAATTCCTGCAGCCGTAGTTTGTAATTCTATAGCCACAAAATTTCTTTCTGGATGTTGTGCAGCTAAGGTGGTAATAAATCTTCCTTTCCCAGAACCTACTTCAATTTCTAATGGCTGTGAAAAGTCCGCAAAACGTTTATCCCAATTTATTTTTTTAGCGGGATCCGGATTTTGTAATACACTTTCCGGATGTTCATTAACAAGCTTAATTGCCCATGGTTTATTTCTTAGTCTCATTTTTAATTCTTCTTAGTCTTATAAGGTAGGTAAATTAATGTTACTAATAATGTGAATACTAACAAAAGTGCGATTGCTTCAAGTAGGTGTAAATCAATTGGTAAAAAGAGTAACCAGAAAACACCGATAAGAAGCCATTGTATGAGCAAACCTGAAGTTAAGACTTTAACTAAATCTTGCCCACGATTTTTACGGACAATTGGGTAAACCCGGTACATAATATTAGAATCAAATTCATTGACCATCGGCAATAATTGATAAACTGTTAAGAAGATAACTAGGGCAGACATGCCTAATGCCCAAGCCCAACTTTGTACAAGCCAAGAAACAAGGATAGCAAAGACAGTCATCCTCACAAGCAAGTTCAAATTCTCCGGATTACGCAGAAGTGATCTACGATATAAAAATTTATTTGGATTTTCTTTAGCTAAAGATTTGGGCAACAAGAAATCAAGGTATTTTCTACGCTTGATGTTAACCTGCTTTTCTTCAACATCTGTAAACATACTAAATAATGCATAAACCTGGTTCTTTCGTGCCTGCTCCTTGTTAACCGCATAACGCCAGTCAAACATTTGATTTTTCCTAGCAATAAAGTAACCGACCATACTAAGTACTACGCCTACACCAACAATAATTATGAGCGGATAGTACATACCAAAAGAAAGCACTAATAAAGTAAGCAAATTTATCAACCAATTAGAAATTTTATTGCCAAAAAGCAAATTTTTCTTTTCAATTTCTAGCTGGGTAAATTTAAATAAAAAGGTAATAATTACGGATAAACCATAATTTAATGGGCTAATACCGGCTTTAACCGTAGCAAATGGAAATAAAATCCCAGCAACTAGTAACAAGAGAATTGTAGGTAATATTAAACTATAAGCCAACATTGGTTTTAAATAGTCATCCATCTGTTCATCTTGGGTAAATAGAAATTGTAAATCGGCTTTTTTAACCAAGGTTACCAAGTGACCTGCCAATAGTGGCAACCACAAAATTGCTCCCACTATTGATTTATAAAACCATAGATTAGCCGGCATTGTTTTCATGCTCTGTGCGTACCAAAACATGAGTGCACCAAACATAAAAATCAAGGCTATGATAAAGAAATCATTGAAAACCAGCATTAAATATTTTAGCGATTGTTTAAAATTTATGCTTAACCTTTTTTTCGCTAATTCATTCATTTTGTTGCTCCTGATTTAAAATTTGGTACAACTTATCAAACGTATCAGTCGGCTTCAAACCATAATGTGTCCTAATTTCTTGCAGACTGCCCACAATTTCAATCGTGCCATTGTTCAATACCGCATACTCAGAAACAGCTTGTTGTGCTTCCGCTAACACGTGAGTAGTCATCAAAACCATTTTATTTTTTGCAGTTGCCTCCTTAATCAAACTAATCAAATTAGCAACAGCTAAAGGATCAAGACCAGTAAAGGGTTCATCGATTACAAGCAAACTTGTGTCAGCCAAAAAAGCAGACACGATCATTACTTTTTGTTGCATCCCTTTTGAAAAGTGAATCGGCAGCCAGTCTAACTTATCATCCAACCGGAACATTTTAAGTAATTCATGTGCACGAGGCCATGCTTCACCTTCATCTAAGTCGTAACTAAGCATGGTCAGTTCTAAGTGCTCTTTTAGGGTTAATTCTGAATACAAAACTGGAGTCTCAGGAATATATGCAACCTGCCGTTTAAACGCTGTCGGCTGCTGCGTTAAGACCACATCATTTAAGCTGATTTCCCCTTTTTGTGGGCGTAATAAACCCAAAATATGTTTAATGGTAGTAGACTTACCTGCCCCATTTAAGCCAATAAGACCTAAGGCTTCACCAGTTTTAATTTCTAAGTTAATATCTTTAATTACTGGGACTCCCGTGTAGCCGCCAGTTAAATGTTCAATTTTAAGAGCCATTTTACCTATCTTTCTCTACTGAATTTACACATTTTCTATGATAGCATGAATACTATAGGAAACTAAAGTTACATAAATACGAGGCACAATAATGAGTGATTTAATAAAAGATTGTTTATTCTGTAAAATTATTCGTGGCGATGTTCCAAGCTACACCGTCTTTGAAAACGATGATGTAAAAGCTTTTTTGGATATTTCCCAAGTTAACCCTGGACATACTTTAATGGTACCCAAAAAACACATCACCAACTTCTTTGATTATACAGCTGAAGATGCACGAAGATACCTACAATATATACCTGCAATCGCCAATGCAGTTAAAAAATTTGATCCTAAAATTACGGGGATGAACATTACCGCCAACAATGGTAAGAGTGCTAACCAGGTTGTAATGCATTCACACATTCACTTTATCCCCAGATTTGAGGGGGATGGCCTTAAAATGAAGACCCGTAACAATGCTGATAAATATACGGAAGATGATTACAAGAGAATAGCTGAGAAAATTAGGGAACAATTCTAAGGAGAAAAGATGAATAAATTTGCTTTAGGTCTTGTTGTGGGAAGTGCAGCCGGTTTTGTTTTTTCATTATTTAAAGATGAAAATGGCAACCGCGTGGGTAAACCTCTTAAACGAGAATACGATGGTTTTAAACACGATGCGACTGATTTTAAGCACAGCATTCAAAGTTTCAAAAATTCTAGTAATAAATTAAACGAGAGCCTGCCCACAGCTCAGAGAGCGGTCAGCGATATTGGTGACGAAGTTAATCATTACCAAACCAGAAGCAATAAGATCTTAAAAAATATGAAAAAGCAATCTGACCAATTAAATCAACATCTAGGTAATGATACTAAGAAAAATTAAAGAATGTTTGATTTTTCTATGAAAATTTGAGTTTTGAAAAACATAAAAGTCAAATTATGTTATATTAGTTGTCAGTTACTTAAGTTTATTAAGGATGTGGAGAATTTATTTTATGAAGAAATATATTAAAAAAGTAGCTGCAGTTATCGCTGTAGCTGGTATCGCATTATCAGCTACAGCCTGTTCTAATGGTGGTAAACCCGTTGCTTCATACAAAGGCGGTAAAATCAGCCAAGAACAATACTACAATGAAATGAAGAAGTCACAAGCTGGTCAAACTACTTTGGCTAATATGATCATTAACCATGTATTAGATCAACAATATGGCAAGAAAGTTTCAGATAAAAAAGTTAATCAACAATTTAACAATTATAAGAAACAATATGGTTCACAGTTTAGTGCCGTTCTTCAACAAAATGGCATGACCCAATCAAGCTTTAAGCAAAACTTGAAGACAACCCTTCTTTCTGAAGCAGCTTTGAAAGATATCAAGAAAGTTTCAAAGAGCCAAGAAAAGAAAGCTTGGAAGACTTACCAACCAAAGGTAACCGTTCAACATATCTTAGTATCTAAGAAATCTACTGCTGAAGATATTATCAGTCAATTAAAGAATGGTAAGAGTTTCAGTAGCTTAGCTAAGAAAGATTCACTTGATACTGCAACCAAGAATAAGGGTGGCAAGCTTCCTGCATTTGATTCAACCGATACTACTTTAGACCCAGCATTCAAGAAAGCCGCATTTAAGCTTAAGAATGGTCAAGTTACTAGTACCCCAGTTAAATCACAATCTGGTTATCATGTAATTAAGATGATCAACCATCCAGCTAAGGGTTCATTTGCCTCACACAAGTCAGCCATTGATGATCAAATTTACAAGTCAATGTCTCAAGATCAACAAACCATGAGAAGTGTTATTGCTACTGTTTTGAAGCGTGCAGATGTTTCAATTAAAGATAATGATTTGAAGAACGTATTATCATCATATGTTTCAAATTCTGAGTCTGGTTCCGCTTCTGGTTTAGGCAATTAACTAAAGCTGTTACTACAAAGTAAAAAAGAGAGAAATTTTAAAACTTCTCTCTTTTTTTATGCTATATATTATTTTTTATTCTAAGGGCTTAGATTTATCGAGCGCCTCGTCTTTTTTAGGACGATAATATCGCTTATTATCCTCACCCATTAATGGATCGGTAAAGGTACCAGGCTTAGTGTGTTGTAAAGCATTCGTAACGGCATAGACGGTGGCATCCAAATCATCGATTCGGTGTAATATTTCTGCTTCAAGCAATGCAGGTAACTTAGGTGACCCATATTCATATTTACCATGATGAGATAAAACCATGTGTCTTAATAAAAGCAAATCTTCGGACTCTGTATCAATTTTCAAATTTTGAGCAGCCATCATAATTTGTTCATCAATTAAAACCAAATGACCGATCAAGTTCCCTTCCGTAGTATATTGTGTGGCTGCGGGACCAGTTAATTCCAAAACCTTGCCCATATCATGCAAAATACAACCGGCATATAGAAGTGAACGGTCAACTTGCGAATAATTATCAGCTATTCCTTTAGCATCTCTAAGCATTGACAAAGTATGGTAAGCTAGACCACCTCGTACCGCATGGTGGTTACTTTTCCCTGCTGGATAATCAAAGAAACGTTTGCCCCACTTTTTAAGCAAGTACCGGACTATTCTATTCCAAGTCGGATTCAAGATATCAAAGATATATTTATTAATCCCTTCTTTCATATCTTTAATTTTTTCGGGAGCCGATTTAATAAATTGATTTAAGTCATAACCCTCTTGAGGACCAACAAACCGCAAACTATAAATTTTTATCTGTGGACGTCCATGATATTCTTCACGCTTACCATTCAATTCAACAATCGTTCCCGTATTAAACGTAGCCGCATCCTGATTATTGGCATCCCAATAATTACCCCTAATCTCACCAGAACTATCACCAAATATTAAAGCTAAATAAAGTTTATCGTTTTTAGTATGACGAAGTTGAGAATTTTTAATTAACACAACTATTTCTAATTCTTCACCATCGTTATAATCTAGTAAACGTTTAAACATTTTGGTTTCCTTTCGTAAAAGTCAGTGGCTTTACTTGTAATTTATCAACTAAACTACTTTGAGCCGTAAAAATTAAGACCTGATTATACTTAGAGATCTTTTTTAACAATTGATCAATCAATCCCACACGCTTGTCATCAAAATTAACAAACGAGTCATCAATCAAAATTGGCAAATTAATTTGCTTTCTTACTTGTCCAACAAAGGCCAATTTCAAAGCGAAGTATAATTGCTCTGCAGTTCCGCGTGAGAGATACTTAACTGCCCGTTCTTTACCGTCAAAACGAGTAACTGTAATCTTCTTATCAATTTGAATGTCCGTATAACGCCCAGAAGTTAAAAGTTGTAAGTATTCTTTAGCAGATTTCAGCATCTTGGGAAAACGCTCATTAGAAGCTAAATCTAACGCTCTACCAACCCACTTAGAGGTAAAAAGATCGGCCAAATAATCTTTACTTACATTTTCAAATTGAGTTTCCGTATTAGCTAAATCCTGTTTAGCTTCAAACATAGCAGTTGAATCGGATAAATCATTCATTTGAACCTGAACTTCAGCAACTCGTTTCTGCAAGTCATCCACTGTCTCTTCCACAGAAGAGATTTTTTCGTCTAACTGCTTTTCCCTATCTTTAACGGTAGTCGGATTTTTACTTAAATCCTGCAACTCATCTAAATGATCTTCTAAACTGCTTTTTAATGCATCAATCTGTGTATCCAACTTAGCCTGATTTAAATACATTTGATATGAATCATTATATTCATCCATCGTTTTAACATTTGCTTGAGCAAGAAGCGTATTTAATTTTAATTCTAATTCTTTTAAATTTTGCTTAGTTTCAATTAAGTTACTCTTTAAATTTTCTCTTTGCTCAGCTCGTTGCCGCTTTTCATCTAATTCAGATTCAATCTCATTAATTGCATTAAGCAAATCAGTAAAATTATGATTAATTGATTTATTAAGTAGGTTCTCAATTACTCTTGCTAATCCTAACATATTAGAATTAATTTCTTTCATCTGCTTATCATTAGAATTTTTAGCAGTTTCTTTGGACCTATATTGGTTTAACTGGTTAAGAAGGTTAGTTAAATCAAGGTTGTCTGGATCTAAACCATACTTTTTCTTAAAATTGAGTAGGCGTTCTTTATCGGAATTAATTTGCTTGGTAAATAATTCCCGTTGCTTTTGCTCCGCTTTTTGTTTATAAAAACCGGCACAAAAAATAATAATTCCAACAATTAAAGCAATTAACCCTTGAGCGCCTGATGAAAACAGTAAAATTAATCCTAGAACAGAAAGCAATCCACCAGTCAATAATAAAATTTTGCCTAAATTATTATTATTGGCTTTTTTTGAACTCGCAGTTTCTTTAGGCAAGTTTTGATATTCCGCTCTTAAATCATTAATTTGGGTTGGATTAAGATTAATGACTTTCTGTAAATCTGGTGTTATCGCCAAAAGTTGCTTTTCTTCATCCTCAATTTGTTCTGCTCTTTGCATACAAGCTTTATATTCTGATTGCCACTGCAAAAGTTCAGATTTTTTTTGAACTACCCTTTTAGCATCTGCATCGCCAACACTTATTTCACTAAAATGTTTAATTTTTTGTTCTAATGAAGAGATGTTCTTCTGTAAATTCTGAATCTGACCAATAAGCATCTGTGCTTGTTGATAATTTTTACTATCAAAATTAATCGGCTTTTTCTTGTTCTCAAGCACTTCTAATTGCTTATAACTTTGCAATTCTTGTTGTAAAGTTGCTAGTTTGTTTTGCTTTTTCTGTAATTTAACTAATTCTGCATGTTTTTGCTTTAACTGTGCACCTTTATTCTGTAAGTCAGAACTAAATTCCTCGTATTTCTTAAATTGCAGCTCAACATCAGCTAAATTTGCACGCTTATCTTTTAATTCTTTTAATAATTGATTAAGCTCTGGCTTTTTACCAGTTTTCTTAAACAAGCGGCCAGCATCCTTAGCAAAATCATCGCGCACATCAAGCAATCTGTTGCTATCAGAAGCACCTAAATAATAAATTCTTTCAAGTAAATCCGCTTGATTTAAGCTATTTACCTGATTCAGCATTTCTTGATTAAAAATAAAACTGTCAGCATAAAAAGCACCGTCAATATTTTTAATCTGATCAAAAAATAAATTTTGGGGTACAGTTTGTCCATCTTTTTTTACGGTTAAAATACCAAGCTTGGTTTTATCTCCCTTTGCCCACAAACGTTCCAATTCATAATTGCTGCCTGTTGTATCTTCAAAAAATAAGGAGCCACCCATCGGGCTAACATGCGCTAGTGGCCTATAATCCTCAAAGAAAGGTGAAGAATTAGATCGTAAATAAAAGCCAAACATAATTTGTTTAACAAAAGCAACGACAGTACTCTTACCTGCTTCATTAGCACCAAAAAAGACATTTAATCTGCTACTTGGCAAATCAAAAGTTAAATTCGAGAATTGGCCGAAATTAACAATTTTAATTTTCTTCAGTTTCATCGTTAATTCCTTTCAACCTACTACTTAATTTAACTTCAGCTAATTCTTTTACTTCATTCTGAAAACGTGGATCTGAAACAAGTTTTTCTGCCAATGGATCTTTTCTCAACCAGTCCTTACTTATTTTCATAAAATTAGGCTGTGAAAATACCTCACTTTTTGCCTTTTCAAAAGACGTCTGATCATTAGGATCCAATTCTAACCGGTTATTACTTTCAAAACGTACGTCAACTAATTGGGAATTAAAATTAAGATTAGCTGAAATACTCTGCCAAAAATCTTTATCTTGAACAAGTTCACGCTCATCACCATCTAAATATTGGGCTCCAACTAGGTGAACACTAAAGTATGTAGTCTGATTAATATCACTTAGATTACCCAAAATCTTTGTTTGTAAATCTGTTTTGGTGACAGAACTATTTAATTCTACAGAAATTTCTTGCCATACGATCGGCCCGGTTTCCTTAAAAGTGATTGCGGTTTGTCCCGTTTGCTCATCAATTTGTCCTAAATAACATCCCTTAGGCCCCATTTCGTTAATGTGACGGCCTTGAATGTTCCCCGGGTAAACTATCCACGGGTCCTTAGATAAGCTCTGACGCAAGTGAATATGGCCTAATGCAAAGTAATCATAATCCAAGTCCTTCATTTCATTTACGTCAAATGGAGCATAAACATTCTGACTGGCTTGCGTTGTCTTTTCTTGAGCATGCATAAGTCCAAAAGTATAACTATCGCCCTTAGCTGGAAAAGCAGTTAATTTATCATCTACAATATGATTATTTAAGTATGAAAAGCCGTTTACAACGTATGAAAAGCCATTTTTGGTTTCAAAAGAAGCACTTTCAACCTTCTCACTTGCACCCAACAATTTAAAGTAGGGGCTAGGAGTAACTAATAAATCATCTAAATTCATATGATCATGGTTACCAAAAATCATGACAACTTGAATTTTAGCGTCAGTTAACCGCTTGATCTCTCGTGCAAAAAATAATTGGCTACGTGGACTCGGTTTATTATTATCAAAGGTATCACCTGCAATTAAAACCAAATCTACCTGTTCATCCAAGGCTAAATCAATAATTTTAGTAAGTGATTCATCAGCTGCTTGATAAATTTGTTTAAAAGTCTTAGATGGCAAAAAAGATAGCCCTCTAAACGGACTATCTAAATGCGCATCAGCAAAATGAATAAATTTCATTGTTAATTATCAGTTTCTAATATCATCATAGAGATCATTAATTGGCTTTGTAAAAGTCTTTTGAACATCGTCTACCGTCTTATATAGACCTTGTTCAGCCTTAAGGAGTTTAATGATACCGGCATCTTTTTGAACCTTCTCATTTAAATCCTTATAATCTTTTTGATCTTCTTTTGTTAAATCTTTTCCTGATCTTTGAGCATCAATAATTTTAGTTTGTAATTTGTCCATCTTTTTAAACAGAGCCAAACTATCTTTATTGTTCTTAACCCCAGCAACAGCTTCTTGTAAAGCTTTAAATTCGTTAGTTTTTTGTAAGTCAGAAGCTAATTGATTAGCTGAGTCATAAATATTTACCATAAAGAATAAATCCTCCTAAATTTAATCGCCCCAAAGGCCTTTAATATTATTATACCATTCATTAAATTTTTCACCGGCCGAACCGATACCTTTTTGAATTTCATCACCCAATCCATTGGTCCAATCAGAATTTGAACCGTTTTGGCTAATGATTTGTCCCGGTGCTTTTTCACTAAATTGCGTTTGTGCAGTATAAGGTAGAATACCTTCCATTTCTGCTTTATAAAGTCTCGTAATACCGGTCTCAGAAATTCCGTGCATGTAATGTTGCCTGTTGGTACGATCAAATCCAACCCAGGTAGCAAGCACAACGTCAGGCGTATAGCCGACGATCCATTGATCTTTAGTACCAAAACCATATGAATTAGGTACTTCCGTTGAACCGGTCTTGCCAGCTACACGGTAGCCACTTGGTTGAGCTGCCTGCCCAGTACCGCTCGTAAAGACCCCCAGCAGCATTGTAGTCATTTCTTTGGCAGTATTAGTAGAAATAATCCGGTGTGTACCAGGATTATTGTTTTCTGCCAATACGTTTCCACTAGCATCAGTAATTTTAGTAATAAAATATGAATTATTGGGCAAATTACCTTTGTTTGCAAAGGTAGAATAAGCACGGGCCATTTGTAACGGCGAAACACCGCTCGATAAACCACCTAAAGCCAAAGCCAAGTTTTGGTCGCTCTTAGGTACATTGATACCAAAATTGCGAACGGATTGGACACCTTTATTAACACCAATTTTATCCAGTAACCACACTGCCGGCACATTTTTACTTTGAGCTATTGCTTGGTACATTGGAATCTTATTAGAATACCCATTATCAACGTTATGTGGTTCATAACCATTTCTACCAAACTTTTGTAATCTATTAGAAAGTTCTGAATCAAAGTGATAACCTGCTTGAAGCGCAGGTGCATAAGTAGCTAATGGTTTGATGGATGAACCAGGTTGCCGTTTCATTTGGGTTGCACGGTTATAGCCACGGAAGACATGTTTGCCACGGCCGCCAACAATACCACGAACGGCACCAGTTGCAGGATCCATTGCAACACTAGCACCCTGTGTTTCTGTTCCATCCGCTGCAGTTGCTGGGAAAAGATTGCCTTGATCAAATTTTGATTGAAGCTGTTGTTGATAATGCGGATTCAGGCTTGTATAAATTTTAAGACCTTTATTCATTACGTCTTCTTCTTTTAAGCCATAACGATTGATTGCTTCATTAATAACTGCATCAAAGAAATAAGGGTAACGGTAACCATTTTTATTTTGAAAAGTATTATTTAAAGTTAAGCCGTGTTTTTGTGCTGCCTTCGCCTGACCATTAGTAATCTTACCGTTAGCAGCCATCAAACCTAAAACAGTATTTCGGCGCTGCAAAGCATTGGCCATATGGTCAATTGGATTATAATAACTAGGACTACGTAGCATGCCGGCAAGAGTAGCCCCTTCACCTAAAGTTACTTCATTTGCATTTTTACCAAAATATCTGCGGCTTGCATCTTGAACACCCCATACTCCGTTACCAAAATAGCCATTATTTAGGTACATGGTCAAAATATCTTTTTTAGAGTAAACGTGCGTAATTTCAATTGCAAAAAACAACTCTTCCAACTTACGAGAAAAAGTCTGTTGCTGGGTAAGTAAGGAATTTTTGGCTAATTGTTGCGTTATGGTTGAACCACCACCGGTAATTTGTCCATGATGAATCACCATACTCAAACCGGCACGAGCCATTCCCTTTACACTAAAGCCAGGATTCTTCCAAAACGTTCTATCTTCTGTAGAAATAACCGCATTTGTAATATTGGGAGAAATTTTGTCATATTCAACAAAAGAACCCTTTTGTGAATATAGAGATCCTGCTTTATTTCCTTTATAATCATAAATCGCAGTAGTTTTTGATAACGATGCCTTCAAATTAGAAATATTTGAAGTTTTAACTTTGATTGTATAATAAGAACAAATCAAAAGTGCTATGCTAAGCAAGATTAAAATGACCCAGCGTCCGATGTAAAAACGGTTGTCAAATCGGTGCCATACACCTTTTAAACCGTTTTTCTTTGGTTGGTTATTCTCCATTAAATCTGCTCCTTTTAAAAACAATTAAAATTGTAACACATTCACGAACGTATTTTTTTATTTGAAAAAGACTTAAGAAATATTTATGAGCTATTATTTTACACTTATTTATCCCAAAAATCAGAAAACAACAACGGTTAGCGACTTATTACGTAAACTTTTAATTCCACGTAAATGGCGCCATTATCTCAGAATCAATCATGAAATCAAAATTAATGACAAATACCATTATTTCAACCAATTGGTGTACCCAAATGATAGAATTTCAATCAAATTAAACTTTATTGAAACGCACCAGCATGAATATCCAGCTAGTGGACAGATGCCAGATGTTATTTACGAAAACAATGATTTACTCGTTATCAATAAACCTAGCGGACAAAAAACGCATCCAAACTTACACGAAACGGATACTGCACTCAACGATTGTACAACATACCTAGGAAAAAGTCCTTTTGTTGTCCACCGCTTAGATATGCTTACCAGTGGCTTATTATTAGTTGCTAAAAATCCGGCAGTGGTCCCCATTTTAAACAAGGAGTTAACAAACAAGACATTTCACCGCGATTACATAGCAAAAGTTAGCAATGGTCAAAAGCTTGAAAATGAAGGAGTTATCGATTTACCAATTGGCCGAGATCCAAGTGATAGACGTAAACGAATGGTGGTAAAGGATGGCTTAAAATCCATTACACATTATCAAGTATTGCATAGAAACCAAAATGGTACGGCAATTATCAAATTGATTTTAAAGACAGGACGGACTCACCAGATCAGAGTTCATTTATCTGCAAGTGGTTGTCCTATAGTTGGGGATCCACTTTATAATCAAAATTTTAAAAAAGGTGAAAAATTAGCTTTAATCGCCTACAAAATGTCTTTTATTAAACCATTTACTTTTCAACAAGTTAAGGTTAAATTACCGAAAGAAAAAATTAGAGTATGAAAAAAGCCCAGATTCCTGGGCTTTTTTATTAATAATCTGAATTAATTACTTGTATCCAAGAATATGATCAATTGATGGAGTACCCAACCAACCAATCATTTCTTTCATAGCTGCAGTAATAGCTTCAGTACCTGGAAGTAATAACTTACGTGGGTCATAACCCTTGTTAGCTGTATCCAAGTCTTTCTTATCTTCAATATACTTACGAGTAGCAGCTTGGAATGCTTGCTGGAATTCAGTATTGATATTAACCTTAGCAATACCCATGGTAATGGATTTCTTAACTTGGTCTTCTGGAATACCTGAACCACCGTGTAATACTAATGGAACAGAAACTGCATTAGCAATTTCCTTTAAACGATCAAAGTTCAAGCCTTTCCAGCCCTTAGGATAAACACCGTGAATGTTACCAATACCACAAGCAAGCTTGTCAACACCGGCAGCAACGAAAGTTTTAGCATCTTCAACAGAAGCCAATTCTCCGCCTTGAGCGCCTTGATTTTCACCAATCTTACCAATTTCAGCTTCAACTGAAATTCCACGTTCATGAGCCATCTTAATGATTTCCTTAGTTTTAGCTAAGTTCTCATCAGTTGGAAGATTGTGGCCATCGAACATAACTGATGAATAACCATCTTTAATACATTCAACAGCTGCATCATAATCGCCATGGTCCAAATTCAGGATAACTGGGACTGTAATACCCATAGAATCCATTTGGTCTGCAACCATGTCCTTAACAAACTTATAACCACCCATGTACTTAGAAGCACCCATTGATACTTGAATCAGTAATGGTGTCTTAGTTTCTTGTGCAGCCTTTAAAATAGCACGTGTCCATTCCAAGTTATTAGTGTTATATGCACCAACAGCATAATGGTTCTTACGAGCATCTTTAAAAATTTCGTTGCCGTTGTCAAAATAAGCCATTCGAAATACCTCCTATAAAAACTTACAATTATATTGTACCGTATTAATTAACTTATGAACAATCTTTCATTTGATGTAAGCGCTATTTATATTTTTCATTTACCGAATTACATTTCTTTAGGTGCATTTACGCCTAAAAGCCTAAGTGCCTCAGTCAAAACAGTTGATGTAGCTTGAACCAATGCAAGCCGGTCACCAATCTGATCATCATCTGTTAGAATCTTAATATTTGCATAGTACTTATTAAATTTCTTGGCTAAGTCTAAAGCATACTTAGCGATAACAGATGGTTCAAATTCTTCACTTGCTTTTGCAATAATCCTTGGAAAATCAGCCAAGTCTTTGGCTACCGCAAAAGTCCAATCATCGCTCAATTTAACATTTTGGCTTTCAGGTTTCTTGCACATTGTTTTAGCTTTTCTCAACACACTTTGTGCACGAGCATTAGTGTATTGAACATACGGACCGGTGTTTCCTTCAAAACGGACAACTTCTTCCAAATTAAAGTCAAAATCATCTGTCCGATTATTTTTAAGATCATGAAAAATAACGGCCCCGACACCAACGTCATGTGCTACCTGACCTTGATTAGGTAAGTTGGGATTTTTCTTTTGAATTTGCTTTTTAGCAAGCGATACTGCATCCTTCAAAACTTGATCAAGGAAAACAACATTGCCCCTTCTAGTGGATAATTTCTTCCCATTTTGGGTAATCAAACCAAACGGAACATGATAGATTTCATCTGCCCAATCATAGCCCATCTTTTTAAGAACGTTTTTAAGCTCGACAAAATGCTGCTTCTGTTCGTTGCCAACAACATAAATCATTTTAACAAAGTGGTACTTCTTCTTACGATAAATTGCTGCGGCTAAATCACGGGTCAAATAGATACTAGTACCATCAGACTTAACAATTATTGCTGGATTCTTATCTGGACCCATATCTACAACTTGTGCACCCTCAGATTCATGCAAGAGGCCATCTTTTTTCAACTCGTCAATAACTGGCTGCATTTTATCATTAAAGAAAGCTTCACCTTTGTAAGAATCAAAAGTTACACCTAATTCTTTATATATCCGCTTAAAATCAACCAGGGAAACTTTTCTAAACCACTTCCAAAGTCTAACCGCTTCAGGATCCTCATTTTCAAGTTTCTTAAACCATGCCCGACCTTCATCATCGAGTTTAGGATCTTTTTCAGCCTCTTTATGGAATTTCACATAGTAATGGAAAAGATTCATAATGGGATCTTTTTTCACATCTTCTTCATTTCCCCAATGCTTATAGGCTGCAATCAATTTACCAAATTGAGTACCATAATCACCAATATAATTAATCTTAATTGGGCTATAACCAACCTTTTTCATGGTCATAGCAATCGAATTCCCAATTACAGTTGACCGCAAATGTCCCATAGACATCGGCTTAGCAATATTAGGGCTCGACATATCAATCGGAACATTGCCGTGACCCAATTCTTGATCACCATAGTGTTCTTTTTGCGATAAAACATTTGCTAGAGTTAAAGAAATAAGTTTTTGGTGGTTAATTGCAAAATTAACATAAGGACCAACAGCTTTGATACTAGCAAAATCATCGCTACTTAAATTTGCAGCTATATTTTTAGCAATTTCGGCAGGATTTTTATGCATCGTTTTTGCTAATGCAAATGCAGGAAATGCATAATCTCCCATTTTTTCATTCTTAGGACGTTCAATTAATGCGTTAATCTTGTCTTTTGGCAAGTCAACCTGACTTGAGATTAATTCAACTACTTCATTTTTAAAGTCCATTATTTACCCCATTTCATAAAAAAAGCCCCTTCCTACACACGTAGAAAGAGACGAGATTATTCCCGCGGTACCACTCTAATTGATACAAAGTATCCGCTTCTTAAATTATCGATTTATTTAATTAGACACGCTTTCACAAATATTTCTATCTGTCTTACACCAACACAGATTCGCTTATTAGAAAAAATTTATTACTACTTCTAATTCTTTCAAAACTTGATTATAGCAGGAAAAAGCAACTTAGCCAATAGACTAAATATTAATCATTTTTGATTACAACCTTTGTCCCAACCGGAATATTTTTCATTAGCCAATGTGAATCAGGAATGCTCAACCGAATACAACCATGTGAGCCCTGATCTTTACCTAATTTATTGGCTTCTTTAATATTAAATTTCCCGTTTTCTTTTGTCGGTACTGAATGGAAAAGATACACATTAGTTGGATCCCAACTTGTCCAATTATGGGCACCTTCATTCAATTTTTTATTAAAGAAGGTCTCACCACGATTGCTTCGAATTTTAAAAGTTCCGATTGGAGTCATTGACTTACCGCCTTTAAATATACCAGCCGTTGAGAGCATTGTGTAAACGACTTCTTTATTCTTCAATAAATAAACCCGGTTACCCTTTAAAGAAACCCTAAGTGATAAATCTTTTTCTTTATTATTAATTTTAGGATAAGCTTTGCTTTCGCTTTTTTCGTTCCAGCTTCCCTCAGATGCAATGTCATCAGGATCTTTGTAAGGTCTAAAAGACACTGGATTACTTTTCTTTACTGAAGAAGTTTTAGCACCTTCAGATTCACTATTGTTTTCTTTTGGAATAGACAATTTGACCAGGCTAATTATGCATATCAAAATTATAAAAACAAAAGTCACGCATTTTAAAAGATTTTTTTTCATACTAAGTCAGTCTCTTTCTAAGTCAGTCTCTTTTTTAAAATTCAATATTATATTTGTACAAATTCAATAAATCTTAAAAAAGTACAGTCAATTGTATTTTACAACAAGAAGTGTTTTTTATGGTCAATTTAAGCCAGAATATTTTTTCATCAAACGCGGTAAAATTTTAGATATTACCGTTGGTCTAACCACATAATTACTTTTATAAAGTATATCACCAGCTAATGAATGAATGTACACAGCTGCCAGAATCGAGTCAATTTTAGGACCAAATTGTGCAACAAAGCCACCAATAATTCCTGCTAAAGTATCTCCCATTCCTCCAGTTGCCATACCTGGATTACCAATTGGATTGATAAATACTTGCCCTTTTTCATCATATACATGCGTATGGTTAGATTTTAAGACAAGCATTATATTCCCTTCTGCTTCCAACTTATTTAAAGCTGTTTTATTCGCACTATCCGTTTGAAACGGGATTCTAATTTGACTAAGTCTTTGCCACTCCATTTGGTGCGGGGTTAAGACAATATGTCCAGCATTAAATGGCAATAATTCATGATCTTTAGCAATTAAATCGAGTGCGCTGGCATCCAAGACAATTGTTTGCTTTTTACTAATTATATCTTTAAGCATTACTAAGACTTTTGTAGCGAAAGCACTCGTTCCTAAGCCAGGCCCACATACAATCACGTCCATATTTTTAACTAAATTGGGTAGACTATGATCGCGCCAATCAATATACATTGCTTCTGGGTCACGTGCGTGCAATGCAGTTAAATTCATTGAATGTGTGGCCACAGCCACTAAACCGCTGCCAGCAGCAATCGCACCTTCAGTAGACATAATTATAGCTCCACCGTAATTTTCACTACCACCAATTAATAAAATTCGACCATAATTACCTTTGTGAGTAGCACTTTTACGTTCTTTAATAACTTTTGTGAGAATATCTTCAGTAATTTCTACCATCATTTATCCTCCGAAGAGCCAACGCCAGAACCTTACTAAGAAGTTTACTTTGCCAGTCGATTGAAGAGCTTGGGCTCCTAAACGCATTTCGTCTGATTGAGAAAGTGAAATTAATTTTTCTGAGCCAGATTTAAATGTATAGTAATTAACCACTTGCCCCTTATTAACCGGGGCTTCAACTTCTTTATTTAGTAAGGCGGTTGAAAGCTTTTTACCATCTATCGGATCCCAAACTTCAGTGTTGTTCTGCATCCCTACACCAATACTAGTTTGTTTCCCGTCTTTTACTTTTGTAGTTGTTATGCCTTTTATAGCTTGCCCTTTAGTAAAGGTGATTGGACCATACTTAGAGAAAATATAATTCATTAATTTTTTAGTTTGGACGAAACGAGATGGGTCACTGCCGTCGCGGTGTTTTGCACCCATCACCACAGTAATAATCCTCGCATTGTTACGTTTAATAGTAGAAATAAAACAGGCCCCAGCTGCATCAGTTGTTCCGGTCTTCAACCCATCAACCTTTAAAGCTGGATCATATTGTTGTAATCCCTTTAGCATCCAGTCAGAGTTAGTCATTTTAGTTTTCTTTTTACCGTCAATAAAATCAAGGTGAGCAATCTTCGTTGTATCTAAAACGTCAGGAAAATCATTAAGTAAGTTTTGCCCAACAATTGCCATATCCTTTGCGGACATTTTATTTTCCGCATTTTTACTTACACCTGGATATGCATCTTTACCTAAATTCCCATTTGGTAATCCACAAACAGTATAAATCTGCGCATCACTAATCTTCAAGTTTCTTAACTGGTGGCGCATTTGTTTAACAAAAGCAGTTTGAGAACCGGCAACAGCTTGAGCAAGACACATGGCTGCCCCATTAGCTGATTCAATTAAAGTCGCTTCATATAATTGCTTAATTGTATATGAATGCCCTTTCTTTAAGGGAACGTTTGAATAATCAGAGTTATTAGCAACCTTTACAATGGCAGCTGAAGGTTTAACCGTTGTTACCCAAGAAATTTTTTTCTGTTTAATTGCTTGTAAAGTTAGGTAAACAGTCACTAGTTTTGTCATAGAAGCTATTGGCAAAGCCTGATTAACATTTTTACCATATAAAAGTTGTCCTGTATGACTATCAATAGCAATAGCAGATTTAACATTTAAATCAAGCTGGTCTGCATGGTAATTATCGCTTACATTATCTGTTGCACTAGCTGGTCTAGTAAAACCAGCAGCACAGGTAGCTAATGATACTACCGCAACGAAGCCAATAATTAGCTTTTTTATTTTACGAGTAAATTTCATAAATCCTCCCTTAAAAGCAGAAATATTTATATTAAGTAAGTTTTATGATTACATTTTACCAAATTTTTGGTATTATTATTCATGTGTTCTAAATATATTGTCCCGATGGCGGAATTGGCAGACGCGCAGCGTTCAGGTCGCTGTTCAGGTAACTGAGTGAAAGTTCGAATCTTTTTCGGGACATTGGAGAGCTAATCATTGATTGATTAGCTTTTTTAATATAAAATTTTTGGCAATAAATAAAAAAACATGAGGTAAAGTTATGAAGAAAAGACTAACAAAATCACGAGATAAGGTCATAGCAGGCGTCTTCGGTGGTATTGCTGAATACTTCGACTTAGACAAAGCTTGGGTAAGAATTATTGGTGCGGCAATAATTTTGTTTACCGGAGTTGGTGCTGGAGTAATCCTTTATATGATTGCTGCTATGGTTATGCCAGAACAAGATGATCACAGTGACACATTAGATGGACAATACAGGAAAAAGTAAAAATTAAATAATATTTTTATTTTTAGCAAATATGGTAACGCTTACCAATAAAAAGGTTATAATTCAAATTGAATAATTAGTTATTCATAATAAACCACAAATAAGAGGTAAAAATTATTGTCTACTAAAGTATTTAGAAGAATATTCCTTGCAGTTGTAGTTTTCTCTACCGTAACTGCTACTTTTCTATTCAGTGAAACCCAAAAAGTTAAAGCAGTTACCGTTGCGAAAACTGAATATGTTAATTCTCATACTCTTCAATAAAAATATGCACTTAAAAAGCATGATTTCAAAATATGAAATCATGCTTTTTTTCTTTCTACCAACCACTAAGGGTAACTTTACCAGTCATGTGCCCCGTTTCAACGTCAACGTGTGCTTTTCGTAAATTTTTAGCATTAATTGGTGAATAATGTTTAGTGTCAATCAATTTTAATTTCTTATCATCATACAACTTAGCCAACCTGGTCAGGATATGCGATTGGCTAATCATACCAGAAGTATGATAATAAGATTTCGTGTACATCCATTCCCAAGCAAAAGTTGCTTTTTTCTTAGTAAGCTTTTGTAAATCAATTAAGTGATGATTTTCTGTGGTCGCCGCTATAAACCCTTCTGGCTTAATCAGTTGCGCAATTTCATCCCAATGAGCATCAAGGTTTTGTAAATTTAAAATATAATCAACATACTTAAAACCTAATGCTCTAACCTGTTTAACTAAATCATGGCGGTGGTTAACGATATAATCTGCACCATTACGTTTAGCCCATTTAATTGATTCAAGACGAGAAGCCGTGGCAATAATCTTTAACCCAGCTAAATGAGCTAGCTGAACGGCAATTGAAGCAACTCCACCAGCACCATTAATGATTAAAATAACCTTATTATGATTATTCGCTTTTACATTTATTGGTAACTGTTCAAATAAAGATTCGTAAGCAGTTAATCCAACTAATGGAATTGCTGCGGCCTGTTCATCAGATAAATTTACTGGAGCGCTACCAACTATTCTTTCATCTACTAATTGGAACTCCTCATCAGAACCAGGACGGATAAAACTGCCAGCATACCATACACGATCACCGGTTTTAAAATTAGTAACTTGGTTCCCGATTTGCGCAACAGTTCCAACAGCATCCCAGCCAATTATTTTTGGATATTTTAATTGGCCACGTCCGTTCCTTCTTACACTAACATCTACTGGATTAACTGAAACAGCATTAACCTTTACCAACAAATCATGTCCTTGGACAACAGGTATTTCCTTATTAATATCAACTAAACTTTTTTCATTTTCAATAGGTAAATGTTCCTTAAATCCTATAGCTTTCATATTTTTCATTTGTTTTCTCCTTTGCTTAAATAATTATAAATTCAAGCTATTTATCTGTTAATAAGTGAATTCATATTCACTTAGGGACTAATTATTCACCTACTTTTATTTAAATAAACAACTTAAAAAGTAATCTTAAGCAAAAGCAATGCTAAAATACTATAATTATTAAAGTTATTAATGAGGTGATATTATTGCGTAAAATTTATAATTGCGATCCAGGATGTCCGGTACAAAGTACATTACAGTTCATTTCTGGAAAATGGAAGACCGTTATCATGTACCATTTATTTAAGAATTCAAAGTTAAGATTTTCTGAATTACAGAGGAAGCTTCCCTACGTTAACAAACGAATGCTATCTAAACAGTTATTGGAACTTGAAAAAGACAATATTATCCACAAAGAAATTTATCCCGTTGTTCCTGTTAAAACAGAATACACACTAACAAATTTTGGTAAAAGCTTTGAACCAATTGTTAATGCCATGGAGATCTGGGGAGAAAACTTTAACCAAAACAGCAAAAGAGATCATTAAGAAGTTTCTTAACGATCTCTTTATTTATTACTTACCCCATAAAAATTTTATTAATAAGTCATCAACTTTAGGATTTTCATGCAATTTACTATGCTGAGCGTTTGGACCAGTAATCATATGTTCTTCGTAATGACTTGCTCTTGGAGAAACCAGGTACTTCAGGGAACGTGCAGAATAAATAGTTACATCATCGTCTGAATGCGTACCATTTTCTAAATCACCATAAATATTCATCACACTAACGCCCTTCGGATAAATTTGTCGCAACTTAGTTAATTTTTTATAATCTGAATCCATTTGATGGGGTTTACCATTTTTATAATTATGCGAATAAGCAGTATTTTGCATGCCACGAATCCCATTAAAGTGACCAGCAATATCAACTTGCCGTTTAACCTGTGGGAATTTTTTACGCTGACCATAATAAAGAAGCATAAACAAAATATCCATATTCCCCATAGAATGACCTACGAGGTTCATTTTAGTAAATGGATATTTTGTTTGTACCGACGTTATGGCGTTATAAGCAAAACGAGCATCAGTTTGGTAATTATGGTTATGATTATCTAAGAAACCTACTTTAATAATCGGATTTTGTGCATTCTTAGAAATATGACCACTTAATTTAACGTTTCCATTTTTATCTACGATGGCCGTCATCACATCTTTAGTAACATTAGCTTCTTGAGCTGCATTTACCATATGGCTTTCAGCATTAACACTTGATCCCCAGCCATGAAAGAAGAAAGTCGGTGTCGTACTGATATATCCAACTTGTGTCTTTGACAGCTGTTTATTAGATTTTATAGTGTTTTTTGAACAAGCTGTAACCAATAAAATCAAAAGCAACATTAAAAAAATTAAAAATTTAGATTTTCTTATTTTGGAAAACATTACTGTTTCTCCCTTTCATACTTATTTTTGAATGTATTTTATGCCAAAAGACACAACATAATAAATATTTAAGCCTTAAATTGCATCAATTTTTTCTTATTGCTAAAATAGAGGTCCTTGGCAGGGGCGTAACGGCAAGTAACATTACTTGTCGTTTTTCTTTATACTTTAGTAAACGCTTTCTACTTTTATGACGATTATATGCTATAGTAGCAGTGTAGAAATAATATGATGCTGGTGAAGATAGTAAATATTATTTTTACAATAAGCAGTTAATATTAATTTTGTATAGTATGTCTTAATCTTAAATTACCAAAAAAGCGTTGACACTCTAATTGAATGTCAACGCTCTTTTTTATGCCCTAATATGAAATTTACTTAAAACATTTGTAACTTTGCTACCAAGAATTTTTTGAGCAAGTTTAGATTTAACCGTTACAAAAATATAAAAGATCACACCAGCTAATACAGAAACAAATACAATAATTAAAGCAGGTATTCGACGCTCAGGAGTTAATACAATTTCCATAACTTTTTCAACGGCTTCAACAATTAAAAACATTTCGATCGAAAATACCGCAATACCGATAAAACGTCGACACGTTCTACCAATATTAAAGTTAAATCCGACTTCAAGGTGTTTAATTGCTAAGAAAATAATGACCAACATTCCAATATTAGTAGAAATCAATGGCCCGTATATCTTAAACAAATAAATCATTGGGTATTGTAGGAGTATCTTTATAACTGATCCTAATACTAAATATTTAATTGCTAATCCATTTTCTGATAATCCCTGTAAGATTGCCATCAATACCGTAAACAGACCTAAACTAATTGCCGTAAAAGATGACAGGTATAAGACACTAGAACCTAGAGAATCATAACCGTAAAAAATTGTATAAATAGGAGTTGAAATAGCAGCCATTCCAAATGAAGCAGGAATCATAACAAATAAAAATAAATCTAACGTATTACTAATCTGTTTAGAAATATTTTTATAATTTCCCTGTGTATGTGCTGCTGACAAAAGTGGAATAGCTGTTACGGCCATTGCACTAGCCATTGATACGATAATCATAATTAATTTATTGGAGTTCAATGCAAACAATGCATACCAACTTTCGATCGTATCATAGCTTGCCTTGATTAAACCTGCAATCATTGGGTGGAATGTGTATTGGTCAACCAAATAAAATAATTGGATACCAGCATCAATTATGATAAACGGAATAGCCTGTTCAATAATTTCAACAAACAAACTTCCAGTTGAAACGTGAATCTGATCATCTGAACTTGCAATCAGACTATTCATTTTCTTCCGACGTCTAAGTAAGAACCAAACTAACACTGCTATTCCAAAAATTGCACCAATTGCAGCTGCGAAGTTCGATTGAATAACCGCATGTACATAGGAACCATGTTGCATTTGCATAATTACGTATGCAGATAAAAGCATCCAAATAACTCTAGCAAGTTGCTCAGCAAACTGCGACATCGCGGATGGCATCATATCAGCATACCCTTGAAAGTAGCCACGCATAATACTCAAAATTGGAATAATCAAAATTGCACAGGCTAAGCTTCGCATAACTGCAACTTGCCTTGGATCGCTCTGACTACCATTCGAAGCTAGTAGAGGCGATGCAAAATACATAATGCCGGCACAAACAATGCCCAGGATTGCCATCAAAAACAATCCTTTACGAAAAAGTTTTCGACCAACTCCATACTCATTGAGCGCGTTATATTTAGCTACTTGCTTGGCTACAGCACCCGGAATTCCAGCAGTTGAGATTAAAATAAATATACTATAAATATTGTAACTTCTTGCTGTTAAAGCATTAGCAATGTTCCCATATTTACCCATCCATGCGTACCAGGGAATGATATAAAGTGCACCCAATATACGTGAGGCAATGGAACCAAAAGTCATCCATGCAGAACCTTTAATAAAAGTATCCTGCGTGTCCTTATCATTTAAATTATTTTCTTTCATTTATTTTCCCTAATTCATGTACTAACAGTTTATTTTGAAGCAATTAAGCCAATTAATAATAAAATAATGGATTTTTTAGGAAAAATTAAACTTATTTAGCAACGATATTAACAATTTTATTAGGAATTACTATAACCTTTTTAATATCTTTACCCTTCAAGAATTTTTGTACATGTGGCAAAGCAGTAGCTTGTTTTTGAAGGTCATCTTTAGCCGTATCCTTAGCTGTTTGAAACTTACCACGAAGCTTACCGTTAACTTGGACCATAATCCGGACGGTTGATTCAACTAATTTGGATGGATCATAAGTTGGCCATTTGGCATAAGTTATTGAATGATTATGACCATAAACAGACCAAATTTCTTCCATCATGTGGGGTGCAACTGGAGCTAAGAGTTTGATAAAACCTTCTGCATATTCACGTGGGATGGTTTTAGCTTTTTGTGCTGCATTAACAAAAACCATCATTTGTGAAATTGCGGTATTAAAGTGAAGAGCATCAAAATCTTCGGTAACCTTTTTGACAGTCTCGTTATAAACCTTATCTAAAGTACCATCATTTTTATCAACAATCTTTTCCTGGGGAATTGCCTTCAAGTCAAGATCATTAACAAATAGCCGCCATACACGATCTAAGAACTTCTTAGTTGAAGCAGGACCATTATCATCCCAGTCAATTGACGCATCTAGTGGACCCATAAACATTTCATACATTCTAAGTGAGTCAGCACCATATTCATCAATTACGTCATCCGGATTAACGACATTCCCTTTGGACTTAGACATTTTTTCATGGTTCTTTAAAATCAAACCTTGGTTATATAAACGCTTAAATGGTTCCTTAGTTGGAACAACACCTAAATCATAAAGGACTTTATGCCAGAATCTTGCATACAATAAATGTCGAACCGCATGTTCAGCACCACCAATATAAAGGTCAACTGGAAGCCATTGCTTCAACAAATCATAGTTAGCAATTTCCTCATCATTGTGTGGATCAACATAACGAATATAGTACCAAGAGGAACCAGCCCAATTTGGCATGGTATTGGTTTCTCGTTTACCTTTTCTACCATTCTTATCAACCACGTTTACCCAGTCAGTTAGGTTGGCAAGTGGACTTTCTGGCGTCCCAGATGGCTTAATATTTTTAGCATGTGGTAAAAGTAGTGGTAATTGATCTTCAGGAACAAGGGTTGTTTCCCCATCTTCCCAATGAATTATAGGAATTGGTTCACCCCAGTATCTTTGACGACTGAAGTCCCAATCACGAAGTTTATAATTTACTTTCTTTTTACCAACATTATGCTCTTCAAGCCACTCAACCATTTTCTTTTTAGCTTCTTTAATATTTAAGCCATTAAGAAATTCTGAATTGATATGTGGACCATCACCGGTAAAGGCTGCCTTATCAAGGTTGCCACCCTTAACCACTTGTTTAATTGGTAAATTAAACTTTTTAGCAAACGCATAGTCACGATCATCATGGGCTGGAACCGCCATAACGGCACCAGTACCATAACTTGCTAAAACATAATCAGAAATCCAAATTGGAATTTCTTCACTATTTACCGGATTGATTGCGAAAGCCCCAGTAAATACACCAGTTTTATCCTTATTTAAATCTGTTCTTTCAAGGTCAGATTTAGATTCAATCTTTTTAATATACTTGTTTACGTCATCTTTATGACCATCAGTAGTAATTTCTTGAACTAATTTATTTTCTGGGGCTAAAACAGTGTAACTTGCACCAAATAAAGTATCAGGACGAGTAGTAAAAATATCAAAACTCTTATCTGTACCTTTGATTTTAAATTTAACTTGGGCACCGACCGAACGACCAATCCAATTCCTTTGCATTTCCTTAACGGGTTCAGGCCAATCCAAATCATCTAATCCCTTAAGAAGGCGATCAGCATAAGCCGTCATTTTAAGCATCCATTGCCGCATATTACGCCGATATACTGGATAACCACCACGTTCGGTCTTACCATCAACTATCTCTTCATTAGCCACAACAGTACCTAAATCAGGGGACCAGTTAACAGGAACTTCTGCTTCATAAGCAAGGCCCATCTTATACATCTGCTCAAAGACCCATTGGGTCCACTTGTAATACTTAGGATCACTGGTTTTAATTTCACGATCCCAGTCATATGAAAAACCTAATCTATTTAATTGCTTCTTAAAATTAGCAATATTTTGATTAGTAACAGTGGCTGGATCTTGCCCGGTTTTCAGAGCATATTGCTCTGTTGGGAGACCAAATGCATCCCATCCCATTGGGTGAAGAACGTTATAACCCTGTGCACGCTTCATTCGAGCAATAATATCAGTGGCTGTATAGCCTTCTGGGTGCCCTACGTGCAAACCTTTACCTGATGGAAAAGGAAACATATCTAAAACATAATAATTCTTCTTATTGGGATCTGTACCTGTTTTAAAGGTATCATGCTCTGCCCAATATTTTTGCCATTTTTTCTCAACAACTTTGTGATTATACACGGCTTTTATCTCCTCATAAAAAAAGCCCTATGAAATTAATCATAGGACGAATAATCGCGATACCACCTAAGTTCCACGTTAAAAACGTGACACTCAATTGCCCCTTAACGCGGATAGCATAACGATAGGTAATTTACCAGGCTCAGTTCACAACGTGCTTTTTTAGATCTTTCAGCAAACGACCCTTCTCTGAACAAAAACATAAATTGTTACTAGTTCCTGACCTTTATTTTTTCATAGATAATGATTATAATTTACCACAAATGCTAAAAAATACAAGAGGAGAAAGTATCTTGATCAATACAAAAAGGCCGCCTAGAGACACTTTAATACCCGGTACTATTTTTTTAATTATTTATACAATTTGGGCTATTTTAGTATCTTCAGGAAGTCAATTCATTCATAACTTTGACAACGAAGTTATCAATATTATTTGCAATAACAATGTAGCAAACATTAAATTTGCTACAATTTTTACTAATTTAGGTAATACCAATGTTATTGTCATTGAAACAATAATCTTATTTATTATTTTATTAGTATTTAAGCAATATGCTTACGCGTTTTACACGGCTGGCACAATGGCCGCAGCTAATGGTTACAACTGGATTATTAAGCATGCGATTGAACGGCACCGTCCTTTCGTCCACCATTTAGTCTACGCAAGTGGTTATAGTTTCCCATCAGGCCACTCTGTTGGCAGTGCTACACTATTTGGGATATTAATTGTTTTAACGATTCTGCTTGTAAAAAGTAAAACTTTTAAATCCATTTTAATAATTTTCTGGGCGTGTTTCCCATTGTTAATTGGTTATACCCGAGTTTATACTCATGTCCATTACCCGTCAGATGTGCTTGGTGGTTGGATTGAAGGTATTACTTTTGTACTCATCGGTTACTCATTTCTATATCACTTCTACCTTGAACCAAAGTGGAAAACAATATATCAATCATAAAAAAATCCATGTCAATATGACATGGATTTTTTGCTTGGCATTTAATGAGTAGAATGCTTAATTTTATGAACTTTATAAATATGATTAAGAGCAATTGAAATAATAATTACAACGAAAGATACAACATAAACACCCTTCAAAGCACTGAATAAAACTTGTCTTAATTGTGGTATCAAATTTGGCGCTAACTCTTTCGCCTTTGCAGCAGATACAATTTTGTTCATCATCCCTTGGTTTAAATTACTATATTTAGCCAATTGATGGGCAACGATCGTATTGAAAGTAATACCATAAATTGAAACCATCATTGTTTGCCCAAGATACTTCATCAAGGTATTAAAAGAAGTAGCAACACCAATATCTTTTGGATCAACAAGCACCTGTGAACGTACCTGTGCAGCAGTAGTAATAGCACCAAAGGCAAAACCATTTACAGCTGCTACCACACAAAATACCCAAAACGGTGTATAAATTGGAACAAATACAAGAATCAAATCAGCAAAAACTAATAAGATCAACATGTAATCAAATGTTCGTTTAATACCCCAATGACCAAGCATCCAGCCAATCAGGAATGAACCAACAACCCACATCACTGAACTTGGAGTTACGGCAAAACCTGCAAGAGAGGCATTAGTACCATTAATTCCTTGCATCCAGGTTGGAATATAAAATTCAAAACCAATTACAACACCTGAAATAAGTAAGGCAATTAAATTAAGTGCAAGAAACTCTCTGTCTTTAAGCATGGTAAAAGGCATTATTGGGTCGTCTGCACGCTTTTCTGCCCTAATAAAGGCAATTACAGCTAGAATTATTAAGGCTGCTAAAGCAAGCATTATCCAAAGACTAAGGCTACCTAATTCCTGCAAGAAGAACATTAAAGTAAGAAGTAAAACAATCAACCAAACTGTTCCTTTTAAATCTAATTTTGATTTCGTATGATGTTTTGGCTCTTTTAAATAAAATAAAACCAATAAGAATGCAATAACACCAATAGGCACATTAATATAAAATATCCAATGCCATGATAAATGCTGGACAATAAATCCACCAAGCAATGGTGCGATCACTGAAGCCACACCCCAAAAACCAGAGTTAAGTCCTAGCATTTTAGTTCGTTTATTTAAAGTGTATAAATCTGCAATGATTGTAATGGCAACCGGCTGAACTGCTCCTGAACCCAAACCTTGAATTACTCGAAAAAGGATTAGTTCGACCATATTTTGTGCAAGACCACAAAGTGATGAACCAACCACGAATAATGCAATTCCAAACAAAAAAACTGGCTTACGCCCAATGCTATCTGCCAGTTTCCCATATAAAGGAGTCGAAACTGCGGTCATAAACAGGAAAATTGATACAACCCAATTCATTATTTCCAATCCATTTAGATCAGAAACAATTGTTGGCATTGCTGTAGAAACAATCGTTCCTTCAATCGCAGCCATAAAGGTTGTCATAAAAATTGCAAGCGTGACTACTGGCACGTTTGTTTTTTTCATCCTTTACTTCCTCCCTTTATTCATGCTTTTTAACAAAATCTTTTAAGGCCTGTACCTTATCGGTTTTCTCCCACGGCAAATCAATGTCTGTTCTGCCAAAATGGCCATAAGCAGCAGTTTGCTCATAAATAGGACGACGGAGATTTAACATCTCAATAATTCCAGCTGGACGAAGGTCAAAAATATGCCGAACCGCCTTAGTTAAAATTTCATCACTAACTTTACCAGTACCAGCAGTATCAATCATAACTGAAACTGGGTGAGCCACACCAATTGCATAAGCGAGTTGAACTTCACACCGGTATGCAAGGCCAGCCGCAACGATATTTTTTGCAACATAACGAGCTGCATAACTTGCACTCCGGTCAACCTTTGTAGGATCTTTGCCTGAAAAGGCACCACCACCGTGACGAGCATATCCACCATAGGTATCAACAATTATTTTACGACCTGTAAGTCCTGAATCACCTTTAGGGCCACCAATAACAAAGCGTCCTGAGGGATTAATCAGAAACTTTGTTTCATCATCCAAATACTTAGCAGGAATAACTTCTTTAATCACTAAATCTATCATTGCACGACGAATTTCATCGTTCGAAACTTCTGCATCGGTTTGAGTAGAAATAACTACCGTATCAACCCGCTTAGGTCTATGATTTTCATCATATTCAACAGTAACTTGAGCTTTAGCATCTGGACGAAGCCACTCAAGTGTTTTATCTTTTCTAAGTTTTGCGACGCGCATCATTAAATGATGAGCCAATGAAATTGGTAAAGGCATAAGTTCTGGCGTTTCTTTAATAGCAAAGCCAAACATTAATCCTTGGTCACCCGCACCAATTTGATCCAATTTATCTTTATCAGATGAATTTTCTCTAGTTTCTAAAGAATGATCAACACCACTAGCAATATCAGGTGATTGTTCATCAATATCAACTAAGACAGCACAATTATTGCCATCGAATCCTAATTCTGGTCGATCATAACCAATCTTCAAAACTGTTTTACGAACAACACCTTGAATGTTGACGTAAGCTTTAGTTGAAATTTCTCCAAATACATAAACTAAACCAGTGGTTACAATTGTCTCACATGCCACGTGAGAATTAGGATCTTTCTCCAAAAGTGCATCCAAAATTGCATCTGAAATTTGGTCAGCAACCTTATCAGGATGACCCTCAGATACTGATTCAGAAGTAAACAAACGTTTTTCCATATTTAGTCCCCCTATATAGACAATGGCTATCCGGTTACAAGGCATCTCCACTATTAAGTGAATCCTCTCAGGACTTGAACCGATAAAATATACTTTCGTCCTGCTCTTAAGCATAAAAAAGAGACTACCGAATGCATTCGGTAGTCTCGGAACGATGGAGGATACAGGGCTCGGACCTGTGACCTCCTGCTTGTAAGGCAGATGCTCTCCCAGCTGAGCTAATCCTCCATAGTGACCCGTACGGGATTTGAACCCATGTTACCGCCGTGAAAGGGCGATGTCTTAACCACTTGACCAACGGGTCATAATCCTTAACTAAAGCACACTAATTAGTATACTTGATAAAAGATAAAATGCAAGTTTTCTTTTAAAAAAATTAAACAAAAAATGATGTAAATAAAACTTACATCATTTCATAATATGGAGGATACAGGGCTCGGACCTGTGACCTCCTGCTTGTAAGGCAGATGCTCTCCCAGCTGAGCTAATCCTCCAAAATATTAATATACAGGCTTGAGCCTTACGGAGTGTGAGGGATTTGAACCCTCGATACAGGTATAAGCCCGTATACATGATTTCCAATCATGCTCCTTAAGCCACTCGGACAACACTCCATATAAACTCCGGCTGTCAGGCTCGAACTGACGACATCTTGATTAACAGTCAAGCGCTCTAC
>NZ_AYZC01000016.1:0-1652 GCF_001436775.1 Lactobacillus acetotolerans DSM 20749 = JCM 3825
TCGCAGAAAAACTCTAAACAAAGAGACCACCCATCTATTTGATGGGTGGTAGGTCATGAAAAAATGGTTTAAATGTGGTTTATCTTTAGATGAACGTGAAGAATTAAAAAATGAAATTCTACAATATTTATCCAATTCCCCAATTAACACTTACGGTAAAAAATTCCCTGGCGTAATAGTTGAAGGAACTGGTGGTGCTTTTAAATATAGATTTACACCTAAAAATTATCATAAGGGAAAAAGTGGTAGTTTTCGGACTATTTATTTTATTTATAATGCTAATAAACAAAATTTGTTTTTCTTAGAAATTTATCCTAAAAATAAGAAATCCACTTTATCTGTTAAAGAAAAGAAATCTATTAAAAATTTCATCAAGGAATTTAGGTATAGTAAAAGGAAGAATGATTATGACATCGACAATTGAAGAATCATTAAAAGATTACAAAAATTATTTAAATGGAAAACCTAATGGTGTTGAAGTAGTTCACGCTACTATTCCCGTCAAACCACAATTTAATGCCAAAACAATTAAAGAATTAAGAAAAAATATCAACGTAAGTCAAAGTGGTCTAGCAAATTTAATAGGTGTATCTACTCGAACTGTCAAAGCTTGGGAAACAAATCAAAGTAAACCTAGACGCCCAGTACAGAAATTACTTACCTTATTAACTAAAAAGCCTTCTTTAGTTAATGACTTAAAATCAATCTAAATCTAAGATTATAAATAAAGGAACAATTATGGCTACTTGGAATGATTTTAAAAAGGATATTACTTCAATATCTCCTGACGAAATGACCTTGATTGATAGTTTGGCATACCTTCATGTTCTTCGATTAAAACGCGGCATTACCCAGCAAGAGCTAGCTAAACGAATTGGGATGACCCAACCACAATTAGCTAAAATTGAAAATCTAGATTCAACACCTAGTTTAAAAACTCTTAATCGTTATGCAAAAGGGTTAGGATTAGAAGCTGTTATTTCATTTAAGCCCCTCGCAAATGCTTAATTTGAAAACATTGAAGAATCAATAAAAGATTATAAAAACTACTTAAATAGAAAGTCCAATGGTGTTGAAGTAGTTCATGCCACTATTCCTCATAAAGAAAAAATTCATAGTAAAAGATAATAATTTAAAAATTAACTATACGCAAAAAAGAGACAGTTGCATAAACTGTCTCTTTAATTTTATTATTCTGTTGTTATTTAGTTTTAGTTTATTGGTTTTATTAGTACCAACCGTTTGCTTGCCAGAAGGACTTGGCTGCTGACCATGAACCGTAACGACTGTTTACATAACTATCTGCGGCTTTTTCTTGGTTTGCGGCTGAGTAGTCACCATGAAGGTATGATGCTGAAAGTTGGTACTTACCTACGTATTGGCCATTATTTGCACCGTATGAGCCACCGGATTCTTTATTAGCAATCCAAGCCTTAGCACTTGCGTCTGAACCAGATGCGTTTGAAGTGTAGGATGAATTATTACTTCTAGTGTAAGAAGCTGAGTTATTGTTGGTGTTGTAATTAGTAGTAGTATTGTTAGATTTTACAGTAGTGGTCTTAGCTGGGGCAGTCTTGACTGCAGGAGCAGCGGCCTTGGCACCAGTTAAATCGTTAGCACGAACCCATTGGTTGTTACCTAAGTCATACCAC
>NZ_AYZC01000016.1:1797-29145 GCF_001436775.1 Lactobacillus acetotolerans DSM 20749 = JCM 3825
ATTAAAATAGATTTGATCTGCAAAAGTATTCTCTCCTTATAAATTATATATATCTCTTTGATTAATTTCCTAATTTGAACGACGTGCAATTAAGCACATCTCTTTCGTATGTCATCAACTGACAATATATATAGTACCTTGCGCAGATTGCAGAACCATATCTAGGAAGTTAAGAAAATATTACTTTGGCAGATATTTTTGTAATATTCATAAATATATGACATCTGCAAAAGTAATAAATGGCGCTATAACAAGATTTATCAATTTATTATGTAACAAAAGACAACAAAAATAATTAAAATAGCAGTCAAAATTCTACTAAAAAACCTCCTAAACTAAATTCTTTGTCTAGTTCAGGAGGTTAATTTTATCTAATCTCTGTTTTTATTCAATTATCTAAACTAATTTCTTACGAATCATGCCTGAAATCCAATCGATCACTACAACCATCGCAATGATCCCAAGTAGGATAACACCTACCCGATTCCATTGCCGGTACTGTAAAGCAATGATTAACGGATAACCAATACCACCAGCACCAACCAAACCAAGGATAGATGCGGAACGAACAGAAACATCAAAACGATATAAAGTATTAGAAATCAAAGCCGGCATTAAATTAGGTAGAATCGAAAACATAATGACATGAATTTTTGAGCCACCAACGGCCCTAATAGCATCATTGGGTCCATCTTCCAAGTTCTCAATTGCTTCAGAAAAGAGCTTAGCCAGCATCCCCACCGAGTGAAAGCCTAATGCTAACACACCGGCAGCTGAGCCGGGGCCCACAGCTTTAATAAACATCAAAGCCAAAACAATTTCTGGAAAAGACCGAATAATTGCTAACACAATCTTACCAATTCTAGAAGTATACCATTTCTTATGCTTAGTATGTGCTGCCCAAAAGGCAAATGGCAAAGAAATAATTGCAGAGATAAATGTACCTAAAAATGCGATACAAAGAGTTTGCCATAATTGTGAAATTAAGTCTTCACCACTGCCGTTATAAACATAGCTCCAGTCCGGGTGAAAAATTCCTGAGAAAATTGCTCCGGCAATTTGACCTGCCGTTGCTTTAATACCACCAAAGTTAATGCCGGTACAAGACCAAACAACAATTGCAATCGTTACTAAAGCGATTAACCAATGAATAAGGCGGGCTTTTTTATTAACGGGTTTAGACGGTAATTCTTTCATAGTAGTATCCATTACTTCATTAACGCCTCCCGTGATTTAGATGAAATATAGTCAATCAGCACAACGACAACGATAATGACGAGGATAATCGTACCAGTCTTGGCATAATCAAATACTTGCAAAGTTTGTTGCAGATATAAACCAATCCCGCCAGCACCAATATAGCCAAGTACCGTTGAGGCCCGGACATTAATTTCAAATGCATATAAACTATAGGAAATAAAGTAAGTCATAACCTGGGGCAAAATTGCAAAACAAATAATTTGTAACTTATTTGCACCTACCGCAGTCAAAGCTTCAATCGGACCAGGATCAATTGTTTCGATTGCCTCATAAAACAATTTAACAACCACACCAAAAGTGAAGACCGACAAAGCTAAGATACCAGCAACAGGGCCAATTCCCACAATAGCTACAAAGATAGCACCAAGAAGTAAATCAGGAATAGTTCTAATGATATTCATAATAAACCGTAGAACTCCGGTTACCAGTTTGTTCTTAATAATATTACGAGCAATTAGTAGCGAATACACAAAAGCTAAGGCTGACCCAATAATTGTTCCCAAAACTGCCATCTTAATAGTTTCAAGAAGTAACGGAATAACAGTAGGGAAATAAGACCAATCTGGATTAGCCATCTGAACAAAAATGTCACTGAATTGGCTAAAATTTTCAAACAGTACACTAATATGGGTATTGGTTACATTAATAGAAATGAATAATCCGGCAATCAGAACAATTAACCAAATTAAATTGATTATCTTAAATCTTTTCTTAGGCAATTGCGTTAAAGAATCATCAATCATCTTCTTCACCACCGTTATAAATTTTGGTGAAGACAGATTCAGGGGTAGCACTCATCTTACCATCATAAATAATTTCTCCGGCACGAATTCCGATCACTCTCTGCCCAAATTTGCGAGCAAGTTCAACACTGTGCAAGTTAGCAATTACTGTCATACCATGCTTTTCATTAAGCATCTTCAAATCTTCCATAACCTTGAGCGAGGTCTGTGGGTCTAACGAGGCAGTTGGTTCATCAGCCAAAATCACCTTAGGATTCTGCATCAAAACTCGCGCAATCGCAACTCTTTGTTGCTGGCCGCCTGACAGTTCGTCGGCACGAGCATAAACTTTATCGGCTAAATCAACCTGCTTTAAAGCTTCGTATGCTCTTTCTTTATCTTCCTTAGTAAACAAGTTAAAAATTGTCTTCCAAGTAGGATAATAAGCGACTCTGCCAGCCAATACGTTCCGTAAAACACTGGAACGCTTAACCAAATTAAAGTTTTGAAAAATCATCCCAATGTTACGACGAAGCAAGCGTAGCTTCTTGCCCCTTGCCTTGGTAATAGATTTACCATCAATTAAAATGTCACCCTCAGTAACATCAATTAAGCGATTAATTGAACGTAACAACGTTGATTTACCGGCTCCAGACAAACCAACAACTACAACAAATTCACCCTTATTAATGGTTAAATTAACTTTTTTTAAGCCGACAACCTTTTTATCGTAAACTTTTTTAACGTTCCTTAATTCAATCATTGGCTCGATTGCAGAATCAGTCATTATAATTTTAGTTCTCCTAACTTAATTATTTTTTATTTGATCCAACAATCTTGTTGTACTTACGAACAATATTGAAGTCGCTATCTTTGGCATAAGTATAACCTTCATGGCTATAAATGCTTTCAATAACTTTTCTACCCTTCTTAGATTTACCAATAGCAATAAATGCCTTGGCTAACTTCTTACGGAACGGTTTTGACATATTTGGAACAACTGAAATCGTGTCGTTTGGAATTGGCTTGGTGAAGTAGATTGGAACTACTTGGCTCATGATCTTTGGGTTATCTTTAATCACAGTATTACGTGCATCTTCAAAGACAAAAGCCGCATCGGCGTCCCCGTTTAATACGTTTAAAACACCTTGATCATCACCAGTTACAGTAGCTAGATGGTCTTTTTTAGTAACATCTAGTCCCTTTTCCTTCAACTCAGCAACTGGAAATACATAGCCTGAACTGGAAGTAGGATTTTGAACTGAAATATCTTTCCCTTTCAAATCTTTCCAGCTCTTAATCTTAGAACCTTTCTTAATGAGGATTTCTGAGCGGTATGATCGAACTAAATTCTTAGTTTGTTTACCGCCTGGTTGCTTAACACCGTAACGTTCAGCTTGTAAGAGTAGATCGGCTGCATTTTGCTTATGAGCTAATACATAACCATCTGGTGGAAGAAAGCCAACATCAACCTTCTTAGACTTCATTGCTTCTACAACCGTGTTGTAGTCAGTCGACATGGAAACGTGGACTGGAATACCTAATCTCTTTGAGAGCATTTTTTCCAGCGGCTTTGCCCGAGCCTGCAATTTGGTTGCAGATTGACTAGGTACAAATTGTACCTTTAAAGATTTAGGTGTGTAGTTTTGACTACTTGCAGATTTTTTATTCGAACAAGCAGTTGCAACCAACGCAACAAAAATGGCGACAAGGCCAATTAAAATTTTTCTAAATTTTTTCATTATCTTTCCTCCAAATATCCTTTTATCAATTAAGATAATATCAATATTTAGTAGGTGAGTAAAGTTAAGCCACAAGATAAAGTAGTTATCAAATATGGCACCTGATTACGTATTCACCATTAGTTACGTAATTTTAATTTATTTTTTAGTTGATTCAACGATTTTATCGTATTTACGTATGATGTTAAAATCACTATCTTTTGCGTAGGTATATCCTTCGTGACTATAGATACTTTCGATAACTTTTCTACCCTTCTTGGATTTACCAATAGAGATAAATGCCTTAGCCAACTTCTTACGAAATGGCTTGGACATATTTGGAACAACTGTGATCGTGTCATTTGGAATTGGCTTGGTAAAGTAAATTGGGACCACTTGCTTCATAATCTTAGGATTATCCTTAAGGACAGTATTACGTGCATCTTCAAAGACAAAGGCTGCGTCCGTATCACCGTTTAAAACATTTAATACAGCTTGATCATGGCCTGTTACGGTCACTAACTTACAACTCTTAACCACGTTTAATCCCTTTTGCTTTAGCTCAGCAACGGGAAATACATAACCGGCAGTTGAAGTAGGATTCTGAACTGAAATGGTTTTACCCTTTAAATCTTTCCAGCTCTTAATCTTAGAGCCTTTCTTAACAAGGATTTCTGAACGGTATGATCGAACTAAATTCTTAGTTTGTTTACCGTCTGGTTGTTTAACGCCATAACGTTCAGCTTGTAAAAGTAAATCGGCTGCATTTTGCTTATGGGCTAATACATAGCCATCTGGCGGAAGGAAACCAACGTCGACTTTTTTAGATTTCATTGCTTCTACAACCGTGTTGTAATCAGTCGACATGGAAACGTGCACCGGGATACCCAATCTCTTTGAAAGCATCTTTTCAAGTGGCTTAGCACGAGCCTGCAACTTATTGGCAGCTTGACTAGGCACAAACTGGATACTCAAAGATTTGGGTGTGTAATCCTCCTTAGTTGTGTTTTTGCTCGAACAAGCCGTCGCAACTAAAGCAACGAAAAGTGCAACTATCCCAACTAGCACTTTCTTTAATTTTTTCATTATATCCTCCTAACCAAATATCAAAAAAGACTTAATACAAAACCACAGACGTGATTTCATATTAAGTCTTTTAATAAAATTCTTAACCAAAAAACGAACGAAAACAATATTTTCAAAAATGAACACAAAAAATATAATACAACTAACAATCAATAAAGTATTGTCATATACCTGCATAGTATTCATTCCCTCCTTAACAGTCAAGCGTTTGTTTAGGAAAATAATAGCAGAAATATTCGGATTATGAAAGAGTATTTATAAATATTTCTATTTTTATTAGAAAAAATAGCCTGAAGGTTAAAACTTCAGACTCTAATTTAAAGATTAATTTTTACAAACTAATTAGGTTTAATCGGATTGTTATCGATGTCTGTTCTAATAATTAAAACGTCAGCCAATGCATGTTGGTTAACATATTCGGTAACTGAACCCATCAACATTCTTTCAACCGCATTCAAACCGGTTGCGCCCATTACAATTAAACTATCCTTGTGATCCTTGATAAAGTCATAAGAAATTATTCTCTTCGGACTTCCATAACGAATATGGTAGTTAAGGTCATCAAATTCAAAGTTATCGTGAGCCCACTTCTTCAAGCTTTGCAAATACTTTTCTGAATCTTGGGTCATCTGGTAAATAGTATCACCAGAAATTAAAGTATCCTGCATTTCACCCAAGAACTGCCGTGTATCAATTACATTTAAAACATCAATATGGGCGTTATCAGTCATAGCAATTTTAACTGCCTTATCAAAAGCTCTTTCGGCCGTTTCTGAACCATCAACCGGAACCAGAATGCTCTCTTTCTTCTCACTCATATCTCTCATCTCCTAGAAATTCTATTTTGCACTTAATTTTATTTTACCATAATTTCATACGCTGCTGCCCTCTTTAATAATTGTTTACATTCCCGTTTGTTGCTAAAATAATATGCATACGATTATTTATTGAAGGCAGGAATTTTATGACTAAAAAATTAAAAAATCAATTAATCGGAATTACAAGTGGCCGTAACTTTCGTGAATTAGGCGGCTATAAAACTTTATCTGGCAAAACAGTTAGAATGCATAAATTACTTCGAACGGGTAATTTATCTAGCTTAACACCACCTGATTTGGAATATCTTACCCATTACGGCGTTAAATACGTAGTTGATTTTAGAAGTAAGGCTGAAGTTGATGCACAGCCCGATCGTATTCCTAAAGGCGCAAAGTACGTGTACGATCCAGTCTTTAGTGAAGATCTAACCAATTCATCTAAAAGCACAAATGATTTAGTAGACCAATCAAAAGAGGACCCCAGCTTTGGATTCGACCACATGCTCTATGCATACGAGGACATGATCGAAAGCGACACCGCTAAAAAAGCTTACCGTAAGTTTTTCGATTTATTATTAAACAATGATCAAGCAAACAAATCACTAATCTTTCATTGTACCGCAGGTAAAGACAGGACCGGCTTCGGCGCCTTGCTTATCTTAAGCGCACTTGGAGTCCCGCTTGCAACCATTAGGCAAGACTACCTTTTAACTAATAAAGTAACCAAAGAGTATGTTGCCAATTTTATTCAGCACGCAAAAGAAGAGGGTAGTAATCCTAATACCCTGCAAACCCTTAAGGATGTTCAAACTGTCCATCCGGAATACATTGATCACGCAATTAAGGTTATTAATGATAACTACGGCAGCATTAACAATTATTTACGCGATGTGATGAAGCTCTCTAGTGCTGACATCATGAACTTACGTAATATTTACCTTAAATAATTTTTTAAGTAAATTGTTTTATTAAAAAATCATAGATTGCATTCGAATCCGTCATATTAAGTAGGGCTCGCAGATCATTTACCGGTGTTTTAGCTAAAAATGCCATCACTTCTGCCAAAAGTTTTGCCTGTCCGTCCGGATAATTATCTAGAAGCATAAATACAAATTTTACCCTTAGTTCTTTATCTGGCTTAATCATATTTTTAAAAATAACAGGCTTAGTTAAAGCAACGGGTACGATTAAACGGGCGTTAACAAATTCACCCTCAGTATGCGGAACGGCAATATTGGGCAAATTAGGCCCTAAAGTTGTCGTATCAAGACCAGTAGGGTAATTATCCTCCCGCTTAATAATGTGTTGCAGAAAGTTGCCTTTAACATAGCCATGTTTACGCAAATGGTCATAAGTCTCTTTTAGAACCTGATCACGGTCACTCTGCTTACTAACATAACCCGCATCGGGTGCAAAAATGTTTTTTTGAGTCATAAAATTACCTTCCAAGTTGAATTAACCTACATCCTTAAAACTAAGATATTAAGATGTATTTTTCAACCAAAAAAATGGTAAAGTTAATAAATACGATTTTTATTTGAGGAGAAAAAATGAGAAAAACAAAAACGGTGTACTTTGGTGCAGGTTGGTTCAATGAAAAGCAAACTAAGGCATATAAAGATGCAATGGATGCCTTAAAAACTAACCCAACGATTGACTTCGAGGATAGCTACGTCCCGTTAGATAACCAATACAAAAATATTCGGGTTGATAAACATCCAGAATATCTGCACGATATCGAATGGGCCTCTGCTACTTACCAAAATGATTTAATTGGTATCAAATCTTCTGATATTATGTTGGGTGTTTACCTTCCCAAAGAAGAAGACGTTGGTTTGGGAATGGAATTAGGTTATGCCAAAAGTTGCAGTAAATATATTCTTTTGGTAATTCCCGATGAATATTACGGCCAACCGATCAACTTAATGAGCTGGGGCGTTTGTGATAACGTGATTAAAATGAGTGCACTAAAAGACTTCGACTTTAATAATCCACGGTTCGGTTTTTATGACGGAGCCGTTTATTAAATAATTTATACTTACAATAATAGCTAAAGGGGATGCTGGTGACCAGCATCCCCTTTTACATACTTAAAAAATATATTATCTTTATTTATCTGCTTGATAACGTGACTTACCATCCAAATAAGTTTCACTGAGGGTCATATCCGGATTCAATACTAAGAAATCGGCATCCTTATCAGGACTGATTGAACCACATTTATTCAATATATTTACACTCTTAGCTGGAACGTATGACGCCATCATAATGGCATCTTCTGGAGTAACTACATTCCAGTCAACCACGTTTTTGACGGCAATCTTAAGTTGTAAAACACTGCCAGCTAAATTATCACCATGCTTCAAACGGGCCATGCCGTCTTTAACATAAACTGGCAATTCACCCAGCATATAATCCCCATCAGGCATCATACCAGCTTCCATACTGTCAGTGATTAAAGCAATGTGCTCTGGACCCTTTTCTTGGACTAACGCACGAACCATCGGTTCTTGAACGTGGTGACCATCACAAATAAGTTCATCAGTTACACTGTGCATTGCCATAGCTGCATTAGAAATCATTGGTGCATGGTGCATAGGATCTGGCATTCCGTTAAAAGTATGCGTAAACATGCTGGCACCCGCTTCAATTCCGGCTGCAGCCTGAGCAAAAGTTGCATTCGAGTGACCCAATGAAATGACTACGCCTTCCTTAGTAGCTTCACGAATGAATTCTTTTGAACCCTTTCTTTCCGGAGCCATCGACATTTTAATAAGCATGCCGTCAGAAGCTTCACGCCACTTATTAAATTCATCAATATCTGGATCCGTCATGTATTTGGGATTTTCTGCCCCGGCATGTTTTTCGGTGAAGAATGGCCCTTCAAAGTGAATACCTTGAATCTTAGCACCATGTTCCTGCCCCCTATGGGCAGCAAACATTTTACAGATTCTGGTTAACGTGGCATCAGCGGCGGTAATGGTGGTCGGCAACCATGAGGTAACCCCAGCTTTGAGCAAACCTTTAGAAAGTTTATCAATCCCCTGCCAATCACTCTTCATGACGTCTTCCTTTAATGAGCCATGAATATGGGTATCAACATACCCTGGGGCTATCCATTTACCTGAATAGTCAACAATTTTACCGGCTGGTTTCTCATTTTTAGGATAATAGAAACCAAATTTGCCATTATCCTGAATTTCAAGATAACCGCCCTTTTCTGTTCTATTTTCAAGGAAGAACTTATCCGCATGAATATAATAAGTCATCATTTTCTTCTTTCTTTAAAAGTATTAATAGCTATATTTTATAAGCTTATTCTACATTAAAAAATTGGTCTTTACCAGTTTGAATATAAATACTAAAAAATTTTTATATCTCTTAGGTACTGCGCGTTTTTTAGTTATAATAATAGTAGTTAATTAAATAGGAAGAATAAAATATGACACAAGATACGCAAATGAACAAACATCAATTAGGTCAACTTATCGGTGCAAACAGGCGCGATCATTATTATGAATTACACTATGCAACCGGTGAAGTTGCTCGTTTTTACATTTTAGGGGATGGAATCTTTCGTTATTTCCTTGATCCTGACAAAAGCTTTAACGAAAATCACACTTCATTTGTCGATCTATCTAGATTTGATAACCATTTCTTTGAAAAATCAAGCGCTCGGGCTACGAGTGATTCATTAATCATCCAATCTGGTATTTACCAAATTATTTTTCAGCAAAAACCAGCACTCATGAGTATCTTCGATGAAAATCTTCATAGAACGCGAATGACACAAATTGCGCCAATCGAATTAGATAAAGATCAAACAACTGAATTTTTAAAACAGAATAAAAACGAATTCTACTTTGGTGGTGGAATGCAAAACGGTTACTTTAGCCATAAAGGACGCCGAATCAACATCAAACGTGACAAAATCACGGGGAAAGATGGGGTTCTGACACAAGTTCCGTTCTTCTGGTCCAACGCAGGCTTTGGAGAATTAAGGAATACCGTCCGTGCTGGCAGCTATGATTTTGGTAAAAGCGATAAAAGTGTGACTGCACTTACTCACACAAGCAAAGTATTCGATAATTTTTACATTATTGGCAATTCACCAACTGTTATTTTAGATAAATACTACCTCTTAACCGGAAAACCACTTATGCTTCCTAAATATGCTTTAGGTTTAGGACACATCGGTAATTTTATTACTACGATGTGGCAACCCAGCCAAGCTAAGAAACGCAATGCAAGCAGATTTGACAATAATAGTTATTACACCCGCACTAATGATCCTAAGAAAGTCAGCGGTAAAGCTTCCTTAAATGGCGAGGAAGAATACCAATTTTCTGCTCGGGCAATGATTGACCGTTACCAAAAATTGCATTTTCCGTTAAGTTGGTTTGTACCAAATTATGGTGTTCAAGACGTTGATCAAGATTCACTAGCAACCTTCAACGATTACGCCAATAACCAGGATATCCACGCCGGTTTTTGGAGTAACCAAGCAGTAACTGAGCCTTCTCCTAAAACTGCATTTATTATGACTAATACCAGTTTTAGTAAGGTTTTAGATAAAGATCAGCAATCTCTAAAAACAAATTTGAAACGAAAGCGGCCACTAATTTTAACAAATACGGGAACTGCAGGCAGTCAAAATAAGACAGCTTTAGCCTTTGGTGATACTGGCGGTAACTGGGAAAACATCCCAACCCAAATAGCCAGCTTCTTAGGTTCTAGCCTATCTGGTCAACCAATCGTTGGAGCAGCAATTGACGGAACTAATGGTGGTGGTAATGCTCAAATAAGTATTCGTGACTTTGAATGGAAAGCTTTCACACCGTTATTCTTTAATATTGATGATCAGGGTACTTTCAGCAAAACCCCATTTGCTTACAACAGTAAAATGACCCAGATCAACCGTGCCTATTTACAATTACGCAATCAATTAAAGAATTATCTTTATACTTTGATTTACAAAGCACAAACTGGTGATCCAATTTTACGGGCACTATTCATTGAATTTCCACATGAGCAGGTTAACTATACTTCACAGGTTGGCAACGAATTTATGTTGGGACCAAATTTATTAATCTCACCAATCACCAATGGCCGTGAAGATAGCAATGGCAACTCACGTAAAGATAATCTATACCTGCCAAGTCACAGAACCATGTGGATTGATCTTTTCACTGGCAAGAGATATTTAGGTGGGCGCGTATTCAATAAACTGTCTTACCCACTTTGGCACTTACCCGTCTTTATCCGTGGCGGTGCCATCTTCGATCTGGGTAATCGTAATTATATACTTTACCCTCAAGGCAGAAGTGAAATCACCACTTATGATGATAATGACTTTAATGATTTCAACCATAATCATACTGAAACTAAGATCACGAGTGATTTTGAATCAAGTAGATTAACCGTAACGATTGATCCGGTTAAAGGCGACTTTAACGGAATGAAAACTAATAACAGCACTAACTTGAATATTATGTGTGATTCCTACCCTGACCGGGTAACAGTAAGGATAAATGACCAAACCATTAACATGCAGGAATACGGGACACCCGATACTTTTTCTCATGCTAAAGAGGGTTTCTTCTATAATACTGACTACACTTGGCTGCCGGAATTCAACCAATACCAGAAAGAAAAACAAACGGCCCTACAAATTAAACTTGCTAGTCGTGATATTACTGACAGTAAAATTGAGGTTATCATTCAAAACTTCAATTATGGTAACCAAACTTTAGTCCATTCAATTACAGATTCACTTTTACGAGCACCAAAATTACCAACGGTGGATCCGACCAAGATCACCGCTCACTCTTTTGAACTCGCATGGCCACAAGTATCTAACCAAGTACAAGTTGAAATCAACGGATTATTATATGATGGCATTGACGGTACTTCATTTACCTTCCATGAATTAACACCAAATTCACGTTACATCATTCGTTTGCGTTACGTTGCTGGTAACAAAGTATCCGAATGGTCTGATTACTTCGGTGTTATTACTAAACGAGCCGCAATTGATTATGCGATTAACAATATCCACGTTCAAAGTAATTTGGATAGTAATAAAGATCATCCGTTAAACTACCTAACTGACTTGAAACTTGCTAGTGAATGGGAAACTAACGAAAGCGTAAGCGAAAACAAACCATTGCAATTAACATTCACCTTTGATGAGTTAGAAAAGCTGAGTCGAATGACTTATGTACCTCGCAATGTTGACCATAAAGGTGACCCAACTTCAGTTGGAATTGAGATTTCCAGCGACGGTGAAAAATTTGCTTCGTATGGTGATCGTTTAACCTGGAAAGCTGATAGTAAGAACAAGGTAGTTGGCTTACGCGATGTAACTGCAAAAGCGATCAGGTTAACTATCTATAAATCATCTGGCCCGATTGTAGCCGGAAGAGAAGTTATGTTCTTTAGAGCTAAAAAGTAATATAAATAAATATTAATTGCTACTAAAAAATGCATCCCTGAATAAATCAGGGATGCATTTTACTTCTAATAAATATTAAGTTTTGTATCTTTAACTCTGCACTATGTTATGCAGCTTTAGCTTGTTTACTTTTTACCCAGCTGGCAAAGAAGATTATACCGAAAACTATGATAGATAATACTCCAAAGAATATTGTTAAATCAGTATAACCATCTAATGTAATTGCTTGTTGAGTGGTAAGAAAATGAGTTGACTTATCTACTTGATTACATAAACCAAGGAACAACATGATCAAACCATTCAAAGTTAGCAAGCCGCTGATAACAGTTAAAATCTTAATCTTGATTAACTTCAAAAAATCATGTCCTTTCTTTTGATACAAATACTAGTATTTTATACCTTTAGAAAAGAAAAGCAAGTATTTTGTTTAAAGTTATTGACAAATCAATTTATTTGTTACTCAGATTTTAATTGATCCAGAATTTCAAGTATATCGTCACGGTTAAGCTTAGTACTACCAACGGTTTTACCACTTAAAACGGCTTCAGCTAACTTGGCTTTACGCTTCTGTAACTCAATAATTTTATCTTCAATTGTATTCTTAGCCACAATCTTATAAATTTGAACAGAATTCTTTTGCCCAATTCGGTGAGCACGATCCGTTGCCTGACTTTCTGCGGCAATATTCCACCATGGATCATAGTGAATGACAACGTCGGCACTAGTTAAGTTAATCCCGGTTCCACCAGCCTTTAGTGAAATAAGGAAAACAGCCGGATGTTTTAGTTTATTAAACTTCTCAATTAGTTTTTGCCGTTCTAACTTAGGTGTTGAACCGATAATTTCAAAAATAGTAACTTTATCCTTCACCAATCTTTGCCTAATAATCGCAAGCATTGATGTAAATTGTGAAAACAGCAATATTTTATGACCACCATCCAAAGAAGCACGGACTAAGTCTAAAGCTGCAGCTAATTTGGCAGATTTCCCTTGGTAGTTTTTATACAAAAGTCGCGGATCACAACATAATTCCCGTAATTTAGTTAGTTCTGCTAAAATTTGAAAACGATGCTTTTTGAAATCTTTGTCATTTTGACTACCTAATTGCATCAGTAATCGTTGTGTTTGGGCTTGATACAATTCTTTTTGCTTGCCAGCTAATTGGACATAAACTATCTTTTCATCCTTAGCTGGTTAATCCTTTAGGACATTTTTCTTAAGCCGACGCAAAACAAATGGTGCAATCAATTGACTGAGCTGCTCTTCCTTATTCTTATCATGGTCTTTGACAATTGGTTGCTCAAAGGTTTGTTTAAAGTAAGTATAATTGCCTAAAAAGCCGGGCATTAAGTAATCAAAAATACTCCACAATTCACTTAAATTATTCTCAATTGGTGTACCTGTTAGTGCAAATTTATGCTCGGCATCAATTATTTTAACTGCTTTTGCAGCAGCTGATTTAGCATTCTTAATATTCTGAGCTTCATCAATAATCTCAGTCTCAAAATTCTTATCTTGGTAGAATTCCAAATCACGTTTTAATGAATCATACGAAGTAATCAATACGTCTTTATTTTCAGCAGTTTGCAGTTGCTCTTGCCGCTCCTTTTTTGTTCCGCCCAAGACAACACAAGATAATTCTGGGGTAAATTTCTCAATTTCATTCTGCCAGTTATAAATTACGGAGGCAGGCGCCACAATTAAATTACTACCCTTACCCTTCAAAGAAACTAATAAAGTAAGTACTTGCAAAGTTTTACCTAAGCCCATTTCATCGGCAAGTAGCCCACCTAAATTATAGTGAGTCATCGTTGCCAACCACTTAAAGCCATCTTTTTGGTAAGGACGTAAAACTTTATCTAACTTTGCTGGTACCTTTGCTTCCTTAATTTTACCCTTTTCCAAGTCATCAACCAGATTTTTAAAGGCATGATCACTAGAAAACTTCAGGTTATCTCTTTGTTCCAATAACTTTTGTAAATAAAAGGCACGGTAGGCTGGTATCGTTAATTTACCCTTCGTAAAATCTTTTAAGTTTAAATTCAGCGAAGTCATTACCTTATCCAATTCTTCAATTGATGGTGAATCTAATTTTCTAATTTCACCATTTCTAAGGATGAAGTAATGCTTCTGCTGTTGATAAGCATCAAGCAAAGCACTAATATCTTCAGCTGACATGCTGGGACCAGTAACTGTTAGATCCAAGGTATTATTACGTAAATGAATTCCCAAGTGAACATTCAAGCTAGTCTGCGCACTATTCATCATTTGTTTAAAGGCGGCAGTTACTTCAATTCGACCCAATTCTTTTAGTTTGGTAATTCCAGCATTAAGAAATTGATGAACCTTCTTATCTTTCTTCATAGATAAGAAATAATGATCATTATTTTGGTCGAAGTAGGTTTGCAACAGATCCATTGCGCCTTTTTCTTCCTCAAAATCACGAATAGAATCATCAGACGTGGTTTCACCTAAAACAAATTTTTGCTTGCCATAATTTACTAGTGTTTGACAGGTAATTTCTTCATTATGATAATCCAACTGAAACACAAATTCAGCTCTTGGTGGCAATACCTTATCTAATTTCTTAGCTCCCGTAATTTTTAAGTTTTTATTTTTACTCAAATGGGGAAGTATTCTATGACCAAAGGTCTTCAAAGTTTTAGAACTAAATTGAAGTTTTTGCCCAGGAAAAATACCAACTTGATCCAAGGCATCCGGGGTTAAACCGGTATATTTAGTCCAACGATTAAGTTCGCAACTATAATAACTTTTATTACCAGCAAAAATTCGTTCATAAGTTTGAAACGGAAAAACGTTAACTATAGCAGAATTACCATCTTTATTAAGTTTAATATCAATCGGTAAATCTAATTTTTCCGTACCGTAACGAATTCGTGTCCCGTTTTCATAAGCCGGTAATCCTGAAGAAATCATCTCATCAACCTGATCGGCAAGGGTCCCCTTTAATGGAATATTCTTAAGCTTAAGTTCATTAAAATCATCAATCCTAGTAGCACTTTGGATATCGACTAATTTTTGTGCAAACTGATACCAGGTTAAACTATCTTGATCCATCCTGTCAGGATCGACAACATCGTCAAAATATTTACCAAATTTAACTACTTCTCCTTCACGGGCAGAGTTAACCATATTTTGCAGGTTCTGTACTTTATACAAATGCTGGTCTTCACCAATTTTAAAGTATAAAACTACTGTTCCCTGATCATTTTCAATTTGGGCACGAAAAGTAATTGCTTGCCCAGGCTTATTCCTAGATTGGAAATACGTTAATAAACGCTTAGCAGCATCATTAGTCTGATCAAAGGGATCATGTTTAAGAAAATATAAAACAAAATGCAGCAATCCCATGATAAAGAAGACATCTTGATTAATATTCTTGTTTATACGTGACTCAGCGGTAATATCCGTAATTTTTTCGAGGTTAAAGTTGATATATACCATAAAGTAACCGTACCGTGACCTAAATTCAGTCGTATAAAGATAACGATTATCATTAGTTTTGGTCAATTCTTCATTTACTAAGGTATATTCTTTTTCTAAAGTGCTAGCTTTATTGTAATCAGAATTGGTAAATGTTCTGCCAGTAATTAATTGCAGTGGGTTAACCGTGAGGTGGGCATCCGCAATTTTTGCTTTCAAATCATCTGAAACCGCATCAACAAAAGCAATCCTTGATGACCGCGGCTTTTCACCATTGCCATTCTTTGCATCTTCATTTTGTTTAATTTCAAGAAGAACGGCTGCCATATGTTTACAATTATGGCCCGCTTGAGCCCACGGACAGTTACACTTTAATTCTGAAGCTTTGCCATTTTTATAAACACCAGTTACCCGATAGTAATAAAAACGGTCTGACGATTGAACAGAGGCAATAAAATGCCCGTCTTTACCCCATCCAATGCCATTAACTTTACCATCTTTTTGATACTTAACGCCTCGTTGATAAACTTTATCAGCAAACCGTGAACGAAAATCTTTCATACTTTCACCCTTAATAACCATATTAAGACTATTATCCCAAGATTTATAATAAAAGGGAAGTAAGTAATTTCTAAAATTTAAAACATAATAAAAGAGGTCCGTTGACCTCTTTTATTATTTCCATTCGCTATCTAACCACTCCATCGCTAAATTAAACCAATGAGCAGCATGCGGATTATCTTGCCACGGCCGATCCTTTACGACCATATCCGGTCGAGCTAATGAAAAACCATGAACACCTTTATTAAATAAGTGTGCCTCACAAGGAACTTGGTGATCATATAAAGCCTGGATATATTCAATTGAATTAGAAACCAAAACCATTGGATCATCCCACGCTTGAAAGACAAAAGTAGCAGGTGTTTCACGTGTAACGCCCAAGGCACTATCACGTAAAGCTTTATCCTCTGGTACTTTACCCTGTTCATCTTCAGGAATATCGATCCCAATTTTAGCAATATTAATTAGTGGGTACCCTAAAATTGTCTTATTCGGTAAAACGTCTTTTGATTTAAAGTTATACAGCTTCTTATATTTATCAGCATTAGCCATATAATTAGCAATACTTACGATGTGACCTCCGGCGGAGAAACCGATCGTCACAATCTTTTTAGGATCAATATTATAGTCCTTAGCATGTTCACGGTAATATTTAACCGTCGCTAAAACGTCTAATCCGGCGTCAGGATAAATATCGCCTTCATCTTGCACCAAATTATAATCCATTACTACGCTATTAAAGCCACGGCTGTTAAAAGCAAGGGCAACAGGTTCACTTTCTCGTTGTGAGAAATGATCGAAGCTTCCGCCTGGAACCACAATCGCCAATGGATGCTTGGGCTCCACCAAATCAGCAATTTGTTTCAACGTATACGTATGAATTTTAAATTCACGACTATTAAAATTTTTTAGCGTTAATTCATTTACTTCCATCTTTTACCTCGTTTTTATTCATTCCTCTACTTAAAAAGATTGTAGAGAGAGGAACAGTTAATAATACCCCTATCAAGGAATACATGATGATCAGAGCTTCATTTACAAACAATTTTTCATTTAGAACCTCACCCATTGAGTAATTCAAACGAAAATACCATAAGAATAAAGATAAGAAACTACCAAACATTCCGAATAAAATGGTATTCATCGCCGTACCTAAAACATCTCTACCGATTCTGTTACCACTTGCTATTAAATTCATCCGGCTAATATTTGGGTTATGCTTTTTTATTTCCAGAAGTCCAGAACTCATGGCCACAGCCGCTTCAGCAATCGCACCTAATGATGAGAAGATGGCAACTGCTACCGCAATCATTGGGTAACTCAAGCCCGGCATTTGCGATAAGCCGACTAAGACTTCGCCAGCCTCAGGACCCATTCCGGCAGCTTGAGCCAACCATTGACAGCCTAAGATTAATACACTAACAATCAAGCACACGAGAAAGGCTGCATAAAATGAATTTTTAGCAACAGTATAATCATGTGTACCTAAGAAAATTATAGTAACTAATTTCAAAGGAATAAAGATCAAAATTAAAATTGGAATACTTATTCCCCAAGATATCAGAATTGCCACTAAAATTAGAAGCATGGTATTGATCAGTACACTGAAGAAACTGCGAATACCAGTCTCTCCGCCAACAATTGTCATTAAAATCGCTAATACAATAATTAAGGCAGTTAACGTACTCATTCTTTCTTACCCCACTTCCATTTTTTATTCTTCAAAAATAGTAGGCTGCATCCCGTCGCGAAGATCACAGTAAGTACGATCCCAATCGCGGAAATTACGCTTTGAGTAGCTCCTAAAGACAAAGTAAAACCAAAAGCTGAACCTAAACTATTATTATCTCTTAAATAAATAATAGTCATAGGAAGTGCACCTGAGATAAAGATCAATACCAAAACATTGATTAATGGACCCATGATTTCCTGTCCCATCGTTCGGCCACTCTTAATCAGCTGATTAACCGTAATATCCTTCCTGGTTTGAACCAATTCATACAAACTGGAAATAATATCGGTTGATTCATCCATTACGGCACCCAAAATACCGAGCAAGGTTTGGGCTAAGAAAATTCCACGCGGATCTTGAGTGGCGTAGTCGCCGGTTTCGTACTTCATTTCTGATTCACCCGTTAATTGCATTACTAAATAACAGAGGCCAAAGGAAATAAAGACCCCAAGAAGTGTCGCCAGCCACGTTGCTAGCATTTTTTTATTAAATCCCTGATCTATTAGTAAACCAAAGAATGAAAAAATTATGTCAGCTAAACTAAACAGTAGGATAATATGTGCACCATTCATGTGGACATCTAAAACAATAACTAAATAAAAAATCAACCAACTTAGCGCCATCGAAATAATTAGCGCAAACGAATGCCGACCAACAATAGCTATCATTAGTGCAATGGTCACCGTCAAGGCAAGAACTAGTACCCAATCACGCTTGGGATTCACAATTGCTGGATCACCCTTCTTAATGTTAACGAAAATCCGCTGCCGTGCGCGGTATTTTTGTGACACCATCTGCGAAGGATAATATACATTCTTAGTAGTAAAAGTTCTCCCCTTATACTTACCAGACAAAACCTTTAAATGTAACGTCTGTTCCCGTGTCTGATCGACATTGTTGTAAACATCCTTATCTTTTTCAATCAAACGGTCTTTAATGACGTTATCAGTAATTACTGCTACATCATCTCTAGAATAAATATTAGTGGCAAAATAGGTACAAGCAGTTAAAACCAAACCTATAACTGCTACAATAAGTGCTATTATATAGCGCTTCTTATTTTTAGCTTTCATATTTTTATCTCCCTGTTGTCCCTATACTTTAAAACAAAAAGCGACCTAATTAAAAGTCGCTTACTAATTCTTAAAAGTTTAGAAACCTTTGCCACCAATGTTTCTTTTCATTTTGTACCTGCATGCCAGCGAGAGTACGATGAACATTAACGTTGGCACGTTTCTGAGCATTTTCTTTAGCTCTATTAATAATCTCGCTATGAACTTCCGCTTCACTCTTCTTTTTATCTTGAGCTAGTTCCGCCCTTTTGGCCTCACGCGTCATCGGTTCATGTTCTTTTTTAGTTGCAGCTTGAGGTTTATCATCTACATTACTAGTACTAACAATCCCCGAAATATCAGGTAAACTGGAAAATTTATTATCATCAGCTTTAGGCGCAGCTATCTGCTTTTTATCTAAAAGCTCCTTATTTTGCTTTTCGATCTTACTAAGCTGTTTCTGTAAAGAATCAATTGCCTTATTTTGGTTACCAATCGTTTGCTGAAGAGCCTTTAGTAATTTAACAACCTGTGGCGTAGTCATCAATGCCTTATCTTGAACCTTGTCTTCGGCATTTTTACTCTGATCAGGATCATTCTTATCCCTAACCTCATAAATCTGCCGTGCTGCTTCTTGAAGGGTCAGGCCACTGTTCCTCGCTAATTTATGAAAAGCATCCAGATCTTTTATATCTTTTTCATGGTATAAACGCGCCTTTTGCTTGGTCCGTTCATAATATTTTTTATTACCAGTAACCTTTTCAACAATAAGCGAATACTTACGCAACGTAGCCACACTAATACCCAACTTTTTGGCTGTAGCTGCCGGTGCCATAAGTTCTTCAAAGTTATGTTCATTACTTGTCATTACGATTTACTCCCAAATTACGTTCTATCCAAGCTTATGTAACAAAGTCTTTTTATGATCAAAACGCTCTTGACCGGCTTCAATTAAACGGGTAATTAAGTCAGTGTAAGAAATTCCCGCTTGCTCAAACAATTTTGGATACATACTAATATTAGTAAAACCGGGTAAAGCATTTACTTCGGTTAAAACCACTTTGTTGTCACCATCTTGCAGGGTGGAATCGACCCGGGCCATCCCACTGCATTCAGTAGCCTGATAAACTTTCAACGCATTCGATCTGACTTTTTTAACAACATCAGCTGGTAAATCAGCTGGGATTTGCAACTTAGAAGTAGAGTTATCTTCATACTTATTTTTATAAGTATAAAAAGTCCCCTTAGCATTAATAATTTGTCCAACTCCGGATACAATCGGTTTGTCATTACCTAAAACAGCAGTTTCAACTTCGGTACCATGAATTGTTTTTTCTACTAAAACTTTATCATCATATTTAAAGGCATCATCTAAAGCCGCTTTGTAGTCTTCAGCGTTAGTCACATGGTTAACACCAACTGATGAGCCTTGATTAGAAGGCTTGACAAACAAGTCCTTACCTAATTTTTGGCTAACCTTATTATAATTCAATTTATCATTATTCTTATCATTATATTCATAACGCTTAACGGAGATCCAATCAGCTACAGGAATACCGGCACGTTGTGCTAAAATCTTGGTAAACTCCTTATCCATTGTTACGGCTGCTGCTAAAACGTCATCCCCGACAAACGGTTTATTCAAAACCCTAAACAAACCTTGCAAGCTGCCGTCTTCACCTAAGTTACCATGAACAATTGGGAAGAAAATATCAATTTCTGGTAAGTTAGTTAATTCAATTAAGTTAGAAATATTAGTTACCTTATGCGGATTCTTAACTTGGTATGATGGATTCTTTAATACTTTGAGTGACTCATCTTCATCAGCAAAGTAACCGTCATTAGTAATCCAAATTGGGTGAACCGTAAATTTATCCTTATCAATTGCCTTATAAATATTATGGCCCGACATAATGGATACTCTATATTCAGATGAATTTCCACCAAAAATTAATCCTACTTGCGTTTTTTTAGTCATTATTTTTTTACCTCTTGATTATTGTTATCAATCCTTTATTATACGCAATAAATGAAGGAAAAGCCGTAAACCTAAGAACATTTTTTACTAAAAAGTCTTTTCACATTGGTTTATAATTATATTATAAAGAAAGAGAGGATGTACAGCTATGCTTCTACGCAAATTTTCTATTGCTGCTATAGCACTAATCATCGCAGCACCATTTAGTGGGCTAAGCCAAACAACTCAGGCTGCTACTTTTACCTCTACTGAAGTAAAACAGGTGCACCACTTTCAAAACCAATATTCCGATTTAAGTAAGACTGAGTATGATGCTAACAACATCTACGCCCAAAAGCCGCACTTAAAAAGGAAATTTAAGGAAGGTGTGCTTGCACCAGCCTACATCAATGACCAACTTGCTTATATCAATTATTACCGCAGTTTATTTGGCCTAAATCCGATAACAGAAAATAAGACGGCTGAAAAAAATGCCCAAAAGACTGCCGCTGTTATGGCAGCAATTAACGCCAATCCATTCGTTAACCAACATGGTTTACCCGGTGATAAACGACCAGCATTTGTCGGCAAATCACTTTGGAAGTTAGCCCAGGATACTTCTGAAACTTCCAACTTAAACTTTAACGTTAACAATGAATCAGCTGGTGACGTTGTTACCGATCTAATAACCGACCGTTATAACTTAACCGGCTCAGACACAGGACATAGAGCTTGGCTCTTATCTAGCCGTTTGTCCTCAACCGGAATTGGGGCCGCATACGGCAGCAACGGCTATCGTTATTCCGTAGAAAAAGTATTGAACGTTAATGATATATTTCGAGAAGCAAGTCAACCGGTTGTAGCCTACCCAAGCGCAAGAATTTTCCCAATTGAGCTAGCAAAGGGTGAAAATGTTGCCTGGTCGCTTTATTTATCAGATAAGACTGTCAACAAGAATCCCAAAGTTACAATCACTGACGAAGATACCGGAAAATCTTATAGTGGAACCCACGTAGAAAACTACAGTGATTCAGCTTTCGGCAATTTTAAGTCCATTATAACTTATTCCCCTGGTGCTACACCGATAGTTGTCGGTCACCAATATGAAATTAATGTCGACGGTGTTTATAAATATAGTTTCAAATTATTTGAACAGGATACAGCACAAATAGCTAATCAAGAAGCTACACCACAGTCTTATCAACCAATTGCATCCCTGCAAAAGGATGCCCATTCCAACTCTGCTCTCTTTGACCAAAGTGCAAAACTATCTGCTACCTTAAAGCAAAAGAAAAATGATCCAGTTAAAAATGGAAAATATTTAGATGCTTTAAAAGGAAAACAGTGGCAAAATAATTTTTTTATAAATAGATTCATTTTTCAAAATGACTAATGAATCAATTTAATATTAAAAAAGGTGAGATATTTAAATCTCACCTTTTTGTATACTATAAAATCTTTGCTAAGAAATCTTTTGCTCGTTGGCTCGTTGGATGATCAAACACTTCTTCTGGCTTGCCCTTTTCCTGTAAATATCCATCAGCCATAAACCAAACTTCATCGGCTACCTCTTTTGCAAAGGCCATCTCATGTGTAACAACTACCATTGTCATACCAGATTCAGCTAGATCTTGCATGGTCTTTAATACTTCTCCTACCATTTCCGGATCAAGCGCACTTGTCGGTTCATCAAACAACATCATTTCTGGTTTCATTGCTAAAGCTCGTGCAATCGCCACCCGTTGCTGCTGACCACCGGAAAGACTATTTGGATATTGTTGTGCCTGTTCCTCTAAGCCAACTTGCTTTAGTAATTGTAATGCTTCTTGATTTGCTTCGGATTCACTGCTTCCTTTCACCTTCATTGGAGCCAACATAATATTTTTAAGGACATTCATATTAGGAAAAAGGTTAAAATCTTGGAAAACCATCCCCATTTTTTGTCGTAAATTATCTAATTGTTTACCATCTTTTAATTTTGCCAAATCAGTTCCATTAAAAATAATTTTACCAGCAGTTGGTCGTTCTAATACGTTTAAACAACGTAAGAAAGTACTTTTACCCGCTCCTGATGGCCCAATAATACAAATTACCTGTCCCTTATTAACCGTGGCAGAAATATCTTTTAAAACTTCATGCTTGCCATAATTTTTCTTAAGGTGCTCAACTTTAATTATCTCAGTCATTGTGTTTCATCCGCCTTTCAAAGTAATTAAGAAATCTAGACAACGTGAAGGTCATAATAAAGTAAATAACCATTGCAATAAACAAAGGCAGTACACCTTGGTAGGTCGAGGTTTGAACCAGTTCTGTTTGGTACATCAACTCTGTTACCCCAATTACGGAAACCAGCGACGAGTCCTTTAACAGAGTAATAAATTCATTACCTAATGCAGGCCAAATATTCTTTAATGCTTGGGGAATAACAACGTAACGGTAAGTTTTAGATTGGCTTAAACCCAAAGAACGAGCAGCTTCAGTTTGTCCCTTAGCGACCGAATCGATTCCTGACCTGATATCTTCCGCTACGTAAGCTCCAGAATTAAGGCCAATTGCGATAATCCCTGCCATTACCGCGGACAAATTAGAAATTAAAACACCAACTCCAAAATAAACGAACATAATTTGAACCATTTGCGGAGTTCCCCGAACGAATTCAATGTAACAAATCGCGATCCAATGCAACAGTTTATTCTGTGATAAGCGCATCAAAGACAAGAGCATTCCTAAAATAACCCCAATCAACACAGAAAAGATGGTAATCACAATGGTGTAGCCGATTCCTTTAACAAAATAGGGAGCATATTTAGTAAACATATTGGATTTTTTACTTGTCTGCATATTTTTGGCTGCTTCTGGCAGGTATTTCTTATGAACCAAATCTTTTTTCTGTACCCGCTTAATCGTCTTATTGACCGCTTTAAGTAGATCAGATTGACCTTTAGCTAACGCAACAGCATTACCTTCTTGGGCTACTTTTAAGTTACTCTTAATGGCAAGCAAACTCTTATTATTCTGTGCGTAAGCTTTAGCCGTTAATTCCTCCATGACAAGGCCGGACACCTTACCAGATTGCAGTGCCAAAACCAGGTTATTGATCTTGCTCAACCCTTTAACCTTTGACCCCTTCATTTGTGATTGGATCAATTGGTACTGCATGCTCCCAGTCTGTGCGCCAACAGTTTTACTCTTAAAATCTTGCACTTTTCTGTATTTACCTTTATCTTTTTTATTAATTAAGAAAAATTCACCACTTGGCTTATAGTAAATCCTAGAGAAAGTGACACTCTTTTTTCTATCAGGACTTGGAGTCATGGCCGAGATAACCATATCAACCTTACCTGTTTCTAGCGCTACTAATAATGAATCAAAACTCATATTTTTAACTACAAGTTTAACGTGTAAATCCTTAGCAATATCCTTAGCCAGTTCCATATCAACACCAACATACTTGGTATTACCGTTAACGCTAGTAGTGAATTCAAGTGGTGGATAATCAGCAGAAGTCCCAACAACCAACTTTTTTGACCGTTTTATTTTTCTTAAAACAGAATTATTGCCAATATTTTTGTTACTAGCCGCATATGTAGGTGCACTTAATGTAAAAAGTATAGAAATCATCATGACCAATACCATGATGATTTTAGCAAATTTTATTTTTTTCATTCTTTTTCCCTTAATATTTTTATTAGAAAAACCATAGCTATTTACTTTAGCTATGGTTAAAAATTAATTATCCGCCGACGTGATCTGCCATGGAATTGCACATAGAATATAAATTATTACACCAGCAACAACGTTATCCAAAAAGATACTGCTGCTTATTTCGATCAAATAACCGAACGTAGCCAGAGATTCTACATTAAAGACGACCGGAATCAAAGCTAAGACAATAAAAATTACAATCATCCAAAAGCCAGCCCACATGCCAGCTGCCATACAATCATGGACAAGCGCTTTAATGGTAGTTCTTGACCGCATATCACTGATTAATGAGAGCATACTAATAATAGTAACGACAACAATAATAATATTTACAAGGAATAACATTACCGCTATATTTGCGCCCAAAGTTACGGTGTTTAAGTTAAAGGCTGAAATAACCGCATAAGGCGCATTGCTTTTTTGCTTCTTCAATTTAGCTTCCACTTGTTGCGCATCACTTGAAGAGCCTTCATCAATATTTAAATTAATATCATGCAAAATTTGCTTAGCTAATCCAACATTATTCACTTTAAACCAGTGCAGTCCTAATGAATAATCGATAACGTGATCTGCAATTGGTTGCGTTTGTTTGACTGTTAATAAATTTGCGTTTGCTTCATGGTTGGCACCGATAATATCAGCCAGGTTATCAAAATTACCATTAACTTGCCGGACAATTACTGCCTGGTTATTACTCGTCCTAATCTGTTTTTTCATAAAAAAAGGATTTAAAAAGGTCCCTGTTATCATAATAAGCGTGACGATTAGAAAGATGATAAAGGCCAATATTCGTTTATATTGGTTATTTTGCTCATGATTTATTCGTCGTAAATCAGTTCTTGCATTGTCAACCATTATATTTTCCTTCTAACTGAAAATTTCTTTTCCCTCATCAAACATTGTATCAATAGCATGATGAACGGAATTCATATCCGCTGACTCAATAATATTATGTCCGTCTTTTAAAGTACGATCGATTTCTTTAGTTGAGCAATGCAAAAAACTAAACATAAGTGCACTTGTCGCATAATCGGCTAATTTCTCAGCCGTAAATTGATATCTCTTACGTTCATAATATAAACGACCGGCACCTTTAGTTATAAATGCAATCCCTAATCTCAACTCATTTTCATCAATATTCAATCCATCAAATAGATGGTTAACCTGTAACCAATTATTTAGCATACTGCCCCAATTATCTAAAGATGCATTACTAATAAAGACCTCTGAGATAATCCGATCCAAGCCCTCATCATTCATCCCTAAAGAAGCAATGGTATAAATAAAAGCTTTGGTACGTGCATATGGATTAGTGCGATTAACTTCATCATAGCTATTAACTTGTTCAGCCAAAGTATTAAACAAGTTATGAACAATGTCACTAGTTAATTTTGATTTATGAGGATAATATGATTGAAGTAGAGATTTAGAAATGTGCGACTTTTCAGCAATCATTTGCAAAGAAACATTATCCATTCCATTCTCTCTAATTAGGTAAAAAGTATTACCCAAAATAATTCTTCGCCTTTTCATATTTTTCCGTCTTGCCATTAACCTATCCTCGAATTCATTTTTCTATACAATTAACTTCAATTATACCAACGATGAGCATTAAATACATACAAAAACACATAATTTACCACAAAAAATAATCCTCACTTTGAACGAGGATTATTTGATCTGTTTCAAACAAACATGAATTATTTTATCTCATTTTGTTCATCATAAATTTGGTGGATTGAACGATCATGATATACATAATCTATTCCACGTGCCAAAAGCAAATCAACGGACATACGTACCATTCGATCTGGATAATGGTTGTGCTTGATCGTGTCCGTTACAATAATTTGCTCAATCGGCAATTCATTAAGTACTTCAGTGGCGTTTTGTGAAAGAAGCGCATGCGTTGCGGCAACATAAACCTTCTTTGCGCCTGCGGCCATAACCGATTTAGTCGATGAAGAAATACGTGAACCAGTATCAATCAAATCATCTACAATGATACATTTCTTATCCTTAACGTCTCCAATTACATCATGGGTTTCCGCATCATAACGTGCACCCCGTTGATCAACGATTGCAATTGGTGCATCAAAGTATTGCGCAAAATTACGTGCAAGCTTAGCACCAGAGTGATCTGGAGAAACAATTACCAAATCATTATCTTCCTTAGTGGCAATACCATTATCTATGAAGTATTGGGTCAAAAGTGGCATTGCATGCAAATGATCAACTGGAATATTGTAAAAGCCTTGAATCTGGGAAGCATGTAAATCCAGTGCAATCAAGTGATCCATCCCGGTTATCTGTAACAGATTTGCAACTAATTTAGCAGTAATTGGTTCACGTGAACGGGTTTTAGTATCGGAACGTGAATATGCCAAATATGGTGTTACCACGTTGATTTGGTGTGCTGACGCACGGTGCAATGCATCCAACACAATTTCAAGTTCCATAAAGTTTTCATTTACTGGATTTTGAATTGATTGAATTACAAAGACGTCACACCCACGTACACTTTCACCGATATTAACTTGAATTTCACCATCACTAAAATGATGAACTGCTGTTTCAATCAGTGGTTTGTGTAGAATTGAAGCAATCTTTTCGTTTAAAGCAGGATTCCCACTTAACCCAATCAGCTTCATTGGGTGCAATAATTGAAGAAGTTCTTCTTTGTTCATAGCTACCTCTTTTAAATAAAATTCATATACAAATCTATTATAACCAAAAAATCATTCAAATGCCCGTAAAACAATAAAAAGAAGCTAGATATCCAATGTCATTAAGTTAAGACATTGACAAAGCTGATGATACTTTTTAAGACATTTAT
>NZ_AYZC01000017.1 GCF_001436775.1 Lactobacillus acetotolerans DSM 20749 = JCM 3825
ATCAAGCCTCTATTAATCCTGTATTTTAAACTGTCTAATTTTTAGGTCTCAGTTCATTAACCACTGTTAATGTGCATTTTTATTTTCTTTAGAATTTCTTGGTGAAAACTTCATAAATTATTCATGTTTTACCTTTATTATTAAAACAATCAATTAAATATGAAATACTACTTACAAAAAGAAAGTAATGTGTTACAATATAAATTGCACAACAGAAAAGTAGTATTGTCTAAGGAGCGTGAAATATATGGTAGAATTATATGTATCCCCAAGTTGTACCTCATGCCGTAAGGCTAAAGCATGGTTAAAGAAGCATAATATTCCATTTAAAGAAAGAAATATTTTTTCAGAACCTCTAACTAAAGAGGAACTTATCCAAATATTACGGATGACTGAAAATGGTACTGAGGAGATTATTTCTACACGCTCAAGAGCTTTTCAACAATTGAAAGTTAATTTAGATGACTTATCAATTGATCAGTTACTTGATTTGGTAGAAAAGAATCCAAGCTTATTAAGAAGACCAATTATTATGGATGACCGTAGGCTTCAGGTAGGATATAACGAAGATGAAATTCGTCGCTTCTTACCTCGTAAAGTTCGTCGTTTAGAACTTGAAGAAGCACAGAAGATCGCTGATTTATAATTTCTAATAAAGGCGTTAGTTTTAAAGCTAGCGCTTTTATTTTATCTTCAAAGTAAGCTACAATATATAGAAGGTCTTATTAATGGGGGTGAAAACTCGTGCAAGTTAATCATATTGATGAGAATACTATTCGTGTCAGAATAAATAAGGAAGAATTGGCCCAACGTGGTCTTAAAGTTCTGGATTTATTAGGAGATAAGAATAAGATTCAACACTTCTTTTATTCGATTTTAGATGAAGTTGATACTGATCATACATTTACAAAAAACGCACCGGTCACTTTTCAAGTTATGCCTAATAATGGCGGCCTTGATTTATTAATTACTAAAGTGACAGCTAATAATAAACGCAACAATCTTTCACAGTTGATGAATCCAAGTAAGCAAAAGTCAGAAAAAGATGATCCAAGGAGAAGTTTCTTCGACCTTAATCCTGCTGATGACGTCAACGCGGAAATGGATCCTGAGGATACAAAAACGAATTCGTTTGCTTCAAAGCAGTCAGAAAAATCTTTTTGGAAATTTCAAAAGGGACAATCATATTACTTTGATGACCTCGATGCTTTAACTGAACTTGCTGATAATTTACGAGTTAGTGACCTTGCCTCGAGCTTATATTATGAGCGTGGTAAATATTTCTTGGAATTAGCTTTTATGAATGATGATTTTGCTGAAATGAAACCAGCCGATGCTTGGGCAATTGCTAATGAATACGGTATTAAGATTGATCAAAGTGCAATGAATCAGGTCAAGCAAACCGGTAAATGTTTGCTTGCAAATAATGCATTGGGGCATTTACGTTATTACTTTAGCAATGCTAAACGTAAATAATTAAATAGTTTGATAAAAAGAAAAAGACGAGTAAATCTCGTCTTTTTTTGCGTACTTAATAACGGGTGAATTATTTTGTACGCAGCTATGTTAAATAAAAAATTAGTATTAGCAGTTAATGAAGCATACTTGGTTAGAAATAATAAAAAGCAATTAAATGGCCAACACTATTATTGCCCACATTGTAAAAAGAGGGTGATCCTAATTGTTTCTCAACAAAAATCAGCCTTTTTTAAACATTTGAATCATTACGGAAATTTTATGGGTGAGAAGGAAGAACATCATTCTTCTAAGATGGCTTTGAAAGCAGCTTTGACTGCAGCGGGTTTTAATGCGCAAGTAGAGGTTCCTTTAGCTGCTGGGCAAATACGAGCAGACATTTTAGCATCATCAAATTTAGCATTTGAAATTCAATGTGCACCCTTAAGTAAGGCTGAATATAATCACCGGCATGCTTTATATAAAAAAGAAAATGTTAAAGATATTTGGATAGTAGGAAAACGCCATTTTTTACGACAAAAAATAAAAAAAAAACACAATTGATTTTCTTTCGTAGAAATCAACTGTGGCGTGAGTATTATTTAGAAATTGATCCAATTAAACAAATTTTGCGTTTAAAATATAATATTTTATTAGAGCCGTTAACTAATAAAGTTCATTATCAGCAAATAAATTTTTCATTAGATGAAGTTGGTATCCAAAATTTCTGGAAATTCAAACCAATTCTTCACCACTATCATATTAACCCAGTTAAACAGAAGCAGTATTTACAATTACAAATTAGGCAGAAAAGTATCAAAGGAATCAGAATTGCTAAGTTACTCTATGAACAGAAGATGACAATCGATAATCTGTCATCTTCTGTGTTTAAGCATTTTCGTGAAATTGGCAGTTTAGATACCGCAACCGATTATTTACTTAAATTAAGCGCAAATGATTCTTAGGTTTAAAAAAGTTACCTAAAGCATGGTTATCTTGTTTAGGTGCAAATAATTTAATTAAACCGTGACGAGTAGCTGTTCCTTCAAATAGAACGCCACTGTAATTATCATTTTCATTAAAAACAACGGTAGTTGGAATACTTTTGATCTTGGATTTTTTAGCTAATTTTTTATCTTGATCAATTGAATCGATAACATAATTACTATTTTTAATTTGTTCGATATTTTTAACATTTAGATTTAGTTCTTTTGCTACTTTTCTTGGTAAGTCGGAAGAGTAAACGTTAAAATTCTTATTTATTTTCCTCTGTAAGTTAAAAACATAGGAGCGGGCTTTTTTATTTCCATAAGCAAGTTTGATTGCATGATAATCCTTCAATGCATTATAAGCAGCCATCGTATAATTGTTGATATCAATAATTTTTTGCCCGTCTTTTTTCCGTCGTAAAATATCTTTTTTAATTACGTTGATGGTAACGATCGGAATGAAATGGTAACAGGCATCAATATCTAGCTCAGTAATTGTGCTTCTAATTAATTTTTCTGTATCATAGCAATAAATGCCAACTGGATTAATAAAAAAGAAAATTTCAAACATAATCAAAAACTCCTATGTTGTTTAACGGATCAAATTTTACTTTAGCAAACAACAAATTTAGAAACAAAGAATATGCTTCAATTTTTACTGCGGTGATTATACGCACGGGCAATTTTGTTTTGGTTAGTGTTGTTTGCTGTCTGCTTAAAACCGTACTTTTTCTCAAGTTGAATTAAAATCTTTTTGATTAAAGTAGGATTAGTATTTTCAATTTCAAATTCGTAATCTTCAAATCCATCAGGATATGAAGTGGCATCAAAAGTTAACTCACAATTTTCTGGCCCGTTTGCAAGGATACGATGAGTCTTGCTCCAAGTTTGTAAACGTAGCTTCTTTTGTTTATCAGCAAAATGTTTCGATAAATATTGTCCAATGTTTCCTTGAAAGATAAAGTAATCGTTTGTTTGGGCTTTTTTTATTAATGAATTTGCTTCTTCAAGTTTTAATTTATCATTGATCTCTATGACTTCATGAAACTTTTTTTGGACGGGCCGCGGATCGGGAACTTTTAATGTTTGCTCGGCGTGGTCGGAAAAGATACGGATACGACAGCCAATATTGTGCTTCTTTAATAAGTTATCGTCTGTATCAAAGTAATAGTTAGCTTGCTGAAAATCCTCTTTAATTGGAAATGCTTTACTTATCTTTTGGTAAACATTTTTGGCTAAAATAGTTTTAGCTTCAATTTCACGATCTTTTGACATTTTGTATTACTCCATTCCTTATTTTTATTATATGTTAAACTTAGAATGATTGTTTAGAAAAGGGATTTTTTTCGTATGAACATAGATTGGGATAATTTTTTATGGCCTTACAATGAGACCGTACGTGAATTAAAAGTAAAGTTTCGTTCCCTTAGACAAAGCTTTTTAACTAAGGGTGAGCATTCACCAATTGAATTTGTAGTTGGACGCGTTAAAACAGTGGATTCAATTAAAGAAAAGATGACACGGCGGGTAATTAGTCCTGAGGTTATCGAGACTGATATGCAGGATATTGCCGGCGTACGGATTGTTTGTCAATTTGTGGATGATATCTACAAGGTTGTCGACCTTATCCATGCTCGCGAAGATATGGAAGTTGTGGAAGAACGTGATTATGTTAAGAATGCGAAACCATCGGGTTACCGTTCTTACCATATGGTTATTTCCTATACAGTTTATTTGCCAGAAGGTCCTAAAAAACTTTTAGCTGAGATTCAGATTAGAACTTTGGCTATGAATTTCTGGGCAACAGTTGAGCATACCCTGAATTATAAATATAAGGGCTCGTATCCTGAAGATATTTCTAAAAGACTAAAATCGACGGCGGAAGCTGCATATAAACTTGATGAAGAAATGTCTTTGATTAAGGATGAAGTTCAGGAAGCACAGAAAATTTTTACCAAAAATAAGGGCAAGGAAAAATCATGAGAATAACAATTGCTCATAATAACAATGAGGAGACACTAAAAGTTGTCGCTCACTTAAAGAAGCTTTTGCAAAAGAAAAATGTTGTCTTTGATGCAAAATATCCTGACGTAGTGATTACTGTAGGCGGTGATGGCACTTTGATTAATGCCTTTCACCGCTACATTAATCAGGTAAGCTCCATTCGTTTTATTGGTGTACACACCGGGCATTTAGGCTTTTACACAGATTGGCGCAGCTATGATGTGGATAAAATGGTTGATGCTTTATTTTTGCGTGAGCCGGAATCAGCTAAGTACCCATTGCTTGAGGCAAATCTTATTACTGAGTCTGGGGATAAAAAAAGGTATTTGGCTTTGAATGAATCAGCTGTTAAGCGGGTTTCGCACACACTTGAAGCTGACGTTTATATTAATGACCAATTGTTTGAGAACTTTCGGGGTGACGGTTTATGTGTATCAACACCGACTGGATCTACTGCCTATAATAAGTCACTAGGTGGGGCAGTAATTCATCCCCGTTTGAAGGCTCTACAGATGACCGAAATTGCTTCGATTAATAACCGGGTATTTAGGTCTTTGTCTTCACCAATTGTGATAGCACCAGATCAATGGATTACGATTGTACCTAACGTCGATCATTTTGTGATGACAATTGATGGCAGCAGGTTAGATGTGCGTAATGCTAAAAAAATTATTTACCGTATTTCTAATAAAGTAATTAACTTTGATCGTTTTGGCCACCATCATTTTTGGTCTCGGGTTCAGAATGCATTTATCGGTGATAAAGATGACCCTGTTTAAATTACATGTTGCTGAAAAAGGTCCCAAGAAATTGGGCTCTTTTTTGTTAAAGAATAGTTTTTCGAAACGGGCAATCAATAATGCTAAGAATCATAACGGTATGATTTTAGTGAATCATAAGAGACGGTACACAAGTTACCATTTACAAGTTGGGGATGAGGTGCTCTTTCTTACGGGTGAAGAAAAGAACAATCCGTGGTTAAGACCCTCGAACGCACCGATAAATATTATTCAAGAAAAGAAAAACTATCTGATTGTTAATAAACCTGCCGGTGTTTTATCCATCCCTTCGCGATATGAAGATGATGATGCCCTAGTTAACCGGTTGATGGGTTATTTTAAGCGGGAGAAAGAAATAGATTTAAAACCGCACGTGATAACTCGGTTAGATAGAAATACGTCTGGCTTGGTTTTAATTGGTAAAAATGCGGTAGCACACGCCCGTTTTAGTAAACTTGGTAAAGATGATTTTGTTAAAAAGTATCATGCCATTGTCCATGGGAATTTTAGCGATCACAATTTAACTGGAGTAATTGAACTTCCAATTGGCAAAAAAGGTAGGGGAGTTAAACGCAGTGTTTTAATGAGTGGTAAAAAAGCTAAGACTACTTATAAGGTTCTGAAGCAGAAAAAGGGAGCAAGCTTAGTGGAATTACGCTTATATACTGGTAGAACTCACCAAATTAGGGTACACATGCAGTATATTGGCCATCCGCTTTTTGGCGATAAATTATACGGTATAGGAGATAAGTTCCCACACCAAGCCTTAAATTGCTTTTATTTAGATTTCCCAGATCCTTTTGCGGAAGGCAGAAATGTAAGGGTTAAAATCTTTGACCCCGAAGACATGCAGTTATTATGGAATAATCTTGAGAGTTAAGGTTATTCCATTTTACTTTCTGTTAAAATAAAGGTATTGAATTTTGAAAACGCTTTTACTAAAATTAAGAGTATAGAAATAAAGCTATACTTATATAGGAAGAGGAAACTTGAATGTATTATTCAAATGGTAACTATGAGGCTTTTGCTGATGCGAAGAAGCCAGAGGGCGTAGATAAAAAATCTGCTTATATTATTGGTAGTGGGTTAGCTGGTTTAGCAGCGGCTGTTTTCTTAGTTAGGGATGCTAAGATGGCCGGAGATAAAATCCATATTTTAGAAGAATTAGATGTTGCTGGTGGATCGCTAGACGGCACGAAACGACCACATGCGGGCTTTGTTGTTCGTGGTGGACGTGAAATGGAGAATCACTTTGAATGTTTATGGGACATGTACCGTTCAATTCCTTCGCTTAGAATTCCAGGAGCTTCATATTTAGATGAGTATTATTGGCTTGATAAAGAAGACCCAAACTCATCAAATTGTCGCTTGATTCACCAACGAGGCAATGAAGTTGCAAGTGATGGCCTCTATCAATTAGGACCGGCTGCTAAAGAAATTATTAAGTTGATTATGACTCCAGAAGAAGAAATTCAAGGAAAGACGATTGAAGAATACTTTTCACCAGAATTTTTTAAGACAAATTTCTGGACCTATTGGTCAACTATGTTTGCTTTTGAAAAGTGGCATTCATTGGCTGAGATGCGCCGTTACTGCATGCGCTTTATCCACCATATTGATGGTTTGCCTGACTTTTCTGCTTTGAAATTTAATAAATATGATCAATATGACTCGATGGTTAAGCCTGTACTTAAGTATTTAAAGGATCACGGCGTTAAATTTGAAAAAAATACCCATGTTGAAAATATTATTGTTGATCATGAGGGTAAAAAGAAAATTGCCCAAAAGATCATCATTGAACACAAGGGTAAACAAAAAGAAATTCCTTTAACTCGAGATGATATTGTCTTCGTAACGAATGGTTCAATTACAGAAAGTTCAACTTATGGTAATCAAAATACTCCAGCTCCAATTACCCATGCTAAGGGGAGCTCTTGGAAACTATGGGAAAACTTGGCAAAGCAAGATTCTGAATTTGGTAATCCGGATGTCTTCTGTGAAAACATCCCAGATCGCAGTTGGTTTGTTTCTGCTACGACAACGCTGAAAAATAAGAAGCTTGCTCCGTACTTTGAACGCCTAACCAAGCGCAGCCTTTATGATGGTAAGGTTAATACTGGTGGTATCATAACAATTACCGATTCTAACTGGATGTTAAGCTTCACCATTCACAGGCAACCGCATTTTCCAAGTCAGAATCCTGATGAGATCGTTGTTTGGATTTATGCACTTTACTCAGATACTGAGGGTAATTACATAAAAAAGAGAATTGTTGATTGTACTGGTCAAGAGATTGCTGAAGAATTGTTATATCACCTAGGTGTTCCTGAAAGTGAAATTGTAGAAATGTCCTCTGAAGAGAATATGAACACAGTTCCTGTTTATATGCCGTATATCACGAGTTACTTCATGCCCCGTCATGACGGTGACCGTCCTGCAGTTGTACCAAAGGGTTCAGTTAATTTAGCCTTTATCGGTAATTTTGCTGAAAGTCCAACAAGGGATACTGTCTTTACGACTGAGTATTCCGTTAGAACCGCGATGGAATCAGTTTATACTTTGCTTAACGTTGATCGGGGTGTTCCAGAAGTTTGGGATTCAATTTATGATATCCGTCAGCTTCTCCGTGCAATGTATTACATGTCCGACAAGAGAAAGTTGGCTGATCAGGATATGAAACTGCCTGAAAAATTAGCAGTAAAAACTGGGCTCAGGAGAATCAAGAAAACTTGGGTTGCAGAACTGCTTAAGGAAGCTAATTTGATATAAAATTGTATAGAAATTAAATAATCATAAGACTCAAGTCAAAGAAGGCTTGAGTCTTTTATTCTAGAAATTTTTTTCTGTTTGCTTTAATATGAAAAACATTAACCACTTGCAAAGGAGAAAATATGGAGTTTAAACAGGAAAAACAAACCTTTTGGGTTTCAAATAATAATAGAAAAATCAAAATATCTGTACTCACACCAGAGATAATTCGTATTTTTGAAGATCATGGTGAAACGGGTAATTCTTACGCTATTGAAGGTAATAAAGAAATTAAAACAAAGGTTGAAGTTGAACAAAGCAAAAAGCAAATAATCATTAGAACAGCAGCATTGCATTTAAAAGTAGATGAAGATTTACATATTGATGTTTTTAATGAAAAAGATCAACCGCTCATTCAAGATTATTTAGGTAAGAGGATCCCTTTAGACCGGGAAATAAATTCTGAACAGAAAAAATTGGCTGAAGAGGAGGGTCATCAAATTGCCAGCGATCAAAAGGGAAGTCAAATTTTAGTAATCAAAAAATTAGCACAAGATGAACAATTTTATGGGTTAGGTGATAAGACTGGATTTCTTAATAAGCGGGGTTACGAATACGATAACTGGAATACGGATAACCCTGAGCCGCATGTAGAAAGTTTTACTAAGCTTTATAAATCGATCCCGTTTTTGATTGGAATGAAAAATGGCCTTCCTTACGGGCTATTTTTTGATAATTCGTATAAAAGCCACTTTGATTTAGGTAAAGAAAATTCTAATTATTATTTCTATTCAGCAGTTCAAGGCAACCTTGATTACTATGTAATTGGAGGAAAAGATTTGAAAGAAGTTGTATCTAATTATACTTATTTGACCGGACGCGTTCCTTTACCGCAGAAATGGACATTAGGCTACCAACAATCGCGTTGGAGTTATAGTGTTAGCCAAAAGGAAGTTCAGCAGATTGCCGATAAACTTAGAGAAAATGATTTGCCATGTGACGTTATCCACTTAGATATCGATTATATGGATGGCTACCGCGTTTTTACTTGGAGAAAGGATAATTATCAGGATCCTAAGAAATTTGTGCAGAAGATGCGTAAAGAAGGTTTTAGGATAATGCCAATTATTGATCCTGGTGTAAAGTTAGATAAAAATTATCCCATTTATCAGGAAGGTATTAAAAAGGGTTACTTTGTTAAAAATCCGGATGGTAGCGTATATGTAAATAAAGTTTGGCCTGGTGATGCAGTTTACCCTGACTTTGGTAGAAAAGAAGTCCGTGACTGGTGGGCTAAAAATGTTAAATATTTAGTTGATATTGGCACTTGCGGTGTTTGGAATGATATGAATGAACCTGCTTCTTTTAACGGTGCGCTTCCAGATGATATTGCCTTTTCTGATGGTAAGCAACGGTCTACCCATGCCAAAATGCACAATGTTTATGGACATAATATGGATAAAGCCACTTATGAAGGTTTAAAGAAATATTCAGGTAAACGACCATACGTTATTACCAGGGCTGCGTATGCTGGCACACAAAAGTATTCGACCGTTTGGACCGGTGACAATCAAAGTTTATGGGGTCACTTACAAATGTTGATACCACAAATGTGTAACTTAGGGATGAGTGGTTTTGCTTTTGCTGGTACGGATATTGGTGGTTTTGGCGCTGATACTACGTCTGAATTGTTAATCCGTTGGCTTGAAGCAGCAATCTTTAGTCCTTTATTACGCAACCATGCTTCTGTGGGTACCAGAGCTCAGGAACCTTGGTCATTTGGGCAACCAACACTAGAAATTTACCGAAAATATTTGAAGTTACGGTATCATTTGATTTCTTACCTTTATGATAATTTCTATCAAGAAACTAAAACTGGTCTGCCAATTATGCGACCACTGGTTTTAAACTTTCCTAAAGATAGAAAGGTGCGTACACTCAATGATGAGTTTATGGTTGGTGATGACTTGCTTGTTGCACCTGTTGTAACTGAAGGACAAACTGAACGTGTAGTTTACCTGCCTAAAGGAGATTGGCTTGATTTTTGGACTGGCAGCGAGTATGCAGGTGATACTTCCATACTTGTTAAAGCTGGTCTTGATAAGTTACCGCTTTTTATTAAAAAGAATACAATTTTACCTTGGGATGAAAGCAATAACCACATTGATCCTAAAAAACATGATGTTATAACCTTTAGGTTATTTGGAGATTATGGTAACTATATTCATTATCAAGATGATGGTGAAGATTTTGCTTATCAGAATGGTCAGTTTAATTTATATAAGATAACAATTGGTCAAAAAAATACAGTTGAATTAACTAATTTTGGTTATAGTTGTCCTTATAAGAAAGTTGTTTTGCTCTCAGAAAATGGACGACAAGAATTTATCTTTGATCAAAAGAATAAAACATATAAATTGGTATAAAGAAAAAGGAGTTTAATTTTGAAATTAAACTCCTTTTTTATGCTTTTTGACACGGCGCATAACTAGTAAAAAAGTTAGCGAAATAATAGCAATAAGTAAGATGCCGACACACGCTTTAATTAATTTGTCTTTATCTAAGTGTAAAATTGAATCTCCACCGTAAGCATATAAGTATGCAAGGGGGATCGAACCAATTGCAACGGGTATTAAACGTTTCTTTTTTCTTTTATTAATTAGAAGGTTAGCGTAACTAACCGTTGCACTTGGAATAAACGGCAAACTGTAACCTACAGTTAAACCTGCTTGGGGATAATCTTGACCCATTAACAAGTTATAAATCTTACTGTGCTGCAGTTTCTTGGGATTATATATCTTGGTTAACAAAGTCATAACTAAGATTTGTCCTAAAACGTCACTTACCCAATTCACAGCCATACCAATTTCTGGCCCGAAAAGGGCACCATTCAAAACGCAAAAAATGCCGTTGGAAAGAAATGGAATGGCTACACAAATAATGTTTAATAAAAACAAAAAAACTAAGTCTTGAGTTCCATGCTTCCTGACCATTCTGAGTAAAAGTCTTTCATTATGGTGGTCGAAGTGGATTAACAATCTGATCTCAGGCAAATAATTTAGATATAATTTGTAGAGAACTAGAAGGCCAATAATTATACATACTGTAGAAAAAAGTATTTTTAGTAAGCTGTTATTTTTCATCCTTGGCCTCCTTTTCTATTCCTTTTACATTTTACCGTAAGAAAAAAGCTATGACTATAGGCCATAACTTTAACTTGAATTAATTTATTATGCAAATATTGAACCAATAATGATAACTAGAATACCGAGAATGATTCTGTACCAGCCAAAGGCTTTAAAGTCATGGCTTCTAACGTATCTAAGTAAGAATTTGATTGAAATATAAGCAACTAAGAAGGAAACGATCATTCCAACAAGTAGGACTGCTAACTGGTTACCAACAAATGCATTACCACTCATGAAATACTTTCCTAACTTTAAAACTGAGGCTCCAAGCATAGTAGGAATAGCTAAAAAGAAGGAAAATTCAGTTGAAACAAACCGAGATGTTCCTAAGAGCATTGCCCCCATAATGGTAGCTCCTGACCGTGAAGTACCGGGTATTAGTGAAAGAACCTGGAAACAACCGATGAAGAAGGCCATCCTGTAACTTAACTTATTAAGCTTAGTTAAACTGGGCGTTCTTTTTTTGTAGTAGTTCTCTAAGATAATAAAAAGAATACCGTAAATAATTAATGTTGCGGCAATAACTTGCCAAGTAGTCATATTTTTGTCTAACCAATCGTTTAGGGGTAAGCCAATGATGACTGAAGGCAAAACTGCAATGATAACTTTAAGCCAAAGTTGCCAAGTTGCCTCTTTTTCTTGGTGGCTTTTTGAAGGTGCAAAGGGATTTAATTTATTAAAGTAAATTAAAATCACACTGAGGATAGCCCCAAGCTGAATAACAACCATAAACATGTTAATAAAGCTTTTGGGTTGATTTAGCTTGATGAAATAATCAGCCAAATAAAGGTGGCCAGTTGAAGAAATGGGAAGAAACTCAGTAATTCCCTCGATTATTCCAAGAATAATCGCTTTAAAAATATCTAACATAAAAATATATCTCCTTAATTAGGTTTTTTATTTAGTAAAAATAACTCGAGTTCCTTCTGGGACCGCAATATTTTTTTGGATTGGGGTTAAGCTACCGTCTTCAGCGTTACGTAAATATAAGGTAGCATTATTAGAAGTTTGATTAGCTGCGACTACGTATTTTTCATCCGGATCCCAATTGAAATCACGTGGGAATTTACCGAAAGCGGAAACACGCTGAACATGTTTCAAAGTATGATCTTTATTGATTTCAAAAACGGTTAAAGAATCGTTACCGCGGTTAGAAACATAAATAAATTTGTCATCACCACTAATTCTAATGGCGGCTGCACCATTATGTCCGGTGAAGCTATTTGGAATGGTTGAATAAGTAGCGATGCTTTCAAACGACCATCTTTCTTCATCAAATTTAACAACATTAATTTTACTTGATAATTCACCTACAACGTAGAAATAATTACCATCTTTGGAAAATACAATGTGTCTTGTGCCAAAACCACTTTCGTTTTTATAACTAGCTAAGTGTTCTAATTTATCATTACTTAAATGATAAAAATCAACGCTATCATTGCCCAAATCACAGCTAACCAGGTTGCCTGCTGGAGTTTCATCGAAGAAATGTGGGTGTGGACCATCCATTTGTTCGGGACGAGAGCCTAAATTCTCAGCGATATGTTTGACTGTATCAAGTAAAGTTAATTTACCATCGCTTGAATAACGAAAGACTGACAAAACTGCTGTGTGATAATTTGCTGTGTAAAGCAGCTTCTTTTTACGATCAATGCCAACATAGGCTGGGGATGCGCCTGGGGTTAAGTATTTATCAACTTCATGATATTTCTGGTCAGTCAATTTAAAACTTTTAATTCCGCCTTTGTTACCGGCATTATTAATGGCAAAGAGTAGATCACCATCTTTTTGAAAGTATGTTGGGCCAGCGACGTTAATAATGAGTTTTGCTTTGCCTAAACGAGCATTCTCACCGTTGCCTTTTAGTCCTAATTCATAAATTCCCTTTGAGGCATTTTTTGTATAACCACCTATTAATACCTTCATGAAATAAGCCTCCGTTTTCATTTTAATAATTGCAATTAGCATAAATTAGTATATCGTAATTGCAATTAGCATAAATTAGTATACCATTGTCTGGAACACTAAAAATAAAATAGGTAAGGATACCATTTTATTTTTAAAAGTGTTAAAGTAGGTTGTCGAGTATTTTATAGACAAAATTTAAGGATTAAGAAGGTAAAAGTGGAATGGATGAAAAGAAAATTCGTGAGCTTTATGCCGGAGACGACATTACAAAAGTTTTTACTAATTTACATTCTTCAGCCAATGGCCTAAGTTCAGAGGAAGCGGCTAAGAGATTAAAGAAATATGGGCCTAATGCTATTAAAAAGTCTGAAGAAAAATCGCAATGGAAGACATTCTTTAAGAATTTTATTAGCACGATGGCAATCCTACTTTGGATTTCCGGAGCTATAGCCATGATGAGTGGGACACTTGAATTAGGTATTGCCATTTGGATGGTAAACATTATTAATGGTTTATTTAGCTTCTGGCAAGAGCGTGCGGCCAAGCGTGCAACTGATGCATTAAACAACATGTTGCCAACCTACGTTTTAGTTATCCGCGACGGTAAGAAGATGCAGGTCGATTCCAAAGATTTGGTACCTGGCGATGTATTTCTTTTACAAGCCGGAAACTCAATCCCAGCAGATTCTCGTTTAATTAGTGCAAGTTCAATGCAAGTTGATCAAAGTGCATTAACTGGTGAATCTGTTCCAGAATCAAAAACTACTAAGTATGATCCTGGAGAAGGCAGTTATGCTGAAAGTAACCTGATTTATTCAGGAACTACTGTTGGGGCAGGTACCGGTCGTGCAATTGCGTTTGCCACTGGTATGAAAACTGAATTTGGTCGGATTGCTAATTTAACCCAAAAGCAAGGAAAGACCGAGAGTCCTTTGACTAGAGAATTGGATCGGTTGACCAAGCAGCTTTCAATTATTGCTGTTTCAACCGGTGTTGTTTTCTTAGTTTGTGCTATTTTCTTTGTTAAATATCCATTTGCTAAAGCCTTTATTTTGGCTTTAGGAATGATTGTCGCCTTTATTCCTGAAGGCCTTCTTCCTACAGTTACTTTGAGTCTGGCTATAGGTGTACGACGAATGGCTAAAAAGCATGCGTTGGTTAAGGAACTGAACTCCGTTGAAACTTTAGGTGAAACCACTGTTATCTGTTCTGATAAGACCGGTACTCTAACCCAAAACCAAATGACTATTCATTATATTTGGACACCGAAGCATGAATACCACGTAACTGGTAACGGTTATGTTAATAATGGTCAAATTGAACTTAACAATAAGCAATTATGGTATGAAGAAAATCCAGATTTACATAAGTTAGTGCAAATTTCAGCTTTGAATAATGATACTACCGTACAACCAAGTAAGGTTAAGGGCGGTAAACCTAAGATTTTGGGTACGCCAACCGAAGCATCGTTGATTATCATGGCTGAAAAGGCTGGTTTTGAAAAACAAAAAGTTTTAGTCAAATACCCAAGATTACGTGAATTACCATTTGATTCAGATCGTAAACGGATGACTACTATTCACCGTTGGAATGATACCCAATATATTATTCTTACTAAAGGTGCATTTAGTGATACCATCAAACAATGTGATCAAATTCAAGTTGATGGTAAAATTCGTAAAATGACCAAAGAAGACAGTGATCGTGCTAAGCAGGTTAATGCAGATTACGCCGCAAAGGGTCTTCGCAGCATAGCAATGGCCTATAAAGTTGTTGAGCGCAAAGATACGGATGTAAGTAAGCTGACAATTGATCAGGCTGAAAGTCATTTAATCTTTGTTGGTTTAACTACAATGAGTGACCCACCACGTCCAGAAATTTATAATGCTGTTCGTCGCTGTCACGAAGCCAAAATTAAGATTATTATGGTTACTGGTGACTCCAAGCTTACGGCTAAGTCAGTTGCCGTCCAGATTGGTTTAACTTCTAAGAAAGCTCGGGTTATTTCTGGTAATGAACTCAACAATATGAGTGATGCAGAACTTCGCCAAGCATTGAAGGGTGAAGTTATCTTTGCCAGAGTTGTTCCTGAGCAAAAGTACAAAGTAGTTAAGACCTTACAAGAAAATGGTGAAGTTGTTGCTTCAACAGGTGATGGTGTTAATGATGCTCCTGCATTGAAGAGAGCGGATATCGGAATTGCCATGGGTATGACCGGTACCGATGTTGCGAAGGATGCAGCCAATATCGTTTTAACTGATGATAACTTTGCTTCAATTGTAGCTGCGATTGAAGAAGGTCGTGCTGTTTACAGTAACATCCGTAAATTCTTAACTTACATTTTGACTTCTAATGTTGCAGAAGCATTTCCATCAATCTTGTTCCTATTCTCAAGTGGTTTAATTCCATTGCCATTGACGGTTATGCAAATTTTAACGGTTGATTTAGGAACTGATATGTTACCAGCATTAGGATTAGGGGCAGAAGCTGCTGATCCTGATGTTATGAAACAGGCTCCGAGAAAGCGAAGTGAGCACTTGCTAACCAAGAGTATTATCAGTAAAGCCTTCTTATGGTACGGTCTGTTATCAAGCATCATTTCAATTGGTGCTTACTTCTTTGTTAACTATCAAAATGGTTGGCCATCAGTTCCATTAGCTGCTAGTGGTCGAGTTTATATGAGAGCCACTACTATGGTATTAGGTGCGATTGGATTTGCTCAGGTGGCTAATGTCATAAACTGTAGAACAAATAAAGTTTCTGTCTTCAAAAAAGGATTATTCAGTAATAAAAATATTTGGTACGGAATTATCTTTCAAATCTTATTGTTCTTAGTTTTGACTGTAACGCCTGGTTTACAAGAGCTCTTTAATACAACTAATCTAATGGCATCGGATTGGATCTTCTTATTCTGCTTACCAATTCCATTAGTTCTTCTAGATGAAGCTAGAAAATGGCTTTTCTACCACAAAGCATATAAAAAGTAATAAAGAAAACCGCTTATAATATTAGTTAAGCGGTTTTTGTTATGCTAAAATTAGACTCTAAGGAGCTAATAAAAATGAAGTGGATCTCAACTATCAAAGGAATTGGTAAAAAAGCTGTTGATACCAAAGATGGTATGGTTATTTTGTTTGGCGTGGGAGCGGATAAAGATTTAGCTGATGTGTCAGTTATTCAAAAATTTAATACTTCTACACCTGTAAGTAGTTTTGTATTTAAAAAAGGTGATACTGTAACTATAGATGGACAAACCTATGTCGCTAATTATGTTGGCCCCATGGTTGCAAGTAATATGAAAGCATTGGGTCATGCTACCTTTTTCTTTAAACGTTCATTACCAAAAGCACCTTTAGCGAACGCTGTTTACTTTGACTCTGATAGTAAGCAGCCATTGCCAACTTTTAGAGTTGATGATGATATTGTTTATGAACATATTTAATTAGGATAATTTAATGGAATACAAAGAAAAACATAGAAGACATAGGCGTACTATTTTTAAAAAATGGTTTTTAAATAATCGTCTTAGTATTATTTTATTGAATATCTTATTGTTCTTCCTAGTTATTTGGGTGTTCAATAAGATTTCTTTTATTTTAAATCCCGCTTGGCTCTTCTTTAGTGCAATTTTGCCACCACTAATGCTTGCCATTATTCAATTCTATATTATGAATCCAGTTGTGGATTGGCTTGAACGTAAATTTAAAGTACCGCGGGTAATTACAATTATTGCTTTATTTTTGATTGTAGTAGTTGCATTGGTTTGGATCATTAATACGTTATTTCCAATTGTGCAAGGACAAATTGATTCTTTGGTTAAAAATTGGCCACATATTTGGAATGATGCCGTTAATGCTACGCAAAATGCATTGCGTGATCCGCATTTACATGGTGTAAAAAATAATATTAATAATATGATTGATCATGCTCAGAAGACCTTGTTTAAATCTGGACGAACTGCAGTCAGTGCTACTTTGGGTAATATTTCCTCGGCAATAAGTATTATCACGATGATATTTATGACCTTGCTTACTGCGCCATTTATACTATTTTTCATGTTAAAAGATGGACACAATTTGCGTCCTTATATTACTAGATTTGCACCACAGCGTTGGCAGAAGAGCTTTAGTCAGCTTTTGTATGATATTAATGATGCATTGGCTTCTTATATTCGTGGGCAAATTACCGTTGCCTTTTGGGTAGGCATCATGTTTGCCATTGGTTATACTATAATTGGGCAACCATATGGGATTGCCTTAGCCATATTGAGTGGTGTTTTAAATTTAATTCCGTATTTTGGTACCTTTATTTCGATTATCCCTGCCGTAGTAATTGCAATTATTGTTTCTTTTCCAATGCTAATTAAAGTCTTAATTGTTTTTGTTATTGAGCAAACAATTGAATCACGTTTAATTAGTCCATTAGTTATGGGAAATAAGATGGAAATGCACCCAGTAACCACTATTTTATTATTAATTGGTGCAAGTGCCGTTTGGGGACTTTGGGGTGTCATCTTTGGTATACCGATATATGCTATTTTGAAGATTATTATTTCTCGTGTATACAATTATTATCGGAGAGTGTCTAAAGTCTTTGATGACGAAGAAGTCGCCCCTTCAGATACAGAAAATGTAAAGCAGGGTAAAAAGATAGAAAAGAATAAGTAGAAACAAAAAAGCGTGGTTAGATAGAACTACACTTTTTTAGTGGAGGAGAGTATTATGACAAATCATGTGGTTTTATATGAGCCATTAATGCCGGCTAATACTGGTAATATTGCACGTACGTGTGCTGGCACTAATGCCGTTTTAGATTTAATTGAGCCTCTAGGTTTTCAAATTGATAATAAAAAAATGAAGCGAGCTGGTCTAGATTATTGGGATAAAGTCGATGTCCACATGCATGATGACCTAACTGCATTTTTAAAGACCTTAGGTCCAAAGGATGAGATGTATTTAATTTCTAAATTTTCATCTAGAAATTATGCAGAAGTAAATTATACTGATCCAAATAAAAATTATTATTTTGTCTTTGGTAAGGAAACCACTGGGTTGCCAGAAACATTTATGCGTGAGTATTATGATCGAAACTTAAGAATACCGATGTCGAATAATATTCGTTGTTATAATTTGGCTAATTCAGTTGCGATGGTTTTACTTGAGGCTTTACGTCAACAAGGTTTTCCTGCAATGGAGACCACACATCATTATGAGAATGATAAATTAAAAGATGATTATAATCGCCCAGAAAGATATGAACGAAATTTAGGAAAGAGTAAATAATGGATTTTAAGAAAATGACGCCCGTAATTGTTCACGCGTTTCATTACGATTTGAATGACAAGCCTAAAACGAAAGACGAGGTTAATTTTGGCCTAAGAAAAGCCCAAAAACAAAATGAAGATGGAACAACGGATGAAGGTAAAGATGGTAATTACTATGAAATTAACGTTGTTTTCGATGTTGCACCGGCCCCAGGAGATTTTTCGGTTAGCGGAACAATCAGTCAAATAGTTCAATTGAAGAATTATTATGGTGATGGCAGTGATCTTGAAAAATCAGATTATAAGCTACTAAGTCGGCCGTTAGTTGAGTACATTGAAACTTTAACTTATGAAGTTACACAAGTTACATTGGATAAACCAGTTAATTTGAACTTCAAAGCTAATTTTTAGTCTTTAGTTAGGTGAAATTATGCCTAAAAGAAGAAAGAAGAGAACATCGGGGAAAACAAGTAAAAGGAAGCAACAGAAGAATATTTACTGGGCGATTATTGGCATTATCCAGATCGTAATTGCTGTTCTAGCTTTTGTTAAAGTAGGGATATTAGGTAAACAAACTGCTAATGTAATTAGGTTATTCGTTGGTGATTCATATCTGTTAGCTAGTGCTCTATTTGCTCTTTTTGGGCTTGTCATGTTGATCTACAGTCAACCAATGCACCTAAGATTTAAACGTAGTTGTGGGTTGTTTCTAGCCATTTTTGGTCTTTTATTAATTCAAAGTAGTGTTTATTTTCAACATGAATTAGTTAATAGTGCATTTTTAAATTCTTTTTGGCATGAAATGGCCAGAGAATTTGTACGTGCTAGTGTCACTGTTTCAGTTGGTGGTGGAATAATTGGTGCAGCTGGCTATCAGCTCCTTTACCCTTTGCTTGGTCAAATCGGATTGCGTGTTTTTGCCGTATTATTAATTCCTATTGGGTTGTTGATGTTCTTTGATGTTAAATTTCGAACTATTATTGAAAAATTTCAATCTTTTAGTCAATTTTTTATCCGTAAAAATAAAGAAGCGGGTTCCAAGTTAAAAGATAAATGCGGTGATATTCGGAAAAAGCAAAAGCAGCGCAAAATTGAAAAAGAAAATTCAAAGCAACTGAAGGATTCATTGAAAAAAGAGACCTCTGTATTTCCTGATGTTAATGATTTTTCTAATGAAGATGGCGATCATTCAAATAAGGAAGTTGAGCCAGAAGTAGTTAGTTCACAGGATGAAAGTAAAGGCTCAGATAAGGCTAGTTTTTATTCTGATGATCATTCTGAACCACAGATTCAAGTTGCATCGCAAAATGATGATCAAAAGAATAAATCTGAGAATAACGCTGATTTACCTAAAGCACATTCTTTTGCTGATGAAGATCGGAAACTGGAACAAGATTTAGGCAGTGTAGATCATGGTGAATTGCAAACAGGGACTAAAACCAATACATCGTATAAGAAGCCGCCGGTGACTTTGCTTGATCCAGTTAAAAATATTGACCAGAGTGCAGATAAAGCCCTTATTAAAAAGAATACTCAGATATTGCAATCTACCTTTAAAAGTTTTGGCGTTAAGGTAATCATTAAAAAAGCAATTTTAGGGCCTACGATAACCCGTTATGAGGTTCAACCTGCTGTTGGGGTAAAAGTTAGCCGGATTGTTAATTTATCTGATGACTTGGCTTTGGCACTGGCTGCAAAAGATATTAGAATTGAAGCTCCAATTCCGGGTAAGCCATTTATTGGGATAGAAGTACCTAACCGTACGACTTCAATTGTTTCTTTTAAAGATGTAATGGAACACCAAAATTCTAAAGCTAAGAGGGATCCAATGCAGGTTCCATTAGGCAAAGATGTTACGGGACAAACAATATCTGCTAATCTAACTAAAATGCCGCATCTACTTATAGCCGGATCGACTGGTTCAGGTAAATCAGTTGCTATTAATACGATTTTAACCAGTATTTTAATGAAGGCTCGACCTGACCAAGTCAAATTAATTTTGATCGATCCAAAGATGGTTGAACTTTCAGTATATAATGGTGTACCACATTTGCTTATACCAGTGGTTACTAATGCAAAATTAGCTGCCAATGCACTCCATAAGGCTGTTAAAGAAATGGAACGGCGTTATAAGTTATTTGCAGCTAGTGGTGCACGTAATATGGCAGAGTATAATACAAAAGTTGCTGAAAATAATCATGATAAATCAAAGACTGTCATGAAACCTTTACCATATATTTTGGTGGTTGTTGACGAGCTTAGTGATTTGATGATGGTTGGCGGGCACGACGTTGAAGGAGCCATTGTCCGTTTAGGGCAAATGGCACGTGCCGCTGGCATTCATATGATTTTAGCAACTCAACGACCAAGTGTTGATGTCATTACTGGTTTAATCAAGGCCAATGTACCTTCAAGAATTTCTTTTGCAGTTTCAAGTGGGGTAGATTCAAGAACTATTTTGGATCAAACTGGTGCTGAAAAACTTCTTGGACGGGGAGATATGCTTTATATGCCCATTGATGCAGCTAAACCTGAACGGATTCAGGGAGCTTATGTATCATCTCATGAAGTTGAAAAGGTTATCTCATGGGTTAAACACCAACAAAAGCCAGAATATGATAAAGAGATGATCCCACAAAAGGGTGAAAATATTTCATCTAGTGGTAGTAATGATGAACCTGAAGATGAATTTTATCCTAAGGCTGTTGATTTAGTCCGGCGGCAGCAAACGGCAAGTGTTTCAATGCTGCAACGTCGTTTTAGGATTGGTTATAACCGTGCTGCGCGAATTGTTGATGAAATGGAAGCTAAAGGAATTGTTGGACCATCAGAAGGTTCAAAACCTAGACAAGTTTTAATTCCACCAGAAAAAAAAGATGATAATTCTAAAAAATAATTTATAGAAAAAACATAGCAGAAATTTCTGCTATGTTTTTTGTTTAAGCTTGGATTAACCTAGTTTCTCTAGTTGCAATTTTTTTAGTAAACATACGATCGTGTTCTACAAATAACATCGTTGGGTTGATTTCTAACAGTAAATTTTCTATTTGTTGGCGTGTAATTACATCTAAATAATTTAAAGGTTCATCCCAAACATATAAATTAGCTTTAGTACAAAGACTTTCTGCTAAAGCCAGTTTTCTTTTCTGACCCTGACACATTTCTTCAACTTTAAAGGTGAAGATTTTGCGATCAAACCCTAACTTATGTAAAGTATTTAGTAGTTGTGAAAAATCAACCTTATGTTTAAGGGCATAATCCTTTAAATCACCATGGAAATTAGTAAAATTTTGTTTCATGTAAGAAATTTTAATATTATGTGCAAAGTGCACGCTACCATTAGCTATTAAGTCATTATTACCTAAAATTGCTTTTATGATGGTTGTTTTACCACTTCCATTAGCTGCATCGAGTGCAATTCTTTCACCAAGTTTAATAGTAAAAGATAGTGCTTGATTTAATTTGTGCTTATTTCGGATAACAACTAGATCTTCTACCTGTAATAAGTTTCTTTTACTAGATTTAGCATAATCGATTTCTAGATTCGGACTTTTATCGATATTTTTTAGTAGTTGTTGCTTTTGATTAACTTCTTTTGTAGTTCTTTTCAGTAATGATTGTGATCGTTTCATTAACTTGGCAGCTTTATGTCCTATGTAACCACGATTAATGTTTTCATGCTGATCAGTTTTATGAAATTTACCTTTTTCAGTTTTTAGAGACCATTTTTTGCTTTTTTGCGCGGTTTTATTTAAACGTTTGATATCAGTTTGTAAGTGTCGCTTCTCTTGAGCTTCATGTTCGTTTTGTAGTTCGAACTGTCTTTGCCAGGTATCATAATTTCCCTTGAATAATTGAATTTTAGCACGATCAATTGATAGAACATGATCAATTACTTGGTTAAGAAAATGACGGTCGTGGCTGACCACGATGAATCCTTTCTTTTTATTCAGGTAATTAGCAACAACATTTCTGCCTATATTGTCTAAATGATTAGTAGGTTCATCAATTAATTGAAAATCCCTTTTGTTACAGAATAATACCGCTAGTTTTGCTTTGGTTTTTTCACCTGGGCTTAAACTATTAAATGGTCGATTGAGAATGTCATCATTTAAATGCAGCTTATCCATTTCAATTTGAATTTTCCATAAATCGCTTACTGTCAGGTTAGCTAGTTGCAATAAGACATTTTGCGTGGATAAATTTTTGCTTTTAATAAATTGAGGAAAATAGACAAATTTCAAATTAGTAGTAATGCTTCCGTGATATTCAAGCTTCTTTTGCAAAATTTTTAGGAAAGTGGTTTTACCACGACCATTACGTCCTATTAAGCCTAATTTCCATTTTTCATCAATATTTAAATCAAATTTATTAAAAATATTTTGACTCATATTATCATATTTAAATGATAAATTGTTTATTTCTATTGTTCCCATGTAGATCCTAGCTCCTCACCAAAATCGCAGGGATTGTCACTAATCGAACTATACAAAAAAGGAGCGCACTCTTTCTGCGTTCCTTTTTTATTTTAATTTGGTACACAAATTGAAAATACAAATCGTAGCAGAACAATCCCCGTTAAATAAATTAACAGCGATTAAATTTCTTAAATTAACGATTTGCTTTCTTCAACTTGAGTCACATCCTTAAATAATTTAAGTTAATAATACATAAGAATTATTTTTAAGTCAAATTCGTGATTAATAAACTTTAAGAAAGTTTTATCAAGTCCTGATTTATCTCAAAATTTATTAAAAAGAATGTTAGAATAGAAATTAAGCGTGATTATTGAGGGTTAAAAGATGAATTTTTAGGAATTCTGTTATAAAACTTTCAGACTTTCACACCTAAAATTCTGTGTGAATTTAGTAAAAATACTTTTTGCAGAGTTAGAAAGGGAATATTAGTTAATGAAACGGGCCATCATTTTTGGTGCAACTGGTGGAATTGGTCAATCTATTTGTGGTGAATTAGCTGCAGCTGGATGGTCACTTTATATACATTGCAACCAAAAATGGGATGCAGCTTGCAAAATAAGTCATAAATTGGCTCAAAAGTATCCTGCTCAAGATTTTATTCCAATTAGATTAAATTTTTCCATTAGCGATAATAAATTAATTGTTTTTGTTAAAAATTTATTACCAATAAATGCGGCTGTTTTTGCTGAAGGGATTACAGATTATAATTTTGTCGGTCAGCAAAAAATGGCTAAAATTGATCAAATTATGCAGATTAATCTAATTGTTCCAATTAAATTGACCCATTTGTTAGAACCCCTTTTAATTAAAAATAAATTTAGTCGTATTGTTTATTTAGGTTCTGTTTATGGGGGACAAGGTAGTGCTCTTGAGGCAGTTTATAGTGCAAGTAAAGCTGGGCTAACTAGGTTTAGCCAAGCTTATGCTCGCGAAGTAGCTTCCACGCATTTGACTGTTAACGTTGTAGCTCCTGGAGCAGTTAATACTCCTATGAATGCAGTGTTCCCTAAAGAAACTATGCAAGAAGTTAAAGAAGAGATTCCTGCGGGGCGTTTAGCTGAAAGTAGCGATATTTCTTTTTGGATTAAGAATTTACTTGATCCGCACAGTAATTATTTAACTGGCCAAACAATTTATGTAAGCGGTGGCTGGCTTTTGTAATTATGTAAGTAGTTAATGGTATACTCAACATATTGAGTAAAGATTTGAAGAGGTAAATATGGCAGATATCGGAGATAAATTACGTAGTGCCAGAGAAGCCAAAGGGCTTTCGATTGCAGATGTTGAAAAAGCAACCAAGATTCAAAGTAGGTATCTGACAGCGATTGAAAAAAATGACTTTGATAAACTCCCAGGTGATTTTTATGTGCGGGCATTTATTAGACAATATGCTCAAGTCGTTGGCTTAGATGGTAAAAAATTACTTAGCGAATATCATAAAGAGATACCTAAAGCTGAACCTGATGATTATGTAGAGGATTCAGTCGATAATAAGAGTGAAAAAGTCCGCAAAACAACTAATAATAAGAAAAACTTGTGGAAGAATTATTTGCCACGGATTGCTATTGGACTTGGCGTTATTATCGTTATTTTGATTGTTTACGCTCTTTATGCTCACTTATCATCTAATCATCAAAACGACAATGCTAATAGTAGTGTTTCTGTATCTTCACAGATGAGCTCATCATCTAGTAAGAAACCAGCCAAAAGTTTAGTTAAGATTGTTCCTCTAGGTAATAACCAATATCGTGTTACAGGTTTAAAAAATAATCGACGTTTAGTTGTTCGTGCAGGTAATCAAAATGTAACTTCAACCGTTTCAGTAAATGGTAAAGTTCAATGGTCCCAAAATCTTCTTGCCAACCAAAAGCATACGATGAATATTCCGAAGAATGCACAAAGTGTTGCCATTACCTTTGGCAATGATACTGGAACTTCTGTAAGTGTAGCCGGTAAGAAAGTTCCGTATAAGGGTCGTAATGGTCGCCAAACCCTTACCTTATTTATTGGTAAACACAAGAATAAAGGCAAGATCAAATCACAAACTACTAACCAAACTAATACTAATAACAATAATACGACAACTAATAATAACAATAGGAATACTGTGAACAATAATCAGGGTAGACAAACTGGTACTAATAAGCAGCCTCAATCAAAGGCTCGCCCGCAGCAAAGCACACAAAGTACTCAACAACAAAGTAGTCAATCAAAGACACAAACTCAACCATCTACTAGTTCTACAAACAATAATAATGCTAATAGTAATGGAAAATAGTATAATATTAGCTAGTATGAAGTAAGTATATAGGAGAGTAAAAATAGAATGAATTTGCCTAATAAATTGACGGTATTAAGAATTTTCTTAATTCCTGTATTTATGTTGATTATTATTTTTGGTGGAAATGCTCATGTAGAAGTTGGTAGTTTTACTGTTTATTGGAATTTAGTATTTGCAGCTATTGTATTTGCTATTGCTTCGATAACTGATTGGTTTGATGGGCGAATTGCTCGAGGTCGTCATTTAATTACTAATTTTGGTAAATTCGCAGACCCGTTAGCTGATAAAATGTTAACTATGACTGCATTTATCTTCTTAGTTTCATTAAAATTAGCACCGGCTTGGGTTGTTGCAATTATTGTTTGTCGTGAGCTAGCCGTTACTGGTCTGCGTTTGATTTTAGCTGAGAATAAAGGTCAAGTTTTGGCTGCTAAAATGCCAGGGAAAATAAAAACTACTTGTCAGATGTTTTCAATTATCTTTTTGTTAATTGGTAACTTCTTCTATATTGGTACAATTTTGCTTTACCTTGCATTGATTTTTACTATTTATTCTGGTTGGGATTATTTCCATCAATCATGGGGAGTTTTCAAAGGTTCAATGTAAGTTATTTAGAGAAAGGTATATTTACTGATGAATAAAATTCCTACTTTAACAACGGCAGATGGTTTGACTTTGCCATCTGTTGGCTTTGGTACATATAAATTAAATGGTGCTGTAGGCGTTAATGCTATTACAAAAGCTTTGAGTAATGGTTATCGTTTATTAGATACGGCCTTTAACTATGAAAATGAAGGAACTGTAGGTGAAGCTATTCGTCGTTCTGATGTTCCGCGTGAGAAGATTATAGTTTCATCTAAGTTGCCTGGTCGACATCATAAATATAACGAGGCACTTACAACTATTCAGGAATCACTTTATCGTGCTGGATTGGATTATTATGATATGTATTTAATTCATTGGCCTAATCCTAAAGAAAATCATTATGTTGAAGCTTGGCAAGCTCTGATTACTGCTCAAAAATGGGGATTAGTCAGAAGTATTGGTGTCTCTAATTTCTTACCGGAACATATTGATCGTATTGTTAAAGAGACAGGCGTAGGTCCAGTAGTTAATCAAATTGAACTTCATCCATACTTCTCCGAAAAGCAATTACGTGCTTATGATGAGAAACACAATATTATAACGATGGCTTGGAGCCCGATTGGTCGCGCTAGTTCAATGCTTAAAGATCCGGTTATTAAGAAAATTGCTGATCACAAAGGTTTGTCCACAAGCCGGGTTATTTTGCGTTGGGAAACCCAATTAGGAGTTATTCCTATACCTAAATCTTCTAAATCATTTAGACAAGTTGAAAATTTGAATTTGTTTGATTTCAAATTATCTGATGAAGAAATGCAAACAATTACTAATTTGGATAAGCCCGATGGAAGATTAAATAATCAGGATCCAGCTAAATATGAAGAATTTTAATTATAAAGTACTAACAATGTTAGTACTTTTTTTATTTTTATAAGAAAGCGTAGTCAAGTGTCTATAATCAATACAAGTTAGTACTTTTAAATATTAAATTTCAAAATATTGCTATTTAATTTTGGAATAATCAGAAGTATCATACTTATAGAATTGAATATTGGGAGGTGTTGGTGTGTCTGAAAAAAATAAAAATACACCTAAGAAACAGCATTTAATCCACTATGAGAATGGAAAATCGCTTGAAGAAATTAATGGGACCGTGCCAGTACCACACGGTAAAGGATTCTGGAAAACATTGTCTGCCTTTTCAGGGCCTGGAGCGTTAGTAGCAGTTGGTTATATGGATCCTGGTAATTGGTCAACATCAATTACTGGTGGTCAGGATTTCCAATATTTACTAATGTCCGTCATTCTACTTTCAAGTTTGATTGCGATGCTATTGCAGTATATGGCGGCCAAATTAGGAATCGTGACGCAAATGGATTTAGCCCAGGCTATCCGTGCTCGAACGAGTCGAACTTTAGGCATTGTTTTGTGGATCATGACTGAACTAGCCATTATGGCAACAGATATTGCTGAAGTTATTGGAGCAGCAATTGCATTGTACTTATTGTTTGGTATACCCTTAGTTTGGGCTGTATTTATAACTGTTCTTGATGTTTTAGTATTACTATTATTAACCAAGATTGGTTTTAGGAAAATTGAGGCAATTGTTGTTGCATTAATTTTAGTAATTTTGTTTGTGTTTACTTATTATGTCATTTTATCGAAACCCGATTGGGGTGCGATGGCCAAAGGACTAATTCCTGTTACTGCCACCTTTTCTAAACATCCATCTGTTAATGGTTATACTCCATTAGCTGGATCTTTAGGCATCATCGGTGCAACCGTTATGCCGCATAATTTGTATCTGCACTCATCAATTTCACAGACTCGTAAAATTAATCATAATAATAAGCAGGATGTGGCAGATGCCGTTCGTTTTACAACATGGGATTCTAACATTCAATTATCGTTTGCTTTTGTTGTTAATGCATTGCTTTTAATAACTGGTGTCGCTGTTTTTAAGTCCGGGGCTGTGAAAGATCCATCATTCTTTGGATTGTTTAGAGCTTTATCGGACACTTCAGTAATGAATAATGGTATTTTAGCTAAAGTTGCTAGAACCGGCGTTCTTTCTACACTATTTGCGGTTGCATTACTTGCATCAGGACAAAATTCTACCATCACTGGAACTTTGACTGGGCAAATAATCATGGAAGGTTTTATCCACATGAAGATGCCATTATGGATGCGGCGTTTAGTAACTCGTCTTCTTTCAATTATTCCAGTATTGATTTGTGTTGCCCAAACTGCTAGTTATAGCGCAGTTCGCCAGCATAAAGCTCTGAATAATTTGATGAATAATTCACAGGTGTTTTTAGCTTTTGCGTTGCCGTTCTCAATGCTTCCATTAATTATGTTTACGGATAGTAAAACAGAAATGGGAAGTTTTAAGAATAATTTCTTAGTTAAATTTTTCGGTTGGCTATCTGTCATTGCGCTAACCGCTTTGAATATGTACAGTTTGCCAGATGCGATTGTTGGATTTTATGGGGATAATCCTACTGCAGCTCAAATTAGCCAAGGGCACTTAATAGCGTACATATTAATTGTTTTAATTGTGTTATTGCTAATTTGGACGGTTTATGATTTATATCGTGGTAATGAGCGTTATAAAAAAGAATTAGCTGCGAATGAAAGAAAAGAAACTAATTAATAAATTAAAAATTAAATAAAAGAATAGCAATCAGGGAATGAATGATGGGTTCGTTTTGTCAAAATTGGTTGCTATTTTTTTAGGCTCTGTGTCAATCGCTGGTGATAGAAAATTTAAAACAAGACTAAATTAA
>NZ_AYZC01000018.1 GCF_001436775.1 Lactobacillus acetotolerans DSM 20749 = JCM 3825
ATTTAGACATAGTAAAAGACCTAAAAGTGTCTCACTTTTAGGTCTCACTTCATAATGCACATTTTATATTTATTTAAAAAACTATTTACTAAGTTTCTTCATTAAATTATCAACCAATTCCTTGTTTTCTTCAGCCGTTTCTGAAACATAACAAGCCTTATTAGCTAATTCTTTAAGATCCTTAGTATTAAACTTCTTCATTAAGCTTCTGATACGTAAGACTGAAGTTGCGCTCATTGAATATTCATCAAGTCCCATTGAAAGTAAAATTGGAAACATGGTGTTATCACCGGCAGCTTCACCACACATACCACACCAAATACCGTTCTTATGAGCAGAGTCAATTGTGTGCTTAATCAAACGAAGTATTGATGGGTTAGCTGGCTGATAGAGGTATGATACATTATCATTACCACGATCAGCAGCCATAGTATACTGAATCAAATCATTCGTACCAATTGAGAAGAAGTCAACTTCCTTAGCAAATTGATCAGCTAAAACAGCAGCGGCTGGGACTTCAATCATCATACCGATTTGTAAGTCTTTGCCAACTTTAACACCTTTTTTAACTAACTTATCCTTTTCGTCAAATAAAATTGACTTAGCTTCACGTAATTCCTTCAACGTACCGATCATTGGGAACATAATTCCCAACTTACCGTAAGCAGAAGCACGAAGTAAAGCTCTTAATTGGGTACGGAAAATCTTTTGGTTCTTAAGTGAAAGTCTAATAGCACGAACACCTAAGAATGGGTTCATTTCTTTTGGTAAATCCCAGTAATCGAGGTGCTTATCTCCACCGATATCCATGGTTCTAATGATAACCTGTTTACCATTCATACCTTCGATAACTTTCTTATAAGCTTCGAATTGTTGGTCTTCCGTTGGAAAATCAGATGAATCCATGTATAAGAATTCTGTTCTGTACAAACCAATAGCTTCAGCACCATTGTCATGAACACCCTTCATATCGTTGGGAGTACCAATGTTAGCTGCAATAGTAAATTTCTTACCATCGGCAGTGACAGATGGTTCGTTCTTCAGTTTCTTCCATTCAGCTTTTTGCTTAAGGAAGTCAGAACCCTTTTGCTTATAATCGGTTACCTGGCTATCACTTGGATCAACTACAGCGTCACCGTTCAAACCATCAACAATAAGTGTCTGGCCATTCTTAACGCTCTTAGTAATTGATTCAGTGCCAACAACAGCTGGTATTTCAAGAGAACGAGCCATAATAGCTGAGTGGGCAGTACGACCACCAACATCAGTTACAAAACCTTTAACGTATTTCTTGTTCAGCTGTGCAGTGTCACTGGGAGTTAAGTCGTGTGCAACGACAATAACTTCGTGATCAATGGAAGCAGGATTTGGTAATTGTTTACCAAGTAAATGAGCCATAATACGTTTTGAAACATCACGTACATCAGCAGCACGTTGTTGCATATAAGTATTATCGGTCATTCCTTCAAAAATTTTAATAAATTTTTGAGAAGTTTCATCAAGTGCAGCTTCACTATTTATCTTTTGGTCTTTGATTTCTTTTTCAATGGCACCAGTAAATTCTGGGTCACTCAAAATCATCAAGTGAGCTTCAAAAACCTGGGCTTCATCTTTACCTAAGCTCTTCTTTGCAGTATCACGAATCTTCTTAACTTCTTCAGTTGATTCTTTAATTGCTTTCTTATAGCGAGCAAGTTCAGCATCAACATCTGAGATAGAAGTTTTGGAGAATGAAAGATCAGGTTCTACCAAAAGATAGGCTGAAGCAACAGCAACACCGTCACTAGCAGCAATCCCTTTTAAAGTCTTGGTCATTATTCAGCTAAACCTTCCTTTTTCATTGTGTCAGCAATAGCGTCTAAAGCATCTTTTTCGTCGTCACCGTCAGCGGTGATAGTGATATCAGCATTCTTGCCAACACCGAGTGACATAACACCCATGATTGACTTTAAGTTAACTGATTTACCATTGTATTCCAAATTAATATCTGAGCCAAACTTAGAAGCTGCTTGTACTAAAAGTGTAGCTGGACGTGCATGAATACCTGTTTCTGCAATGATGTGAAAATTGCGTTTTTCCATTATAAATATCTCCTTTAAAACTAAACTGGTAATAAATACCTATTCAGGTATTAGATTATCATTTTTTTACGGTTTAGACAACTTGAATGTAACAGTTTACATTATTTAATCTTCTGACTTCGCGCGCGTATAGATAATTTTACCACCACGTAAAGCTCGCCCTGCTATATTTTGCCTTTTACCGTAGCTTCTTAATGCCTTTTGAAAATCAAAAGCGTCTTTCGGACTAACTTCATATTTTTCAAGTTCACCACTGGCTAACTGATCAAGAATTTTTTGATAATCCAAAATATATCACCACACTCAAAATTTTTATGCCTACCTTATATAGGTCCTATTTATTTTAGCACATTTACTTTGTAAATTACCTCTACTTTATTTTTCCTTACAAAAAATAAGTTTTTAGTGTTTAGCACTTGACTATAGAGAGTGCTAATTATATACTCTAGTAAAGTGTTAACGGGAAAGGCGGTAATATAATATGCTTTGTCAAAATTGTCACAAACGGCCTGCCTCTATCCACCTTTTTGCGAAGGTGAATGGCCAAAGCCGTGAAGTTGATTTATGCCAACACTGTTACCAAAAATTAAAAGAACAACAAGGAAATACTAATATGAATAATGATAATAACGAATTTTTCGGTGACTTCGACGATTTGTTTAATAGTTTAAACGGAAATAATCGTGGTGCCGCTAACAATATGAATCAAGGACAAGGCCCAGAAATGCAAATGGGTGGTGGAAATGGTAATAACGGAAATAATGGCCGTTCATTACTTAACCAATACGGTACTGATCTGACCGCACTTGCCAAAGAGGGCAAGATCGACCCAGTTATTGGACGTGATAAAGAAATTGCCCGTGTAATTGAAATTTTAAACAGGAGAACAAAGAACAATCCTGTCTTAATTGGTGAAGCCGGAGTTGGTAAAACGGCCGTGGTTGAAGGCTTAGCTCAACAAATCGTTGATGGTTCTGTTCCAGCTAAACTGCAAGATAAGAAGATTATCTCCCTAAATATGGTTTCAATGGTTCAAGGGACCGGAATCCGCGGTCAATTTGAGCAACGAATGGAGCAATTAATTAAGGAATTGCAGAGTAGAAAAGATGTCATCCTCTTCATCGACGAAATTCATGAAATTGTCGGTGCAGGTAATGCTGAAGGTGGTATGGATGCCGGAAACATCATTAAACCAGCTTTAGCACGTGGTGACCTGCAATTAATCGGTGCCACTACTATTAAGGAATACCGAGAAATTGAAAAAGATTCGGCTCTTGCTCGTCGTTTCCAACCAATAGAAGTTAAAGAACCAAGTATTAAACAGACTATCCGCATCCTAAAAGGTATTCAAAAGCGCTACGAAGATTACCACCACGTTCACTATACTGATGGTGCAATCGAGGCTGCTGCTAAATTATCCGCACGTTACATTCAAGATAGATTCTTACCAGATAAGGCAATTGATCTGCTTGATGAGGCTGGTTCAAGAATGAATTTAACTATCCCTTACGTCGATAAAGATAAAATGGAAGAAAGAATAACTGCGGCTCAAAAATTAAAACAAGAAGCTTTAAAGAGTGAAGATTACGAAAAAGCTGCTTACTACCGTGACCAAATTGAAAAATATAACAAGATGAAAGATCAAAAGATTGATCCAGATAAATCTCCTGTTATTACAAGCAAGATCATGAATAAGATTGTCGAGGAAAAGACTGGTATTCCTGTTGGGGATATTCAAAAACAAGAAGAAAACCAGTTACAAAACTTGGCACCTGCACTTAAAGCACACGTAATCGGCCAAGATAAGGCTGTCGACAAAGTTGCCCGTGCAATTCGACGTAACAGAATAGGTTTTAACAAGTCAGGCCGGCCAATTGGTTCCTTCCTCTTCGTTGGACCTACCGGTGTCGGTAAAACTGAATTGGCTAAGCAATTAGCTAAGCAAATGTTTGGTTCTGAAAACGCAATGATTCGTTTTGATATGTCTGAATATATGGAACCTTATTCTGTATCTAAGTTAATTGGCTCAGCTCCAGGTTATGTTGGTTACGAAGAAGCTGGACAATTAACCGAAAAAGTACGGCATAACCCATACAGTTTGATTTTACTTGATGAAATTGAAAAAGCTGATCCAGCCGTAATGAATCTATTTCTACAAATCTTAGATGATGGGCGTTTAACAGATTCACAGGGCAGAACAGTTTCCTTTAAGGATACAATCATCATTATGACTTCAAATGCTGGTCAAGGAATTAAGAATGCTAGCGTTGGATTCGCAGCTGAGAATAGTGACAAGAAGAGCTCTGCAAGAGGTTCAATGAGCCAATTCTTTAAGCCGGAATTCTTAAACAGATTAGATGAAGTCATCGAGTTCAATCCACTAACTAAGGATGACTTGGTCAAGATTGTTAACTTAATGTTGCAAGATACAAACAATATGATTAAGGATCAGGGATTACATATCGATGTTACTGATGCGGCTAAGAAGAAATTAGTTAATGACGGCTATAATCCTGCAATGGGTGCTCGTCCACTTCGTCGGACTATCCAAGAAGAAATTGAAGATAAAGTAGCTGACTTTAAGCTTGATCATCCAAATAGCAAGAACTTATTAGCTGACGTGAAGGATAATAAGATGGTTATCAGCGATAATGATACTGCTACTGATTCAAAGGATGATGCTACCGAGGAGAAGTAAACACTTATCTTACTTCTACACATGATTGCTGTAACTGCCAGCAATCATGTTTTTTTATCACATAATTAGGGTTATACTAAATTAAAAAGGTAAAGCTAACAGAAACGGGTGAAATCCATGCACTTAATAGATGTAACCAACAGTTACGCAAAATTGGTTCAAAGCCAACTCAACACTACAGATGCTAATTACGTTAAGGTTTACTCTTTAGGAAATACTTCAGTTATTTACACGGAGAGTAATACTGCTATCGGAATCGCATTAGAAAATCATGACCGCCGGGTTCGTAAAGAAGAAGTCGATTTTGTCATTAAACGACTCATTAAAGGTACGGATACTTCTTATACATTAACGGTCGATCAAAGTCGTCATGTTATTGAAATTCATGTTGATAAGTAAGTTAATAAAAAATATGACTGGAATTAAAATTCCAGTCATATTTTTTTCATAATTTTTCAGTTAATTTAACTTTAGGATACTTTTCGTGGAAAAAGCGTTCAGCAAATTGGTTTTCAAATAAGAACAACGGATTACCATAACGATCTTTAACTAACAAGTTTCTGCTATTAGACATTGCTGGATCCAATTGATTCGAATCAATCCAACGAGCAACCCGGTGACCTAAACTGGTCATCTCAACATCAGAATTATATTCATTTTTCATTCTAAATTTAAAAACTTCAAATTGAAGTTGTCCCACAGCTCCAAGAATATATTCATTAGTTTGGTAATTACGGTAGAGCTGAATTGCACCCTCTTGCACTAACTGTTTCATCCCCTTATGAAATGATTTCTGTTTCATCACGTTCTTGGCGGTGACGCGCACAAATAATTCAGGTGTAAATTCTGGAAGCGGTGGATAAACCACCTTACGCTTACCTGCGTAAATACTATCGCCAATTTGAAAATTACCGGTATCGTACAAACCAACAATATCTCCAGCCACGGCATCAGAAACCTGAACACGTTCACTCGACATAAACTCAGTCGCATTATTCAAACGGATTGGTTTTCCTGTTCGAGCAAGCGTCACATCAAGCCCTTTTTTAAATTCACCACTTCCAACACGCACAAAGGCAATCCGATCACGGTGGTGGGGATTCATATTTGCCTGAATTTTAAAGACAAAACCAGAAAATTCTGGATCCTCAGGGCTTAATTCTTCATCGCCATTAACTGTATGGCTTTCTGGAGACGGTGCCAAATTAACAAAACCGTTCAAGAAAGTTTCAACACCAAAATTAGTTAGAGCTGAGCCAAAAAATACTGGCGTTTGATCGCCTAAAGCAATTTTATTTAAATCAAATTTATTACCAGCACCCTTGATCAGATCCACTTCGTCTAAGGTTTCCTTAAATTGTGGATCCTTACTGAGCGGTTCACTATCAGGCAATTTACCATTTTTATCAAGTGGCAGAAAACGGTCTTTACCATTCTTACGGTAAAGTTCAACCCGATTGTTGGCTATATCATAAAGGCCCTTTAATGTTTGACCAGAACCAATTGGCCAATCCATTGCAACACCTTCAATGCCAAGCAAGTCTTCAAGCTCGGCAATCAGATCTAGTGGTGGTCGACCGTCACGGTCAAGCTTATTCATAAAAGTAAAAATGGGAATGCCACGTTGTTTAACAACCTTAAATAGTTTTTTAGTTTGTGGTTCAATCCCTTTAGCTGAATCAATTACCATGACAGCTGAATCAACCGCCATAAGCGTTCGGTACGTATCTTCTGAAAAGTCCTGGTGCCCAGGCGTATCCAAAATATTAATTCGTTTACCCTGGTATTCAAACTGCATAACAGAACTAGTTACAGAAATACCACGCTTTTTTTCAATTTCCATCCAATCACTAGTTGCATAATGTCCAGTTTTACGAGCTTTAACTGTACCTGCACTTCGGATCACCCCACCAAACAGAAGCATTTGTTCAGTGATCGTAGTTTTACCAGCATCTGGGTGAGAAATAATCGCAAACGTCCTTCTCTTTTTTACTTTATCTAAAAGTCCTTTATCCATTAATTTTCTTGTTCTTCTTCCTTATTTAAATTTTTAGGAATTGTCAATAAAACGGTAAGTAGCCTTGAACCCATTATTCTTTTAGTGGTCAAAATCATTCCATTATCAAGTTTAACGCATAATTTTTCCCCTTTAGTCGGAATTACACCTAATTTAGTAATTACGTAACCAGCTACAGTATCAACGTTTTCCATTTCAATATTGGTACCAAATTGTTCATTAAAATCATCGAGGGGCATTTTACCATAAACAATGTATTTGTTTGGACCAACTTGATTAAACAAAACCTCAGCTTGGTCTACCTCATCATCAATGTCACCTACAATTTCTTCAAGCAAATCTTCAATTGTAGCAAGGCCAACAACCCCACCATATTCATCGGTCAAAATTGCTAGTTGCTGCTGAGTATTCTGCATTTCAACTAGTAAATCATTTAACGTAGTAGTTTCGGGAGCAAAAAGTGGCTTACTCATGACATCTGTATAGTCTAACTTATCAAAACCAATTTGTTTTGCTTTCCGCAAAATTGACCTAATATGAATAATTTCAATAACTTTATCTTTATCATTTTGGTAAACAGGAATACGCGAATAAGGTTCATGTAAAATTTCATCAAGATTATCTTGAAAGTCATCACTTGCATTAATCATAAAGGCGTCAGTACGAGGTACCATTACTTCATGCACCATTTTATCTTGAAAATCCAGAACCCCATCTAACATAGAAAATTCCGTATTATCAATTTTCTTCTGCTTATACAGATCATTAATTTCTCGTTTTAAGTGGTCCTTGTTTTCATCTTCATCACCATCAGAAAATTTGTTTTTTAATTTGTTAAATAAATTTCCAGGGACAGGGTCACTACTCATAATGCCTTTCTCTCTTTTCTATATTAATTCAAATAACAGTATTATATCATGAGCCAACTTGATATGGTAAAATAGCACATAAGAAAAGAGGTTTAAACTAATGAAAAAAAGTCATATTCTTCTTGTTTTTACATTTTTATTATTGATTCCGTATATTTGCAGTTTAATAATTATTGGAATCGGTTATGACGCACTAGTTTTACACTCTGCTGATCTATTCAGGACCATAATTGGTGCCGCAGTCGGATCAGTAATCATGTTTGCCATCAAAGCAACAATTCAGCGCCCAGTTGATTTACTCGCCGTGGAAACTAATGACGGCTTCCTCAAACAGCTGCTCCGCTTTTTCAGCATTCGACGGCGTTATATTTTGCTGATTGCAAACGTAATTTTAGATTTCATTCTTTGCTTCCTCGCAACTATTGCGGTGCGAGAGCTACTCACATTAGATCAAATCGTTGGTAAGTCTGTCGGCTTCGTTATGTTAATCATGTTTATTTCAACTTGTCTTGGAGCTTACGTTGAATATGACAATTTATCAATCGATCCTAAACAACATTAAAAATATTAAAGAAATAAAAATTATTTACTGGCCTCTACATATAAAGTTTGGGTCAGTTTTTTTGTATCCAAATTAAGTGTCTGTAAAACATACGGCGTAGGACTGTCACCAACATTTTCGTAAACTTTTACACCACGAGTAGCTAGTTTCTTTAGAAATTTAGGTAGAACTGCATTCAAAGGCGTATTAAAAAAGGCGAGTGTTTGATCAGCAGAACTTTCTTCAGCCACCTTTGCCTTAGGCAATTGGTACTTCATAAGGCCAGATGGAATATTTTTTACTTTATTTGTCAATACACCATACCAATACATAAAATTATCTGGACCAAAAACAATCATATTGGTCCGTTGAGTTTGCAAATTATTATCTTTCAAAAATTTTTGAAAGACCGGATCATTCTCCATTTTCATATTACATGCAGTATAAGAACGTTGCTTGTCCATCATTGTATCTGGAAACGGTCGTCCCACAAAAGTTACAGCTTCTTGTATTCTATCCATCTTTATTCCTTTCAATATTCAGACAATTCATCTAATGGAATAATATCACCATCTAGAAAGGCATTAATTTCACTGGATGAAAATCCGTGCGTAAACAAATAATTTCTAATTTTAGATTTTCTTTTGCGATCATCAAAGCGGCGAAAACGTTTATAAGCTTTAATTCCCTGTTTTTTCAATGCTTCCATTTGCTCGTCTTCATCAGCGTGTAAATCCATTGCTTCAATTATCATATCAGAAACATTAGAATCAAAACCATGGGTTAACAACTTCGTTTTCATTTTACGCTTAAGTTCACGTTCAGATAATTTACCAACCTTATGTGCCATCGATTTTAGAACTCGCTGACCCACACTAACCCAATCTTCATCAGCTACATTTTCAAGTTCAACTTGAGAAATTTCGGGATCTACCCCCTTTTGGGTTAACTTACGTTGAAGGCTTCTAGAACCGTCAGTACCGACACGCAAGTCGTTTTTAATAAACAATTGGACATATTTATGGTCATCTAAATAACCCATTTTTTTCAATTCTTCAACAGCATCATTAGCCGATTCATCTGAAATATGGTGTTTCTTGAGATACTGCAAAATTTCAAAAATAGTTCTGGGCTGATAATTTAAGTAACGAGCAGCTAAATCAGTTGCTCTGGCACCATCATCATAGTGCTTAATTTCAGTAATTTTTTCATCAGTTAGTTTTCGCCCCTTTAAAAGGACAAATTTTGCAACCGTCTGCTCACTAGCTGAAAAAGCATATTTACCGTCTAAGAAAATATTATACCGGCCCGGTTTTTTCTGGGCACTAATTTTTGAAATAATTGGCATCACTTTTACCTCGTATTCTATATATTATCCATGCTAGCAAATTTTTACTTTTCTTGCTAAGAACTTTTCTTAGGGAGTACAATTAACTATCAATAACGGTTAGTTTTTAGTAGAAAGAAAAATTATGAGAAGAAATTTTAGACATAATAATCATAAAGAAAAAGACGTAATTATTACCATAAAACGTTTAGGTATCAATGGTGAAGGAATCGGCTACTATAAAAAGAAGATCATTTTTATTCCGGGTGCACTTCCCGATGAAGTAGTTGTAGCCAAAATCATTAAGGATTACCCCCATTACATTCAAGCCGAACTTGTTCGAATTAAAGAAAAAAGCCCTGACCGGGTTGCTTTTCCTAAAGATGTTCCACCTGAAGTTGGTGGATTAGAACTAGCTCACCTAAGCTACAAAAAGCAGCTTGAGTTTAAAAAGAATAACGTTTTAGAGGCACTTAAGAAATACCATCCCCGTGGCTATGCAAAATACAAGGTGAAGAATACTATACCAGCTCCAAATGAATGGCATTACCGCAATAAGGCACAATACCAAATTGAAAGAGATCACGGTAAAACTAAATTGGGCTTGTTTGCTCCTCATTCGCACAAGCTCTTTGATCTTCCAATAATGCCTACTCAAAGTAAGGATACGCAAAAAATTGAACGTACAGTCAAGGCTTTGATTGAGAAACTACACGTACCGGTTGCAAATTATTACCGCCACTTCCCAGGGATTAAAACGATAGTGGTTCGACAATCTGAAGCAAGCAAAGAAATACAGGTTACCTTGATTACGGTTGGGCACGAAGTTAAAAACCTACTTACATTAAGTCAAGAATTATCAAAACTTCCTAATGTTGTTAGTATTTATCAAAACGAAACCGATTGGCGTAACCCACAAGTCTGGGGAAACAAAACTGAAAAATTAGGCGGTAAAAATCAAATTACCGAAGAAATTTTAGGTAAAAAATTTGCCTTGTCTCCTCGAGCATTTTTCCAGTTAAACCCAGTCCAAACAGTTAACCTTTATTCTGAAGCAATCAAATTTTTAGATTTAACCCCAGACCAAACTTTAATCGACGCATATAGCGGTGTGGGTACTTTAGGCATTATTGCAGCTGATCAGGTTAAACAAGTCGTTGGAATTGAAACCATTCCAGAAGCAGTTGCAGATGCTAAGCACAACGTGGAACTGAACCACGTTAAGAACGCAGATTACTTCCAAGGTAACGTTGAAAAAGTATTGCCACAGCTTCAAGAGCAAGGATTGCCAGTTGATGCATTAATTGTTGATCCACCAAGAACAGGTCTTGCCAAAGGTTTAATCAAAACTTTGCTTCGCACCAAACCGAAGACTTTTGTTTACATTTCTTGTAACCCATCAACTTTAGCACAAGATTTGGTACTCTTAACCGAAAGCTATAATGTCCGTTTAATTGAAAACATAGACATGCTGCCACAAACGGCACGTTGCGAGTGTATCGTTAAACTAACCTTAAGAAAATAAAAAATTACATATAAAAAACAGTTGCCAGACATATCGTCTTTGGACAACTGTTTTTTTCATAAGTGGATAAGGTAGTTTATCAATTGATCATTACGATTTAAGAAATCATCATTAATGTAACAATGATCTTTCGTAACCAACATTAACATTCACTTGTTCGGGTCTTTACATAAAACGTAACTTTTTACAAATTGGAACCTTGTAGGTAGTCGGCAATTAAAGATTGGGACCTTCTAATTATCCGACACTTCTATCTATTAGATAATCTTCCAACAATAATACAATTCTGGAGATAAAAACTTACTTATACTTACTTATATTGTTAACTTTATTTCTACCTCTTCCACACTTTTATCATAGCAATATGTGTAACCGCTTGCAAGTATTTATTATTCTTTTAGTGGACATATTTATTTAAGAAATTACGAACATGTTTTGTATACGCTTGGGGATAATTAGCATAAGAAGCAGCATGCGGGGCCTTTTTGGCAATCCACAATTCTTTCTTACCCTTCGTAGCCTCATAATTTGTGTACACCATTCTGGTAGGAACAAATTTATCTCTTCCTCCATGAATGAAAAGCATCGGACGGTGATTCCTATGCAACTGATTTACACTTGAACCATCTTTTAAGTAGTAACCAACTTTAATTCGATTAATCCCACTCAATATTTCAACTAAAGGAAAACGAGGGAAGGCCGGCATATGATACAGTACCTTGGCTTCATGCTCAATTTCATCCTTAACATCGGTATAACCGCAATCTTCTATAATTGCTTTTACCTGCTTAGGCAAATTTAAACCACTCGTCATCATTGCTGTAGCAGCACCCATACTGACTCCGAAAAGCACAACTTTTTGTTTTTTACCTTCTTTAGTTAACAATTTATTAGTCCACTTTTTAACGTCACACCTTTCAGGCCAGCCATAACCAATATATTTACCCTGACTTTGCCCTTGGGCACGAGCGTCTGGCATTAGAACGTTATAGCCAAGTCGGTGAAAAAGTGTGGCATAAGCACCCATTTTATCCTTATTGTTCATGTAGCCATGTAAAATAATGACGGTCTTGTTCGACCTTTGGTCAGGAATATAATTTGCATCTAAACGATAATTATCAGTGGCAGAAGTCATATACCATTTCTGCTTTTTTTGCTTTTTATACCACATTTTTTGAGTATAAAGCGGATCGGATTTTTTAACGTAAGTACTATTATTAATAAAACTTTTATGTCCTGGTACACAAGCTAAGTTAAAGAAATAGAATCCCGCGCCCACAAATAACATGCATACTAGTAAAATAAGTATAAGTAATGAAAACCATATTTTTTTATGTTTTAATTGTTTCAAAAGAAAGACTCCAATTATTCTATATTATTGCCAATATCAACTAGTATAGCATTTTATGTTTTATATAGTATTCCAAAATTATGAGATTAACTGATTTATTACAACTAACTAACGATCTAAACAACCAAACTACCTTTTATCTGACCATCAAAGGGAAAATTCTGCCATTAGCTAAATTAAAAATTACTGCCGATGGATGTCTGCTTTATCCGGGACAACATCCCATGTCTAAGTTAAAAATTATTCACTTAGTTAAACAAATGCACCATAAAGGAATCCCATTATGGATAATAGATGGCAAAGAAAAAATCCCTACTTACGGGATTCAAATTAAAGATAATGGCCGTTGGATTCGTTTAACATAAAAAGAAGCTCGATTATTAAACCGAGCTTCTTTTTCATTATTTTTGTTTATACTGACGCACGTGATTCTTGGTACCAGCAAAATACCAGTTGCCAGGCTCCTCATCGCTGGCAAGTTCTATGCCGTCTTCAGGATCCATTAACGCTTCATTAAAAATATCCTCATACTCTTTGATGGTTAACTTCTTGCGGCGATCAAGCATCTTTACGTCGCTATTCTTGTCGATTACCTCTTCATAACCGTCTACTAAATTACCTGAGAAAAATTCGGCCATAGCACCTGATCCATATGAAAATAATCCAATCAAAGAATTAGGTTCGAGCTGGGCATTTTCAATCAAACTAAGAAGACTCATATAAAGTGAAGCGGTATAAATATTGCCAATCCGTTTACTAAGCTGCTTTGAAGCAGCAAAACTTTTTTCTAGCCGTTTACTTGTCGTTTCATCTTGCCCTTCTACCGAAAGACGGTTAGCCTTCAAACCCATTTTAGTAAATGGTAGGTGATAGATAAGTGAGCCAAAATCTTGCGTACTCCAACCCTTTAATTTTTTATAATCATTAAAAGTTTTAGCAAAGAAATCTAAGTATACCTGCGTAGAATATTTACCATCAACTAAAGCCGTTTTTGAATTATTTGGGCGCCAGAAATCGTTAATATTCGCGCTGTATGCACTATGTCCATCATTTAGTGAAAGTATCCTAGGATCCGTTTTAATCAGCATACTGATGCTCCCAGCTCCTTGGGTAACCTCACCAGGGGTATTTACACCATAGCGGGCAATATCACTCCCAATTACGATCGCCGTGTGCTCTGGATGTACTCGAACATAGTCACGGGCAATCATCAGCGCAGCAGTTAAACCAAAACAGGCCTCCTTAACCTCAAATGTACGGACTTCCGGCTTCAATTGCAAAGCAGTTTTAACAAATAAAGATGCAGATTTAGATTGATCAACACTGCTTTCTGTGCCTAAAACAAGTAACCCGACTTTATCTTTATCAATTTGATCAATATACCTCCGAGCAGAATTAATTCCCATTGACACAGAATCTTGCGTCGAATCAGCCACGCTCATTTGGGTCTGCCCAATTCCAATTAAATATTTATTGGGATCCTCATTTCTTGCATGCGCTAGATCTACCATATCAACATACTTATTTGGCGTATATAACCCTATTTGATCAATACCAACCTGCATTATTTATCCTTCCTTATTTTCTTTAATAGCTTTTTTGCATAAGTCTCTGAATATATTTTTTCTTTAATCATAACAGCCAGTACCTTGCTTTTCTCATCATCAGTTGTTTTTAATTCCGCAACAATATTTCTTGCTTGTAATTTCATATGTCCGGCTTGGATGCCAGTGGTTGAAATTGCAAGCAGTGCTGCCAAATTGTTGGCTAAACCGATACTTGCAATAATATTAGCTAGGTCAGAAGCAGTCACATTTTTACCTAAAATGCGATAACTCTGTTTTATATCTTTTCTGGCATTAATCGAGCCACCAACGGTACCAATAGCAAGTGGTAAAGTCAACTTGCCTAACAAATATCCACCTTTTACTTGCCATTTACTTAAACTACGATACTTACCATTTTGATTAGCCAAAACGCCAGCGGCAGCATCAACGGCCCGATAATCATTACCAGTAGCAACCAAGACAGCATCGATACCGTTCATAATTCCTTTATTATTCGTTACTCCACGATAAACGTCGTTGCATCCGATTTGACTAAGCAAAGCAACTCGCTTAGCCGCCCTTTCTCCACCAACCGATGTGAAACTAAGCTTTACCTTTGCGGTAGTTAGTTGACTAGGGTAGTTAGAAAGAATTGCAAATAATTTTTCTTTAATTCCTGTTTCCTGCTCTAATTTTCCAGCCAAAAACTCTAAAATTGAATTTGTTTTATTAGCCCCCATAGATTCGGCGGGATCAATCAAAACTTTTAAATAAAGCAAAGAAGCGCTTTGCCTGTCTTTTATCTCTTTCACACCGCCACCATGCCGAACCAAACTGGCGAATCTTTTATTAGCCAAATTAATTAAAGATGGGAACTTTGTAAGCAATTTCTTTAAGACAAAATTCTTTTCAATTTTTAATACTATCTGACCATAAATGCCATTACGCTGACTATGAGCCACGACGCCATTGTTCTTAGCAAAAATACTTGCACCATGGTTAGCTGCCGCCACAACCGATGGTTCTTCAATTGCCATAGGTACTTGATAATGTCGTCTGTTTACTAGCAAATCTTCAACTAATCCTAGTGGCAACCGAACTTGACCAACTACATTTTCACTGAGTGAATTAAGACCTTTTAAGGTTTGCTCGTTAATTTTATTTAATTGAATACCCCGATCTTTTAAAATTTGCCTCCGTTTTTCTGGTGTTAATTCATAAAATTTCATTTAAAAATCTCTTTTGATTTCATAAGCAATTGCTTGTCCTCCACCGATACAAAGAGTAACCAGCGCAAGTTTACCATTAACGTGTTCAAGGCTATTAATTGCAGAAGCAACTAGCCTAGTACCTGAAGCTGCTAGCGGGTGCCCAAGTGCAATTGCTCCACCAAATATGTTTAGCTTACTTACTGGAATTTGCAAATCACGCACGAGTGCAACACTTTGAGAAGCAAAAGCTTCATTTAATTCAATAATGTCATAATCCGTGATTTTTCTACCAGTTTGGTGAAGTAATTTAGTCACCGCGTAGTAAGGGGCATAACCCATATAGGCGGGATCAATCCCACTTTCCGCAAATGCTCCTAAACGTGCAAGCGGCTTTAAATTTAATTCATCTATCTTTTCACCAGTTGCCAAAATTACCATGCTGGCACCGTCACTAAGGGGCGAAGCATTTCCAGCTGTTACCTTCCCATCCCTTTTAAAAGATGGTTTTAAGTTGGCTAAAGCGGCCATGCTAGTATCCGGACGAATGCTTTCATCATGAGTTAATTTTTTATCATCTAAGTTGCTAGGAATAATTTCATTCTTGAAAGAGCCATTTTTCACAGCTCGAGTAGCTTTTTGATGGGAACGTAAACTAAATTCATCCATTTCTTTTCTAGAAACATGATATTTTCTAGCTACATTTTCAGTGGTAATTCCCATATGCTGCTTTAAAAAAGCGTCGTTTAAGCCATCAATAAGCATGCTACTTTGTAAATGATTCTGCGCGTCATCTTGATTTGCAACAAAATATGGTGCATTGGTCATGCTTTCAGCACCGCCAACTGCTACTAAATTTAAGTCACCCATCTCCATCTGTCCCTGTGCAAGGCGCATGGCTTTAAGGCTTGATCCGCACACTTCATTAATAGTTGTGCTGGCACTTATATTCTTCATCCCTGAACACAAAGCAACCTGCCTAGCCATATTTTCGCCTAAACCGGTACTTAGCACATTCCCCATCAGTAACGCCTCAATGTCTTCAGCTTTAATTTGAGCGCTATTCAAAGTCCCTTTTAATGCCATCACACCCAGATCAGTAGCAGATTCATTTTTAAAAAAGCCATTGTATTTACCAAATGGTGTCCTTTTAGCAGCGACAACATAAATTTCTTTCATTAATTTTTTCTCCTAGCTAAAATTAACTTTTATTAAAGCAATATTACCTAATTTTTTATCTGAAAGACAGTAACTCAACTTTTCGTTAACAAATATTTACACAATAAAAAACCACGCTTAAAACGTGGTTTTAATACTTTATCTATAACCTATTTATTTTTCTTAACTTCAGATTGTAGCTTCTTACTAAGTGAGATGATGTATTTACGTAAATCATCCTTAATTTCCGGGTGATTTAACCCATATTCAATCGATGTTTCGAGGTAACCTTCTTTGTTACCTACATCATGCCGTTCACCCTTAAAGACGTGTGCAAAAACACGTTGGGTCTTATTCATGGTATCGATCGCATCGGTCAACTGAATTTCCCCACCACGTCCAGGTTTTTGGTCAGCTAAAATATCAAAAATTTCTGGCGTAAGTAAGTAACGGCCAATAATTGCGTAATCACTAGGAGCCTTATCGACTTCTGGCTTTTCAACGAATGATTTAACGTTAATTAACCCTGGGGCAATTTCGGTTTCTGGTTCAATTACACCGTACTTGGAAACGTCTTTGTGTGGTACCTTCATAACGGCAATGGTTGAGGCATGGGTTTTATTATAGCGATTGATTAACTGCTTAGTTAGGGGAACTTTATCCTTCATTAAGTCATCACCAAGCATTACAACGAACGGTTCATCCCCAACAAAACTACGGCTACGCGCAATAGCGTCACCTAAGCCAGCTGGATATGGCTGTCTTGTGTAATACAAGTTAATTCCTAAATGGGTAATGCCCTGAGTTAATTTAAGTAACTTGGTCTTACCTTTTTCTTGCAAATTTTGTTCAAGTTCTGGATTAGAATCAAAATGATCTTCGATTGAACGTTTAGTCTTACCAGTAACAATTAAAATGTCTTCAATTCCTGATTTTTTAGCTTCCTCAACAATAAATTGAATCGTAGGCTTATCAACAATAGGCAACATTTCTTTAGGCATTGCCTTAGTGGCAGGTAAAAATCTTGTACCTAAACCGGCTGCTGGAATAACCGCTTTCCTGACTTTCATATCAATACACTTTCTATTTTTCTATCCTAAAAACCAATATAACAAACTTTTGTGAATTCTGCTAGTATTTAATGACGGCGCTTTCTTTGAATATACTCCGCCAAGTGGCCAACTGAATATTGAACTTTGCCAACATGCATCTGGATAATAGTTGAATTAACGCAGGTCCCAACTAGCAAAAGGATAGATGAAATGTTGAGCCACAACATGAAAATAATGAAGGTGCCGATAATCCCATAGTTTTCCCAACTAATATGAAAATTATGTAAATAAAAACTAAATAGATAAGATAAGGCAAGCCAACCAACAACGGTGGTAATTACACCGGGCCAGATAACCCTCTTCTTTAGTTTAATATTTGGTAAAGCGTAATTCAGGTAATAAATGGTTATAGCCATAATCACAATTACTATTGGATAACGGTAACTTAATACCTTTTCAATTTCACCAACTGAAAATGAAAAAATCGGCCGTAAGAATTCTAAAATTTGCTGACCAAAAATGAAGATCAAGCTAGTTAAAGTAAAGATAATAATCATTAGGGTCGTTAATAAGATCGTAATTGACCTTGTCCACAAGGTTATTAATAGTTTTTGCTTTAATTCTACCGTATGAACTCCATAAACCCGGTTCATCCCAATTCTGATCGCATTAACCAGAGAAGAAAATGACCAGAGTGCCAATACAATACCAAAAGAAATATAACCTGTAGAATTGCTCTTAAGGAGCGAATTGATGATAGGCATTATAAAACCCGCAATTCGATCTGGAAAGATCAAATTTAAGTATTCCGCAATTGGTTTGGTATTAATATGAAATAAAGGCAAGATATTCCCGATAATAATTATTATCGGGAATATCGAAAACAAAACATAGTAAGCAATTACAATTGCACTAGTTAAAACTTCACCTTTAGAGAATTTTTCTGATAATGTTTTAAAAAACAGGCCTATACGAGCACGTATCTGCCCCGTACTTGCTTTCATGCACTTACCTAATCATCCATTTCATCAAAGTGAGGAAGGTACTTTTCATAACCATCATAAGGTTTTTGTAAAGTTAAAATCTTAGGACCATCCTTAGTAATTGCAAAAGTGTGTTCAAATTGAGCAGCCTTTGAACCATCTGGGGTTGCGTAGTATACCCAATCATCATTAGGATCTTTAACTGTTCTTTGGGCAATTCTCCAATCGCCGCCTTCTTCAACCATTGGTTCACAGGTAATGGTCATTCCTTCACGAAGACGGATACCATGGCCAGCTTTGCCCCAATGTGGAACTTCTGGATCTTCGTGAATACTTGGTTGAATACCATGTCCAACTAATTCACGAACATCACCATAATGGTGTTCCTTTTCAACAAATGGTTGGATTGCGGCACCAATATCACCAATTCTGTTACCAAGAACAGCTTGATCAATTCCCAAATACATTGCTTGTTTGGTAACCTCAACCAACTTTTTGTCAGCGGCAGAAATTTTACCAACTGGATAAGTGGTACAAGAATCGGTTTCAAAACCATTTAAATTGCAGGTGACGTCAACTTTAACCAAATCACCTTCCTTTAAAATCATGTCTTTTCTTGGTGTGGCATGGGCAATTTGATCATTAACCGAGATACAAGTACCATACTTATAACCTTCAAAGCCTTGCTCTGAAAGGCGTCCACCACGGGATTTTACGAATTTTTGACAAAATTCTTCGATTTCCCAGGTAGAAATACCGGGCTTAACAACATCACGTAGTCCTTCAAACATTGATGCAAGTAGACGTCCGGATGCTTGCATTCCTTTAAGTTCACGAACGGATTTAATTGTAATCAAAACTAAAACTCTCCTCTTATTTAAATAATACTTGTTTACATTATAGCGTTTTTTAAAAGTTTACTAAAGGATTTCGAAAAAGCCTAGAATTTATGTATAATAATATAGAATGCAATACGAAAGGTATGAAGTAAATCATGAAGGCAAGAATTGTCTACGCCAGCATGACTGGTAATGATGCAGACATGGCTGAGATCCTTGAGGAGGATCTCCAAGATTATGGCTTTGAGGTTGAAACTAGCGAGGCTAGCTTTACCGACGCCAGCGATTATTTAGAAAATGACTTGTGTATCTTCATCACTTATACTTACGGCGAAGGTAAGATGACTGATGATGTCGCCGACTTCTACGACCAATTAAAAGATCTCGACTTAAGCGGCAAATATTTTGCTGTTATGGGCAGCGGCGATAAGATGTATGCCGATCATTTTTGTGAAAATGTTTTTGACTTTGAAAAAATGTTTAAGGAAATTGGTGCAAAGGAAATTACTAAAGCAGTTACGATTGAAAATGCACCCGATGATGCAGCAATTGCTAAGATTGACAATGCCGCCGAAGAAATGTCTGAGAAGCTAAATGGCTAAGAATAAAAAAATCAGCTCTTCGAGTGATACCAATATTCGGCATTTAGGCCAGAAATTAATTAAACGGCACCATAACTTAGTTGTTTACATGATTTTTGGTTTTCTAGCAGCCCTAATCAACACCATAGTCTTCATGATGCTTCACAAATGGTGGCATAGCGCAGTGGTTATTTCTAATACCATTGCCTTCATCGTTTCCAACTTAGCCTCCTTTTTCTTTAACCAAAAAGCCGTATTTATTAACAATGTCGATCACGATCACACAACCTGGCATAAATTAGTTGTTTTTTTTGCCTACCGAATTATCAGTTTAATTCCTGACACTTTAATAATGCTGGTCGGACTTTCATGGATGCACTTAAATGCCCTATTCGTTAAGATAGTCGACCAAATCTTAGTCGGTATCTTTAACTACTTAACGACAAGGTCGGTTTTCCAGGTTCAAGGAAATTCTATCTTTACACGTGCAAAGAATCATATTCAGGAACGTAAAAATAAAAAATAATTTTTTAACCAAAAAGTCCTAAAATTCAAGTTGAATTTTAGGACTTTATTTTATTCAAAATCTTTTGGCCTTGGACCAGATTTATCCGAAAAGTAATACACAATATCGTTTATAATACGATCACTGGCATGACCATCACCATAAGGATTTTTAGCATTGGCCATCTTATTATATATATCTTTATTTTCAAGCAATTCTAACATTGCTTTTTTAACCGGCTCAACTTGCGTACCAACTAGCTTCAAGGTACCAGCCTTCACACCTTCTGGGCGCTCAGTTGTATCCCGTAAGACTAAAACTGGCTTGCCTAGCGAAGGTGCTTCTTCCTGAACTCCACCAGAATCCGTCATGATGAAGTAGCTGCGTTTGGCTAAATTATGGAAATCCACCACATCGAGAGGGGCAATCAAATGAATCCGTGGATCGTTGCCTAAAACGTCGTGTGCGGTCTTTTGCACACGTGGTGATAGATGTACAGGGTAGATGATTTCAACGTCCTTGTGGCTGTCTACAACCTGCTTCATCACTTTAAAGACTCGTCGCATTGGCTCACCTTGATTTTCCCGGCGGTGCATAGTAACCAAGATTACCCTGTTACCCGGGGTAATATCATCGAGAACTTCGTGGTGGTAATCTTTTTGCACGGTTTGCTTCAAAGCATCGATAGCAGTATTCCCCGTTATAAAAATATTCTCTTTTTTGTGATTTTCTTTAAGCAGGTTGGATTTGCTAAGTTTGGTCGGAGCAAAGTACAAATCAGCTAAATCATCGGTCATCTGCCGGTTCATTTCCTCTGGAAACGGTGAATACTTATTCCAGGTTCGAAGCCCAGCCTCAACGTGACCCAAAGTAGTTTCTTCATAAAAAGTAGCAAGGCTAGCCGCGAAGCTGGTAGTAGTATCACCATGAACCAGCACAATATCTGGATTTTCTTCGTGAATTACCTTAGCCAGATCAACCAAAACTTTACTAGTAATATCCTCTAAAGTTTGATTCTTATGCATAATATTAAAATCATAATCCGGCTTAATCTTAAAAATATGTAGAACTTGATCAAGCATTTGCCGGTGTTGAGCACTAACAACCGTTACCTCGTTAAAACGGTCATCAGCCTTTAATTTAAGCACAAGCGGTGCCATTTTAATTGCTTCTGGACGCGTTCCAAAAACAGTCATTACTTTAATTTTTTTCATAAAAATCCTCCGTAACAATACTAATAATACATGATTTATTGTCAGAAAGACAAGCAGGTGTGGTTTAATTATTAATAGTAGAATTAGAAAGTGAGTTAATTATGAATCAAAGTTTAGCTTTTCTGCTAACTGCTGGGATTGCAATCGTAATCGGTACCTTTTGCTTAGTCTTCGGGCTTGATAAAAGCCGCCCCGCTAAAAGCAGACGCCACTTACTTTATATGGCACTCATCTGCGTCTTCATTGTTTGGGGATTAGCCACGGCCGTCATGCTTCACCCCTTAAGATAATAAAAAACTGTCTAGCTTGTTAGCTAGGCAGTTTTTACTATTCAATTATAATGACTCTGGTGAGATTCGAACTCACCTCTACGGTTTAGGAGACCATTGTTCTATCCAGATGAACTACAGAGCCGTACAGAATTAACTTTACCAAAATTAGTTGATAAAAGCCAATTCTTTTTACCTAATATTGTGTCGTAAAGAAGCTACGTGAATTGTTAGCGTCGGCAATTTTATCAGCAGCAAATACAAATGGCGTCCAAATTGCTAATGAAATTAACATATCAATTAAACTCAAAACGATGGCCCGCCAGTCATAGTTGCACGCTAAGAATGGCCCTATTATCGGCGGCATAATCGATGGTACAGCCACTTGTACCGGATTAACCAGACCCATCATACTTACTAAATACGAGAAGACCACGTTAACAAGCGGTGCGGTCACAAAGGGAATAAAGTAAACCGGATTAAGTACGACCGGTAATCCTAAAACAATCGGTTCGTTGATGTTAAAAATCCCAGGAGCTAGAGCTACTTTGGCAATGGTACGGTAATCGCTTCTTTTAGAGAAAAGCAGGATTGCCACGATCAGCATCAAAGTACCACCGGCACCGCCAAACCAGGCAAAAACATCAAAGGAGCCGCGTACCCATAAAAATGGTGGAATTCGGCCATCACGTGCCGCGGTGACATTAACATTTTGTGCGGTCAGCCAAATTGAATCCAAAATCGGTGAAAGAACACCTAATCCATTGATACCAAAGAACCAGAAAACTTGCACCAGCAGAGTCACAAGAAGGATCATACCAAATCCCTGTCCCATTTTAACCAGTGGAACTTGAATAGAATGAAGGAGCCAGTTACCAAAATAGGTCCCTGTAGCTAACTGAAAAATGTAATTAATCGCACCGACACTAAAAATAGCAATAATTCCGGGAGCTAAGGAATCAAAAGCAGACTGCTCCGCATGTGGCAAACTAGTGGACAAATGGATAATGATTCTGGCTTTATAGCAGGCAACATAAATTGCAACCCCGATTGTTCCGAACAAAATAGCCGTGAATATTCCGGTGGTTGAAAACTGCGAGATGTCGAAAGCATTATGAACAAAAAAGTTCTTACCGTTTACCCTTAATTTGGTAAAATTCGCCACACTCATCGTAAATGAAGCCAAAGAAACAATTGCCCCCGCTAAGCGGTTGGTTTCAAGACTCTTGGCTAAATGATAACCCAGTGAAAAGGCTAAGAATAAAGCAAAAAGAGAAAAAGTACCGCGCCAAACCACGTTGCTAATCGCCACAACAGGCTGCATGATAAAAGCAAAAATTTTCCAGTCTAAATGCGTTTTAGACGCTTCAACCAAACTTTTAATCAATACAGCAATTGAACCTGCAAAGGTAATCGGCATAATTGAAATAAAAGCATCCCTGAGTGCAACTAACCAACGCACCTGCGCTAACCTATTAGCAAACGGTAAGATATAATCTTCTAGCCAAGATACTAAACGATTCATTTTTGCTCCTTTAAGTAATGTGGGTGATAACCCTTATTTTTGTTCTTACGTTTTCTATGTTTTTTCTTTTTCTTAGAAATTGTTTGGTTAGCACTCATTTCTTGGGTGTTTTTCTTAACTTTCTTTTTAGGTCTTTTAGTAGTCAAGTTGTAACCTGCAAAATAAACTCTGGACAATTCCACTTCGCCAGTCAATAACTTCTTCAAATCACGGAAATCATGGTCATCACCCAAAGTAACCACGTAACCTTTAGCACCCATCCGGCCAGTTCTACCTGCCCTGTGCAAGTAAGTATTGACTTCATTTGGAATATCGAAGTTAATTACGTAGGTCACATCAGGAATATCAAGACCACGAGCTGCTAAATCTGTTGCCAAAAGTAATTTAATCTTCCCCTCAGCAAATTCATGCAAGGCATCCTCACGCTTTTCTTTGCCAAACTCATTTGCTAAAAGTGTGAATTTCGTTTTGGTATGACCGAAAATGCCCGCAAAGCGCATCATCGTCTGGTTCGAATCAAAAAACAAAATACCCTTAAAATGATCAAGCTGGGTAAGCCTTTGTAGAAATTCAATCTTATGTGCATTGTCTACCTGTAAAAAATAATTTTTGTGGGTAGTTTTTTGCTCTTTACGAACATCAATTAATAAAAATGTGCGTGCAAATAAATCTTCAGCCTTTTTAGTTATCGGAGAAGCAGTGGCACCAAAAAGCAAAATTTGTGCATCGCTTGCTAAATTTTGACCAAGTGCGCTGAGCAGATCCATCTTATTAAATTCAAGAATATCATCCGCTTCGTCAATCACTAAACTTTTAATATCTTGAGTTTTAATTCGACCACTTGAAAAGAAATCAAAAAAGCGTCCAGGTGTGGCTACCACTACCTCGGGATGTTTCTTTTTTAAATTATTTTCCTGGCGTTTACGGTTACCCGCTCCAACCAAAGATATGCCCTTTAAACCTAAAGCGTGAATATAGGGATTAATGGCATGACGAATCTGTACCGCTAATTCCGTTGTCGGTGCAATAATCACCACGCTATTTTTCATCCCTATTTTAGTGCGCTCTAAAGCCGGCAAAGCATAAGCCAAAGTCTTTCCAGTACCCGTTTTAGCCAGAGCAATTACACTTGCTCCGTTTAAAATAGGTTCATAAGTTGCTTTTTGAATTAAAGTTGGCTTCTTTATGCCTTCTGTTGTTAAAGTTTGCTGAATTTTTTCTTGATACATTATTGTGCTAACTGTCCATATTTCTGTTTGTATTGCGCTACAGTACCATTATAGGAAAACATCGTAACGTTATCTTCTAAACCTTTTACATTCTTTACGCGGCCATCAGTGGTGTAACGACAAAAAGAATACTGTAACTTATTCGGTGTCTTATTACCATCAGAAACAAATTTTGTGTTAGGGCCATAATATTTATGGTACTTACTATTTACCGCTACAACAACTTCTTTACCGCTATTTTCTAACATTTGCGTAAATTGCCCCATCGACCGCAAATATTTTTTGTTTCTACTTGCTATGGCTGGTTCAATCATAATTGGCAAGGTTCCGGTATTTCTCCCTACTTCTTTTGTAAAATAGCGATAATGTTGCATTGGGGTCGATTCATTACTGTATGAGATTATCGTTCCAAAAGCCAATTTGGTTCCTAAAACCTGATCCCGATAAGATAAATAATTATCATCAAAGTAAGATCTTCCCTGTGTGCTACGCAAGTATACAAAAGAAATGCTGTTTGCCTGTAATTTATGCAGGTCTACGTAATCAAAGTTTTGATTCAATTCAACCCCGATTGCACTGGGATTTGAATCTGCCGGTAAAGTTGTCTGTTTTTTAAAGTTTGAAAATCCTATTAGGAGGGCTGCAACTGCAACTACCAATAAGGTTAAAATTGCTGGCAGTGTAAATTTATGATGAAATCTTTTCATCTTTTTTCCTCCTATTTGACTATTCTAACCAAAAATAGCCATGATACCAACGCCTAATTATAATAGATGACGCACCGCTTTGAACAATATATTGAGAAAAAAATAAAACAACCACTCCACTTCGTGAAATGATTGTTATTTATTTTACTATCAGTAAAAATTATTTATTATTAAATTCCTTAATAATTTCTGGCTTAAGCACACCAACATAGGGAATGTTGCGGAAATAATTCATGAAATCCAAGCCGTAACCAACTACAAATTCATTGCCGACCTTTGATCCATAATAATCCACATCAACATCAACCGTCCGGTTGACCTCCTTATTCAGAAGGGCACAACACTTAACGCTCTTGGCACCACGGCCACCGATCAAGTCTTTCATAAACTTCAGAGTTAAGCCAGTATCAACAACATCTTCAACGATCAAGACATCACGACTCTTAACATCTGTAGCCATATCACTGATCAACTTGACCGTACCAGATGATTTCATGCTGTTGCCATAACTAGAAACGTCCAAGAAATCCATTTCTTCATCAACATCCATTTGCCGAGTTAAGTCGGTTAAGAAGAAGATGGCTCCCTTTAAAGCACCAACTACTAGTGGTTTTTTACCTGCGTAATCTTGAGTCAGTTGCTTACCAAGACGAACGCACATATTATGAATATCGTCTTCAGAAAACAACTTGTGATCAATAATTCTATTAATATTATCGCTTTTTGGCATTTGTCTACCCTTCATTTTAATCAGTATCAGATTCCTAATAAAAGTGATTATATCATTTTCAGATAAAAAAGACTCATAATTCATACTTTTAATGAATATTTTTACTTTTTATCGTCAGATTGATCGGATTTTTCAGGTTTGGCTTCCTTCTTCTTAGGAATTGACTTTACAATAAACCAGCGCATGAAACCCTGCTCAATGCTATCAAGCTTAAATTCGAAGCCCCCAAGTTCAACAGTCTCATCCTTCTTTAAATCAGGATAATGTTCCATCATATAACCACCAATGGTAATGATGTCACTATCTTCAAAGCTCTTTAGATTAGTTTGGAAGTAACGTTCAAAGTCATAGAGAGTAGTCTTACCAGAAACCCGAATATTACCCTCTTTGTCTTTGATAATATAGTCATCAGAGACATCGTCAATCTCATCCTTAACGGTGCCAAAGAGTTCTTCATAAATATCCTTATCCGTTACAATCCCACTGGTACCACCATATTCATCGACAACCAAAACGATTGGCGTGTGCTTCTTAATCATTAAATGCAGTATATCTTGAATAGGCATTGATTCTGGTACAGTAATAATTGTTCTAATAATTCGAGTTACCGGAACATTCTTATCAATTTGGCTTTGTTGCACAATATCATAGGAATAAATATAACCGACAATATCATCCTTATTATTATCACGAACTACAGGTAAACGACTAGGTCCTTCTTTAAGATACATCTTCAAAGCCTGTTTAATCGTATCTGTTGAATTGATGACCATTAGCCTGGTTCTATCCGTCATAATGTCTTTTGCGACCTTATCGTTTAACTCAAAGGCACGCTGCATGTATGTCAAATCCGACTTATCAAGTGAACCACCATGAACAGCATTACGCGACAGTTTGATAATTTCAGATTGCGAATAAACCTGATTTTCTTCATCCGCAGGCTTAAAGCCCATCACCTTTAATAAGCCATTGGAACTGCTATTAAGTAGCCATACAAATGGATAAACTAAAGTGTGAAAAAGTTGTAATGGCGCAACAATGCTCATCAACATCTTTACAGGCATATCAATCGAGATATTTTTAGGTACAATTTCCGTTAAGATTACTTCTAAGTAAGTCAAAAGTACAACACCTAAAATGGCACTAATCGTCCGTACTAACGAACGATTAAGCGGCATTAAATTAAATAACCGCTCAAAAATAACAGTAAGTGTATCAGCTGAGAACCACCCAAGAATTACACCAACTAATGTAGTACCAACTTGTGTGGTCGACAGATACTCATTCAGACTATGAACCATGTGCAATGCACGTTTTACTTTCTTCTGGTTACCCTGTCCATTATTAAGCATATCTTCCAGTTGACTAGGCCGAGTTTGTACTAACGCAAATTCAGCAGCAACAAAGAAGGCTGCAAATACAAAGATAATCAACGTAGCTATTAAATTAGTTATTATTTGAGGCGTGCTCAAAATTATTATCACCTTTTTTATTAAAAACATCTAGTTAATATTCTAACATTATTGGGCAATATTTCATTAATTTAAAACTAGGAATAAATAAAATTATTTGGTTAACTTGAAAATCTTTTCGAATGGCACACGTTCTGGGAAGTATTTTGGATCGTTGACCTCGGAACTTTTATCTTTATAACCCAATGCAATGGCCATTCCTACTAGTTGATTATCTGGTATATGAACATACTTACGAACCAAATCTGGGTAAGAGACCATTGAGTGTGCCGGCATGATTGATAAGCCATTATCAATGGCGATCAGCATGATACTTTGAGCAAAAATACCCAAATCAAAAACTGACCAGGCTGGTGATTCTCTTGGAATCGTCAAAAATACGACGGACTGTGCATTAAACATCGCATCATTAGATTTAGTAAATAAGTCTAACTTGTTACGGAAGAAATAAGTTTGTGAGGCTCCCATCGTAGCCATATTTTGACTTGGGAAAGTATCCCAGTTAAGTGACAGCATAGAAGCAAAGTCTTCGTGTGGTTTCACACCAGCATCGATATTAGCCTTTGAAGCCTTCTTTAACTTCTCAAGTGATTCTCCAACCGATACATAAGCACGCCAAGGTTGCGAATTAAGCAACGATGGAGATTGCTGGGCTTTTTTGATAATATCAGCTATTAATTTTTCATTAACTTTTCTATTAGTAAATTTACGTGTTACACGCTCACGTTTAAATACATCCTCAAATTCCATTTATGTTCATATCCTCGGATTAATTATCCATAAAACTAAAAATACAATAAACATACAACTTTATTATATTAGAAAAACTAGCGTTTTAGCTACTCTAATTTCTACAAATTATTCTTTTTCCTGAATTATCAAATTAAGTGCAACACTGATTCAAATAGGTCATGAAGCCAATG
>NZ_AYZC01000019.1 GCF_001436775.1 Lactobacillus acetotolerans DSM 20749 = JCM 3825
GCAAAAAAGCCAGAACCGACGAGGGTTCTGGTGACTTTTAGTACTTTCAAGTTTCAGCTTTATAACTTGTAAATTACAAAGCCTCTTTAACTGCCTTATTAACAGCAGCTTTTTCTTTTCCAATCAATTCAACCTTAGTTTCAATGACCTTGGTATCCATTTTAATTTCACGAGTCAAACCTGGTGTATTAACTTTTGGTTCGAAGAATGCTTTGAATTCTTGTAATCTCTTTGGAGTATGGAAAATATTTGAAGTAACAGTAATGTAAGTAGCAAATTCCATGTCACCACCGACTGTCTTTTCAAGCCAACTCCAATCATTTCTAATCCAATCCCAAGCAAATTGTTGACCATGAGCATTCATCAAAACATTACCATACCAACCGCGTAAGTCTTGCGGTTTAATAATATCGGCATTCTCAAAGTCAGCAACTATCTTTTTAATCTCTTCTGGATCCTTAGTAAAGGTTACCGCACCTGTAATATCATTCTTATAAGATGGATCAGATGTTCTTTGATACTCTTTAATCAATTGATCAATTAGGCTACTGTCGCCAAAGTTCTTGACTTCATTAATTAAAACAAAGGGACGAATAGCAGCATTCATAGCCTCTAAATTATCTTTATTTTCATTGAATAGTTTATGAGCTTCATTAATTGAATTCTTATTATCTGCATAAAGACTTGCGCCTAATTCGTAAGGTCGAATTTGCTTATCTTCATCATTTTCATCTGGCTTCGGATTCCAGCCAAGGCGAGCAACCTGCTTTTCAGATAATTTATTATAAAATGCCTTCAAATTCTTTTCTTCTTCAGAACCCGGGGTTACAAACTGGAGAAGTTTGCTTGCAGTTGAATATAAAGCATTGATTACCAAACTTGATTTAGAATCTGCAAATTCAGTAAGTATTGGAACAATTTTTGCATAAGATATTTGCTTACCCTCTGCCAAAAGTCTTAAATCTTGAAGCAATTGTAACTTAGAAATTGGATTTAATTTATCCAATTCTGACATAATATCTTTCATTAAGGTTGCATCATATTTAACAATAAAGTGTGAATTGTTACCAACATTCAGACGAAGTGGGTGACCAGCTTTATTCCGCAAATCTTTGTAGCTGCCTAAATCAACTTGCTTTTCAGACATAATCTTAGGTGCGTCAAAGTTTGCATTCAATGGAATTTCCCATTTTCTGCCTACATCTTTACCTTTACCGATAAAGAATTGCTTTTGACTTAAAATCAAATGACCATTCTGATCAACTTTGGCATTAACTACCGGATAGCCAGGTTGCTCTAACCATGAGTGCATGATTTTACCAATATCTAAATCGGTAGCCGTAGAAAGTGCATCCCATAAGTCATCGCCAGTGGCATTACCATATTTATGGTGATCAAAGTAGTACTTTAGACCCTTTCTAAGTGCGTCATCACCAAGAAGGGAACGAACCATAACCAACAATCTCGAGCCCTTAGCATAAACAATGGCAGAGTCAAACAAAGAGTCAATTTCAGCTGGATCATTAACCTGAACGTGAACCGGTTGAACGCCGTCAGTTGCATCCCTGTTTAAAGCAGCTGGGACTTCAGTAGTTTGGAACATTTCCCAAATATGCCAGTTTGGCTCTAAAGCATCAACGGATAAGTATTCCATCATATTGGCAAAACTCTCGTTCAGCCATAAGTTGTCCCACCAATTCATAGTTACTAAATCTCCGAACCATTGGTGTGATAGTTCGTGAGTGATTACCGTAGCAACCATCTTCTTCATTTCCAGAGTGGTATTGTCTGGATCCAGCAGAAGATAGGCTTCACGATAAGTTACCAATCCCCAGTTTTCCATAGCACCAGCAGAAAAGTCTGGCAGTGCAAGTTGCCAAGAATGATCTAACGGATACTTGGTTTGGTAGAAGTCTTCATAAAATTCAATTGCGCGTTTAGCAATATCTAAAGCAAAGTCCAATTCCTTGGGTTTATGTGCTTTAGTAGCAAATACCCCTATCTTGACACCGTCATTAGTTTTGGTCATCTTAGATTGCATTTCACCAAAGGCAAATGCGACTAAATAACTAGACATACGGACAGATTTTTCAAAGTAGTGGATACCATTCTCTACTTTAACTTCTGGCATGTTGGCAATCGCAATCTCACCATCATGCTCATCAAACTTAAGTGCTAGAGAAAAAGTAGCTTTGGCTTCTGGTTCATCAACACATGGAAAGGCCTGCCGAGCGGCGGTCGTTTCAAATTGAGTACCAATAAGTTCCTTCTTAACACCGTTAACTTCGTAATATGAAGGATAAATTCCCATCATTGAATCAGTAAGCGGAGCGCTATAGTCAATTTTAATTGTAGTTTTACCAGTTTTACCTAAATCGATCTTAATTGCTTCATCTTTATCACTAACAGTGAAAGGTACATCCTTACCATCAGCACGAACAGAAGAAATCTTCATGTATTTTTGATTAATGCAGATGGTAGCTGATTGTGCCTCACCAGTAATAGTTGAAGTACCATTAATTATCTTTTTAGCCCGGTTAACATCGATAAACAAATCATAATGTTCGGGATGAAAAGTTTCATAAAAACGTTTAACTGACATATTGTTGCCTCCTAAATATTAGCTACTCTTATTATAAAGCTTATCAAAATTAATATTAATTAACTAAAGAAAGAACTTAAATATTGATTGTAAGAGTCACGTGTTGTTTTTGTAACATAGCCGTAACATTTGGCTTGTATCATAGAAAATAGTCAATGAGAAATAATTAAGTAACGGGATTTAGATAGTGTCTGAGCTATCTCAGGAGAAGAAATAAATTGAAAAATGTTAAATGTACTTTTGTTAAATTAATTGCTGCCTTAGCTTTGGCATTTTCTTTTACAATTGTTGTTCAAAGTTTTACAACTAACACTTCTACTGTCCAAACAGTTCAAGCTGCTAAGAAATCTAAATTATCTAAGAGTGAAAAAGCCGCTAAGCACTGGATTGCAATGCATGAATCCGGTGGTAGTTATACTGCTAGAAACGGTGTTTGTTACGGCAGATATCAATTAAATATCGGTTACTTACACGGTAACTATTCAAAGAAGAACCAAGAAAAAACCGCTGATAATTACGTTAAAGGCCGTTATGGTTCATGGGTTAATGCCAAGAAGTTTTGGTTAGCTCACCACTGGTATTAAAAATAAATAAACAATTAAATTTCCCGTTAAAAAATACAGATTAGTAAATTACTAATCTGTATTTTATTTTACTTAAAATTATCTCGTTTAATTACCCGGTAAATTGAAACAACTAATACTATAATCGCACAAGCTATCGCTATATAAGCCATCTTACCAACAACTACGGCTTGTTCAGCTGCTTGCTGACTTATCTGATTTTCCACCGCATAACCAACAATCCATTTACGCATCAAATGCGGCGTCAGAACAAAGCTAACAGTAGAAACAATTGAAGCAAGCAAAGTAAAATTTCTTGAATATGGTTCCCTAAAGAACTGAGAAATGACACAAAATGCTGGGGCAATCATTAAAAGCAAAATCCACATAATAATCATCCGACCAGAACTGCTGCTCATCATCTGTGCACTATTGGTAGCATACCGATATGAGCCCCACAATTGGCCGCCAGTCAAAGTGTTAAGCAAACCTAAGAAATAGGAACCCTGTTGACCATAAACGCCACCACGTCCTGATAAAGCTCCTTGAATGACCTGGAGGCTATCAGTAGTGCCAGTTGACGGAAAATTAATCGTTACAACTTGCTTCATGTAAGTTGCCAAAAGCATAACGATTGAGCCACCAAATTGAATAGCACGCAGCATACTCAACTTTCTGGAAGCTTTCATCTTGAATTCAAGACTAAGTACTCGGTTTGGATGGTGACTATGCCCAATGACAAAAATACCAATAATAACTAGAATAACCAGTGCACCCAGCAGCCACCATAATTGGGCCATTATAAAGAAGATAGCTAAAACAATAATGGCAACTGCAACGTAAGGCCGATCAGAAAAAATTTCCCAAATATTCAGTTTTTTAACAGGTGGATGACTAACATGACCATTAATCCTTGTCCTCGTGTTTTCTATTGGAGCTGAATTTCTTTCATAATTTGAATCAGATATTGTCGGTTTTACCGGCTCCTTTTTTCGATTAAGATATTTTTTACGGTATTCGCGCCGTGATATATGCGAGTCCTTAGCCATAGAGCAAATCTCCCTTCAAAATTAATATCCTATCATTTTTCTTCACGACTTATTCTTTTTTAGTAAATCTTGAGAAATTTTTAGTAAATCTGTGTGTGCTAAAATAAAAATTATAATGTTTTAATTCAAAAGGATGATGATATTGACAAAATCGTACAGGTTGCCAGCAGGATGGCATAAAGCATTTTATACATTATGGTTAGGCAGTTTCATCACAGGTATGGGTTATTCCATGACGATGCCTTTCATTTCACTATTCATTGCAGATTTGGGTCATTACAGTAAGCTGCAAATTAACCTTTATTCTGGGCTTGCCTTTGCAATGACTTTTATCGCTCAGGCGATCGTATCACCTTACTGGGGAAGCCTAGCCGACAGAAAAGGCCGTAAACTCATGTGTATGCGTGCATCAGGAGTTATGGCTTTAACTATTACTTTAACTGGTTTTGCTCCAAATGCAATTTATATCATCGTAATGCGGTTTATCCAAGGGGCTTTTTCTGGTTACATCAACAATGCAACCGCGCTAATAGCAGGTGAAACGCCCCACCAACGCAGCGGTTGGGTCATGAGTCAAATGATGACCGCCGGTACTGCGGGCAACTTAGTCGGACCACTTCTAGGTGGCCTACTTTCCAGTTTCTTCGGTAATATCTTTGGTGGTGCTTGGGGATACCGGATTCCCTTCTTTATCACCGGCTTTTTAATGTTACTTACATTCTTAGGTACAACCTTTTTAGTTCACGAGGACTTTACTCCGATCTCTCGTGCAAAGATGAAGCCAATGAAAGAGATTATGCATGACTTGCCTAACCTTAAATTGATTATCATCATGTTTGTCACAACTATGCTTGTTCAATCGGCAACCATGTCCATCGATCCGATTGTTTCATTATATGTAAAATCCATGATGCCTAACAGCAAAAATGTGGCTTTTGTAGCCGGAGTTGTTGCAGCTACACCAGGACTTGGTACATTGGTCGCTGCATCTAAGATTGGTCATAAAATGGACGACGTTGGTCCATTACATGTCCTTAGAATAGGTTTGATTATTGGAGCTGTCTTATTTGTCCCAATGGCATTAACCAAATCACCATGGATTTTGGCTGGTCTGCGTTTCTTATTAGGGATTGCCAGTGCAGGAATGTTGCCAGCAGCCCAAACAGTTTTAACTTTGAATACTCCGCCACAAAGCTTTGGCCGGATTTTCAGTTATAACCAATCTTTCCAGGCAGTTGGCTCAGTCTTAGGAGCTTTAATGGGATCAACTATTTCAGGTTTATCTAACTATGCTACAGTTTTCTGGACAACTGGCTGTACCCTATTAATTAACTTCATCTTAGTAGTGGTCTTTGCTTGGGGAATATCTTACCGCCATAAAAAATAGAATTATTTATACAAAAAGCGTGATCTTTTCATAAGAACACGCTTTTTATTCTTCTCTTAACATTTAATCTGGCATATCTTTAGTTAATCTAACTTCTTCTAATTTAACACGTCCATCAGGTAAATCCTTAAAACTCATGGCATAAGAAACCTTATTGATTGTGCCAGCATAATAAAAAAGGTTTCTAGATCCTTGGTTATCTGAATCTATTTTAACTGTATAATTATGAGCTTTTTTCAAAAGATTATAAGTCTTTTTATCACCAGAATATTTCTTTAAATTTTTTTATTATTTAAAGAACTGATAACTATCCTACTTAAACCATAATCTGTATATGAATCTGTTAAACACATCCAGCCCCATATTGTTAAAAATAATAATAATAATATAATAATTAAAATTATTAGAATAGGCTTTATAAAGAATCTTTTTAATTTATCCATTTTAATTATGTTCCCATTAAAGTTGTTTTTATAAATAATTATATATAATTTCTCTATTTATACAAAAAGCGTGATCTTTTCATAAGGCCACGCTTCTTTTTTACTGTGCTGCTACTTCTTTAAACAGATTATACATTCCAGTGTCATAAGCACACATTGTTACTTCCATTGGATAATTAGAATTTTTATCTAACCAGTTATTCACCGCTTTAAATGCAATCTCTGTTGCTGCTTTTACCGGGAAACCATAAGCACCAGTAGAAATCGCTGGAAAAATAATGCTATATAAGCCATTTTTCTTAGCCAAATTAAGGCAGCTAATATAACAGGACTTAAGCAATTTATTGTCATCTTTAGTACCTGAATAAATAGGACCAACCGTATGAATTATATATTTTGCAGGCAAGTTATATCCCTTGGTAATTTTAGCCTCACCTGTCTCACAACCATGAAGTGTACGACATTCTTCCAATAATTTCGGACCGGCTGCCGCATGAATTGCACCATCAACACCAGCACCGCCAAGTAACGAATTATTGGCAGCATTAACGATGGCATCAGCCTTCATTTTGGTAATATCACCTTGAACAACATTTATCTTATTCATTACTTTACCTAATCCTTTCTTGAATTCTTTTTCACCTTTTTTAATTTTGTTCATCAAGTATTTATTAGAAGTTATAATTTCAGTTTCACTTTGCGAGGTATAATTATTTTTTCTATTCATTAATTTATCTCTCCATTATTTATAAAACTACTTATATTTTAACGCTTATAACTATTTCAAAACATCAAAAAAAAGCATCCCTTTTCAAGGATGCCTTTAAGCATAAGCAAATATTTAACTAACCTTTATCTGCACCAGCAGTAATACCATTGACATAAAACTTCTGCATAAAGATAAACAAAATTGTAATAGGAATAGCGATAACTACACACCCTGCAACGAATTGTGCAAAGTACTGTGTGGCATTGCCTTTCGCATTGTGGACCATGTTATAAAGCCCATAGGCAATCGTGTAATTCTTAGCATTTCCAGAAGTCGATAAAATAATTCCTGAGAAAATGAAGTCTGTCCATGGAGCAATAAATGCGGTCAAAGCGGTATAAACAATCATTGGCTTAGATAGTGGCAAACCAATATGAGTAAAGATTTGCCATCTTGTAGCACCGTCAATTTCAGCGGCTTCATCAATTGACCGCGGAATTGTATCAAAGAATCCTTTGGCAACATAGAAGCCTAAGCCAGCACCACCAACATAAACCAACAGTAAACCGCCAAGGTTTAACATATTCAAGCCTTTTAAGATGTAGTACAAAGCAATCATTGACATGAAGCCTGGGAACATCCCTAGAACCAAAGCAATTTGCATGAATGGTTTTCTAAATGCGAAGCGAAGCCGTGATAAAACATAGGCAACCGAGATCGTTAAGAAGGTTGAAATAATCATTGACAATGTTGAAACTACTAAAGTATTAATAATCCAATTACCAATCGGATATTGTGGGTTAGTAAAAATACCAACGTAATTTTGAAGAGTAAATTTCTCTGGCCAAAAGGTTGAAACAAACCCCGTATTATTATAGGAAAAGCTGGCTAAGATAATCCAAATTATTGGTAAAATCCAAATTATTGCTAAAAGAATTAACAGGACATACCGGAAGATTAATGAAAGTCGTTTTTGATTTGTATAAGACTTCATTTTTAGCCCTCCTTAAATGCATTAGTGTGTCTGTATGCAAGTAACGAGAATACCGCACTAATGATAAAGATCAAAATACCTAGTACCGCGGACGCGTTGTAACGCTGCTCTTGCCCGAAGGTTAAATTATACAGCCACGTTACCAGCAAGTCGGTCGAACCAGCACCATTATAATTATTGTTCATCGGCGCACCACCTGTCAGCAGGAAGATAACATTAAAGTTATTAATGTTACCGATAAATTGTTGAATAAGTGATGGGGCCATTACGAATAGAATTTGTGGGAAAGTAATTGAACGGAATATTTGAACCGCATTGGCACCGTCAATCTTAGCAGCTTCAATTTGATCAGTTGGCAGATTCTGAATAATTGCAGTTGATACTAACATTGAAACCGGAATACCAATCCACATGTTAACGATAATAACCGTGATTCGTGCCACCAATGGTGAAGCCTGGTTATCAATAAAGTGAATTGGATGAGCAATCATACCGATATTCATCAATATAGTGTTCAAAGCACCTTGGTAATCCAGGAATTGTGCCATCATAAGTAGAGAAACAAATTGTGGAACAGCCCAAACGATAATGAAAATCGTTCGCCAAAATCCCTTATGTTTGATACCTTTAGATTCAATCAACAGTGCGAGTAATACACCAAAGAAGAAAGTAGTAGCAGTGGCCATTACAGCCCAGACCAAAGTCCAACCCAATACTGGGAAGAACGTACCAGCTAAGTCACCACTCAATACGTTGCCGAATGCTTGGAAACCTGTCCAAGAAAAGGCGATCGGGTGTTGTCTATCATAGTTGGTAAAAGCCATCGAAATCATGAAGACCGTTGGCAAAATGGTAAAGAACAAAATTCCTATTAAAGGAACTGCCATCAATGTTGAGTGCAAACGTGTATCAAACAAACTGGCAATTTCTTCTTTATTAGTTGGAATATGCTTCCCATCACGTTTCAAAATATAATTTTTTCTTGTTGAACGTAAATTAATAATGTATAAGTAAACGATAGCCAAACAAAGAATAATGGCTAAGATACCAAACAACAGAATCAAAACTGAATTTGAAGGTTGTTTAGTTACATAGACTCCCTGAGAAGCATCGTATACAACTTTCTTACTCTTATTAGATCCCAGTGTAACTAACATGCTTAAAGCAGAGATACCACTAAAGATGAACCAAACAATAAAAATGATTTCTGAAAGTAAGAGCGCAATTCCTTTTACCCATTGTTTATTTGCAAGGGCATTGCTACCCATCAAGATAAACGATAGTTTGGTGGCTATACTTCCTTTAGTCCATACTTCTCGGTAAGTTGCTTTAGGAGCTACATGTTTTTTCTTTCTAAACATAACTTCTCCTCTATCTTAAGCGAAAAGGTTGGAGAAAATATAAACCAACCTTTGCTTATGCTTTTAAAGATTAACTATTTCTTTTCGACAGTCTTAGCAAACTTCTTAAGCTGTGCCTTGTATTGTGACGGCTTAATCTTGCCATCATAAGTACCACTAATTAATGGAGCCGCACCATTCCAGAATGCAGCCATTTGTGGTAATTTCGGTTGTAATACAGAGTTACCTGGCTTAGCCATTTCAATAACTGATGTAGCAACTGGATCGCTCTTAACTTCTGGTGAATTTATAGCACTCTTAAGTACAGGAATTTGACCTGCTTCTTTATGAGTAATGAGTTGTGCCTTCTTGTTAGTAATGTAAGTAGACAATTCAGAGGCAGCCTTAGCATTCTTAGTATGTGAGTTTACAGCAAAGCCTTCAATCCCAAGGAATGATTCCATTTGGGCAGTCTTACCGCCTACTTCAATAGTTGGATACTTAGCAACTGCAAAATTCTTACCTAAAATCTTCTTAACATTAGCTGCGTTCCAAGGACCGTCCAAAATAGCTTGAGCATGACCCTTCTTTAATTGGTTCAAAGCATTAGAAGATTGCATAACACCTTTATTCTTCTTTTGTGCAGCAAACCACTTCATAGCGTTAACACCATTTTGTGAATTAAAGGTTGAACCCTTAAGGTCTTCACCGTTGTCACCATATAACTTAGTGCCTGCAGAGAAGAATACTGGCCACATAACATAAGCATTAGTAAAGTCAGTAGCAACTACACCTTTAGAGGTTAAAGTCTTCCAACTCTTAACGTCGTTAGCAGAAAGCTTTGATTTATCATAATAAATTGTTTGTGCTTGTTGTGCGTATGGATAAGCGTACATCTTACCCTTCCAAGTAACACCCTTTGCAGCTTCAGTAACGTAATTATTCTTAACATTTTTAGTTGCTTCTGGTGACAATGGGTTAATGTAGCCTGCTTCTGCCATTTGGCCTAATTGATCATTAGGTACTTCAAAGACATCGGCTGCCTTTGTTGGATCCTTACCAACGTCTGTCTTGGCATTAGCTGAACCATTTGGTCCTTGAGTTACCCGCACCTTAATGTTCTTGTGGGTCTTAGTGAAGTCCTTAACGATCTTCTTATAATAAGGTACTTGTTGGTTATCAACCCAAAGGGTTAAACTTGCGCTCTTATTACTATTACTGTTCGATGATGAATTTGAAGAACCTTTAGAGCAGGCAGCTAATGATAAAGCTGCAAGCAATGCGGCACTTCCTAAAGCCATTTTCTTCCAAATCTTCATGACTTTTCCTCCTAAAAAATGAAAACAACATATAATTTCTAACAACAACAGTTATAAACTGTTCAGGTTGTATGCTTATTTAAAATAAAGAACAATTATTAATTAACAATTGCCTTTGTGGTGTCCTTGTCAAAGAAGTGAGCTTTGTTAACATCAAAACCCATCTTGACCTTGTCACCTGGTTGATGATAGTCACGGGCATTTACGTTAGCTACAAACTCAGTTCCATCAACTTTTTGATAAAGTTGAATTGTGGCCCCTAGTAATTCAGAAACAACTACCGTTGATTCAATAACTGAATTTGGCCAAGTCTCTAAGAAGGCCTGTTCAGAGTGAATATCTTCCGGACGAATCCCAAAGATAACATCACTATTATCATAACCCTTTTCTTCTAATAATTTAGACTTACCTTCAGGAATTGCAATATCCAAACCTTTGCCATCGGCAATTCGGCCATTGCTGTAATGAACGTTAAAGAAGTTCATTTGCGGTGAACCGATAAAGCCGGCAACAAATTGGTTAACTGGGTGGTTATAAACCTCTAGCGGTGTGCCGATTTGTTCAACCTTGCCAACAGACATTACGACTACCCGGTCGGCTAAAGTCATGGCTTCAGTCTGATCGTGGGTAACATAAATCGTGGTAGTACCTAAGTTCTGGTGCAACTTGGCAATTTCAGCACGCATAGAAACACGCAGCTTAGCATCCAGGTTAGACAGCGGTTCGTCCATCAAGAAGATCGGGGCATCACGCACAATGGCACGCCCTAAGGCGACACGCTGTCTTTGACCACCGGATAACTCGGCTGGTTTCTTATCCAGGTAATCTTGCAATCCCAGGATATCGGCAGCGTGGTTAACCCGCTTATCGATCTGGTCTTTCTTGTAGTGGCGCAGTTTCAAACCAAAAGCCATGTTGTCGTAAACCGTCATGTGCGGATACAAAGCATAGTTCTGGAAAACCATGGCAATGTGGCGGTCCTTTGGGGCAACATCGTTCATCACTTTATGATTGATTTCCAAAGTACCCTTGGTAATGTCTTCCAAGCCGGCAATCATTCTTAAAGTAGTGGACTTACCACAACCTGATGGGCCAACAAAGACGATAAATTCCTTATTTTTAACGTGCAGGTCAAAGTCACTTACTGAATAATGATCATTGCCTTCATATTTTTTATAGATATGGTTTAAATCTACCTCAACCATAATTTCTCCTTACTTCTTCATTACTTTTGATTGAAAACTTGTTCAATCTTACTTAATTTCAAATCAGCTGTAGTCGGCACTACGTAATCCGCACCTTTCAGCACATTTTTATCACCGATACCTACAGCAAATTGCCCAGCAGCTTTAATTGATTGAACTCCAGCAGCAGCATCTTCAAAACTAATTACTTCATCAGTCTTAAAGCCTAAAAGTTCTTGAGCCTTTTCGTAAATTTCAGGATCTGGTTTACCGTGATGAAGAGTATTAGGATCAACAATGCCATCAAATTCATCCATGATACCTAACTTTTTCAAAATTCTAGGAGCATTCTTTGAAGCGGAAGCAATATCCATCTTTAAATTCTGCTTTTTGGCATCTGCCAATAATTCAGGAATTCCTGGCAAGATATCCTTTGGTGTCATCGAATCAACCAATTCCAAGAATTTTTCATTCTTTTCGGCAGCAAATTGTTCCTTTTCTTTTTCAGAATATTTATTTTCTTGACCACCATATTTCAAAATAAGATTTAATGAATCCATTCTGGAAATACCACGAAGGGAGTCAAGTTGTTCAGAAGTTAAGTTGATTCCGAGTTCCTTAGCTAAATTATTCCAGGCCGTTAAGTGAAAACGGGCTGAATTAGTTAAAACCCCATCTAAATCAAAAATTAATCCTTTAAGCATGTTGTTTCACCTTCTTTAAGTTCAAGTTTCTTATCTTTAACCGTAACCATAAGCTTTTCTCCTTTAATTAAGGTCAACTTAATTTCTTTGTGATCCGCATAACCCTTAATTAGGCGGCCACGGTAGTTAATCTTAAAACTGTAATGGTCCCAACTATCAGGGACAAATGGGTTAAATCTCAATTGGTTGTGGTCATAACGCATCCCTGCAAAGCCTTGAACAATCGCTAACCAGGAACCGCTCATTGACGTTATATGTAAGCCGTCAACCGTATCATTATTGTAATTATCAAGGTCAAGGCGGGCAGTTCTTTCATAGAAGTTAACCGCTTGTTTTTTCTTGCCTAATTCAGATGCAAGGATTGAATGAATACACGATGATAGTGAACTTTCGTGCACCGTTAATGGCTCATAAAAGTCAAAGTTTCGTTCTTTTTCTTCCTTAGTGTAACGGTCATTTAAGAAGTAAATTCCTTGCAGAACGTCTGCCTGCTTGATAAATGGTGACCGCAAGATCCTATCCCATGACCAATGCTGATTAATCGGCCGTTGGTCTTTTGGAATTGAGCTAGCCGGACGAATATCTTTATCCAAGAAATCATCTTGCTGTAAGAAAATCCCTAACTTTTTATCTTCTGGTAAATAGATATTGTCAACTATATCCTGCCACTTGGCTTTTTCTTTATCACTAACGTTAATCCTTGCTTGGGCTTCTTTACTTGCCTTTGGCAGCCTCTCTAATGTGTATTGGAGAAGCCATCTGGCCATCGTATTAGTAAACCAGTTGTTATTAACGTTATTTTCGTATTCATTTGGGCCGGTAACACCGTGGATAACATATTTGTTACGCCACTTAGAGAAGTGTACCCGATCGGCCCAGAACCTTGAGGTGGCAACTAAAACATCCATGCCGTCGTTTTTAACGTAGGAATCATCACCGGTATAATTTGTGTACTGGTAAATCGCAAACGGGATATCTGCATTCCTATGAATCTCTTCAAAGGTGATTTCCCACTCATTGTGGCATTCAATTCCGTTAAAGGTAACCATCGGGAACAGCGCACCTTTAAGTCCTTGCTGTTTGGCATTGTGATAAGCACCCGGCAATTGATCGTGCCGGTACTGAAGCAATGCCCGCGTAACCTTGGGCTTAGTCACACACAAGTACATCGGAATGATGTAAGCTTCGGTGTCCCAATAAGTGGCACCGCCATACTTTTCTCCGGTAAAGCCTTTAGGACCAATGTTTAAGCGCTTATCTTCACCGTAGTAAGTCATAAACAGCTGCAAAATGTTAAAGCGGATGCCTTGTTGTGCCGCAGCATCCCCAGCAATCACAACGTCACTCTTGTCCCAACGCTTTTGCCAAACTGCCGTATGATCAGCCAAGTTTTCCGCAAAACTCTTAGCCTGTAATTTCTTCATTAAAGCAGCGGCTTTTTCGTCCTGCTCATCTGGCTTAACGTCACGGCTTGTTACCACGATGACGTCTTTTTCAAGGTCGTAGCTTTCGCCTTCATGCAAGTTAACTGAAAACTTTTCACTTAATTTTGCCTTATCAGTAGTTACATCACCCCGAATGATTTGACCGTTATGGCGCAGGCTTTCCTTTAAAAGAACCGTAAAGCGCGGAACCTTATAAGGATTAGCCTTTGTTTCAACTTTGATTGTCCGAGCAGCTGCATTTTCACCACGAGATATCCAAAAATGTTCATCGTAGTTACTGTCTTCATTAACAACCGTACCATCAAGGGTTGAATCAAAATCAATTTTGGCGTTACCAGAAAGAACCGTTATTTTGACTTGAATCAATGCTGCCTCTTTCAAAGTAATATGAAGAAAACGTTCAAATTCAAATTTCACTTTGACGCCCTTTCCTTCATAAATAAAGCTTCTTGAGAGAAGTCCTTGGTGCATGTCTAATGAAAAAGTAAAATCGCTAAAGTTAACTTTGGCTAAATCAAGTTTTTCACCATTGATTGTGATGCCAATGCCGATAAAACTTGGTGCATTCAAGCTTTTGCCAAAGTATTCAGGATATCCGTTCTTCCACCAGCCAACCCGGGTTTTATCAGGAAACCAAACACCAGCTAAATAGGTGCCTTGCAAGCTATCGCCTGAGTAACCTTCTTCAAAGTTACCACGCATGCCCATATAGTCATTGCCGATCGCAGTCAAACTTTCTTGTAATCGTTTATCTTCTGTTGAAAATTTATGAGTCGTGACCTTCCAAGGGTCAATTTCAAAAATTCGTTTCATTTATTTCTCTCCCACTTTTGTGAGGTGTCCTTTGTTTACGCTTACATTATGCCCGGCTTGAAATCGCTTTACAATAGTAAATCAACTGTTAACGGTATCAGAATTAACCAAAAAAGAAGCTAGCTTATGCTAGCTTCTTTAAATTCAATATTAGCTTAGATTTTAGTGTTTAACTGTGATCACAAAACCCTTAGCCTTTAATTGGCCATTTTCATAGTTTTGACTCAAATTACTTTGCGTATCCACTTTTACGCTGTGGCTCGTAGTATTAAAGTAAGCCGTAATTTGATCTTGTCCTTGACGCTCAACCTTAATTAAGCCTTCTGGGGTAGTGGTCAATTTAATCTTTCCTTTGCCTAAGGTAGTGGCATACTTCAACCTAAATTCAATTAAAGCATGAACCTTCTTCCAAATAGGACTATCCTTCTTGCTCCAATCCATTGGCTTACGGCAATCGGGATCTTCACTACCGGTCATTCCCATCTCGGTACCATAATAAATACACGGACTGCCAGTTTGAACAAACATAAAGGTTAAAGCTTGCAATGCCAATTTTTTATCACCGTGAGCGACCGTAAGTAAACGGGCTGTATCATGTGAATCTAGCATATCAAGCATGGCCTGGTTATTCATATCCCGGTACATCATTAATTGATCGGTCAAATGTTCCGTCAATTCTTTAGCGGTCTGGGTCTTCTGAAAGAAATGTTCCTCAATCTGTAAGGTATAAGGATAGTTCATTACCCCGGTAAACTCGTCACCATTAAGCCACGGACGGGCATTATGCCAAATTTCACCAACAATATAAAAGTCAGGTTTAATTGCGGTAACGGCATCATGAAATCTGCGCCAGAAATGATGGTCAACTTCGTTAGCAACATCTAAGCGCCAGGCATCGATATCAAAATACTTGACCCAGTAAGTAGCAATTTCCAGTAAGAAGTCTTGCACTTCTGGGTTAGCCGTATCAAGCTTAGGCATATGCTTTTCAAATGCAAAAGTTTCGTAGGCTGGATCGCCTTCACCCTTAGTTGGATCATTAAATGTGGTTACTGGGAAATGTTTAATATGAAACCACTTGGCAAAGCGGGATTTCTTACCGTTTCTAACTACGTCTTGCCACTGCATCGATTGGTCGCCTAAGTGGTTAAAAACTGCGTCCAGCATGACCTTCATCCCCCGCTTATGCGCCTCATTAACAACCTTTGCAAACAAGGCTTTATCACCAAAGTCAGGATCAATTTGTAAATAATCGATTGTATCGTATTTATGGTTAGAACTGGCTTTAAATACCGGGCAGAAATAAAGCCCGTTTACACCTAATTCTTGCAAGTAGTCTAAATGATCGAGCACACCCTGCAGATCTCCACCATAGTAGTCTTCACGGCCAGGATGATCGTTAGGATTCCACAGCTTTGTTCCCTTAGGGTCGTTACTTTTATCACCGTTAGCAAAACGTTCCGGAAAGATTTGGTACCAAACGGTGTGTTTTACCCAGTCAGGAGTTACATCCATATCAATCTTATGGAAATATGGTACCTTAAAGTAGCTCCCATCTGACGCCAGGTTTTTTTCATTAAAATCATAGACTCCCCGGTCACCAACAATTTTATGGGAACCGTCTTCACCAATAACTTCAAAGGTATATTTAATCCGGCGATACGGGGCGCGAAGTGTTGCCGCCCAATGATCTTCTACCTGGCCTTCGCCAACTTTTTCTAACTTAATTGTTTTATCGGTAGAAGTCGACATATAGTTATCCGTATAATGCGCAATAACTTTTTTCACATCATTCTTGGCTGTATGAAATCTTACCCGAACATGATGTGGGCTAATAACAAAACAATCTTCACTTTCAGTTCTGTGTCTAAGTGCAGCTAATTGCATTTTATCTTCCCTTACTTTCTAGTTAATACGACACCAGCATATGGCATCAAGGTTAATTTCCCATTTGTTAATTGATATTCACCCGCCGCTAATTTTTCTGCAGTGTATTCCTTGGGAATTTTAACACTAGTCTTTTCTGGGCTGAGTGATACCGCCACAATTGCACTTCCAGTAGCTAAGTCACGCTCATAGACATAGCTATTTTTATCAGTTGCAAGTAAATAATAGCTCCCTTTTTGAAATAAATTTGTCTTTTTCAAGGCGATTAATTTCTTATAAAAGTTGAACATACTGGTTCGATCATTAACTTCATCTAAAACATTGGCCTGATCAACTTTCTTACCCGCGATCCAAGGAACAGCAGTTGTAAAACCGTTCCCCTTTGCGCTATTCCAAGGCATTGGGCCACGAGCTGGCAATTTATGAGTTAAACTAGCCATCTTCAAGGCATCTTGTTTACTTTTACCGGCCTTTTCTGCACTTTGAACAAAGTCAGCAACCGTCTCATCTTTAAATTGCTCGGTATCAGAAAATTCAAGATTCTTTAAGCCTAATTCTTCGCCATAATAAATAATCGGCAGTCCGCGCTGCAAGTACATTAACATAGCTAAGCTACGTGCCTGCGTGGCATTTTGGGCAAAGCGGGTTGCTAAGCGTGGCATATCATGGTTATTCCAATAAAGGGTAGGCTGCGAAATGCCGGTTAAGGTCTGTTGCCAAACAATCTGGTTTTGCTTAAAAGCCGTCATATCAAGTTTCTTAGGCTGGTACTGCTTAGAAAAGCCCGGATCAGTTTGACTATCATCTTCGGTAAAGTAGCGAAAGGTAATGACACTGTCCATTAAGTGATTTCGTTTAGCAGTATAATCAACTGCTAAATTAACACTTGCACTCGCTGCTTCTCCTAAGAGTAACGCATTAGGATAATCCTGCTTAATCTGTTCACAAAATGGCCGCATCCATTCTTGAACCTGCGGTAAGTTGGCAAAGAATGGCTCAGCTACTACCGGTTGGTCATTATTATCTTGAGTTGGAAAGTTTTGCCGCAGATCAGCTTTTGCAATGTGAATAAAAGCATCTAGCCTAAGCCCATCGATACCTTTAGCCAGCCAATATTCAGCCACTTCTAGCATTGAATGACGTACCTCAGGATTTTTCCAGTTTAAATCGGGCATCCGTTTATCAAACAGGTGAAAATATGACTCGCCTGTTCCAGCAGGGTCTGGTTCCCAAACACTGCCGCCAAAGAAGCTGCCCCAATTATTCGGACGTTTATTATTTTTACCGGCAAAAATATAGTAGTCACGGTAAATACTATGAGGATCTTTGATGGCATCTTGAAACCAAGGATGCTGATCAGAAGTATGATTCAAAACAAAATCCATAACGACGTGCATCCCGGCTTTGTGAAATGTTTTAATCAAACTATCCATATCTTCCATCGTCCCCATATGCGGATCAATAGCAAAATAATTTGAAACATCATAACCGTTATCAACTTGTGGTGAAACAAAGACAGGATTGAGCCAAACCGTATTAATACCTAATTTTTGTAAGTATGGAATTCGTTTACGAATCCCGTTTAGATCCCCAATTCCATCATTGTTGCTGTCTTGGAAAGATTTGGGATAAATCTGATAAATAATTGCATGATCATACCAATGCGTCATAATAAAATTCCTCCAAAGACAAGTTTAAGGGAAAAGCGAAACCGGTTTCAATAGTTTAGGCAATGTTATCGCTATCAAAAATAGTAGTAAGCAATTAATTAAAAATGCTATCACAAAAAAAATTTATAAAGGAAAAATAAAATGCGTAAATCTAAGAAAACAAGTTGGTCGTCAATAATCTCCAAAATACTTATCATACTTACAATACTCATTACATTATTTTTTATTTTCTGGAGGATAATTTGCCTAAAAGATACTTATAACAATTATAGTTTAAGCAAAATAGTCACCACTTCTATAAAGAAAAAAAGCAATTTGAAGAAATATTCTGCCGATGTGGCAACTTATAACTCTTTGAAAAGTTTTCACCGCTATACCGTTAAAATGGATTCGGATGATCAGGGATCACAAAACCTACTTTATTACGTTGGCACGATTAATCAGCATTCTTATGGCATAACTTTCACCACTTTAACTAATGGCCGAATTAAGTTGCAAGAAATTGAATTATATAAAAACATGCAAAATTAGAAATAATATTTAATTAATCTATTTATTATTACAATGGTTGCGCGCTCGGGTGATCATGATGACCACCCTTTTTATGCTGTAATTTATTTTCTACTGATAATACTAACGATTTGAAATCACAAAATGAAGCAATTATTTTACCAAATAACAAAAAATTAGCCTTAATTTATCTTTATAAAACATTGATAAGTTAAAGTTAATCGATTCAAATAATTCTAAATATATGAAATAGAATTTAGAAAAAAAAGATTAAGTACACTAAAAGTATTTAATCTTTTAACTATTTATTTCAATCTACAATTTCTAAACATTAGTAACTGTTTTTTTGAAATTCATATTAAATCGTCTAGAAACATGTTCCCAAACGTGTTTAACGTGTGGAATAGTATCTTGTGGTGCTGAACCATCTATTATTAAATAAAGATTTTTACCAGAAAATGGATTGTTTTCGCCCATAACATTAGTCATCCGATCAATCATTATTTTCATATATGCAGACATGGAAGACCAATAAACAGGTGTACCTATAATTAAAACATCAGCTTTTCGTACTTGTCCACATAGTTCATTAAATTGATCATTTGAGGTATTTTCTTGTCCTAATGGATAAATATGATAATCTGCTAAATTAAAAGTTTCATAATCCTTACCCTTTAGTAATTGTCCAGCTAAATTTGCTGTGGTTCCACCAGGATTAGCACTTGCATTTATAAATAAATATTTCACTTTGAATCCCCTACGTATATTAATGTAAATTAATAAGATTTTTGATCATTTTCGGATCTCTATGATCAAAGAATTGACTTTCATTCTTATCCAATGTAGATATTTTATTTAAATCGTCGTCACTAAGTTCAAAATCAAAAATATTAATATTTTCTTTCATATGATTTATATTGAAAGATTTTGTTAAAGAAATAATACTGCGTTGAATTTCCCATCTTAAGATAACTTGACCAACACTCTTAGAATATTTTTCTCCAATTGATTTTAAAGTTGGATTGTTGAAAATATCATGTTTCCCTTCAGCAAAGGCAGCCCAAGCTTCAGGCTGAACATTAAAAGACTTCAAGTAATCGATTGATTGTTTTTGCTGGAACCAAGGATTAACTTCAATTTGATTAACGGCTGGCTTTATATCATTAAAAAGAGCTAGATTAGTAATTTGATCATCATAAAAGTTAGAAACTCCAATCGATTTTACTTTGCCCTCTTTTTGCAAATCTTCCATAGCACGCCACGAACCAAAAACATCCCCATATGGCTGATGAATAAGATATAAATCAAGATAATCTAAATTTAAATTTGTTAAAGTTTGTTCAAATGCTTTTTTAGTTTTACTATATCCCGTATCTGTTAACCATAATTTAGATGTGATAAATAAATCTTCACGATCAACATTTGAATCTTTAATACCTTTACCAACCGATTTTTCGTTATAGTAAGATTGAGCTGTATCAATTAGACGATAGCCAATACTAATGGCATCAGTTACCGCTTGGGCACATTTCTCTGAATTCTGCATTTGAAAAGTACCAAATCCGGCTGCAGGTATTTTATTACCATCATTTAATTTGAAATATTTCATAATTTATAGCTCCCTTATTAGAATTTAACTATCTTAACTTTACAGCTTAAAGTATACTTTAATGCAAGTGATTTATTATAATATAGTTTAGAGGATATTTAATTATGAATATTGATGAAGCAAGTAAAGAAATGCAGGTAAGCAAGTCGACTTTGCGTTATTGGGAATCAGCTGAATTGATCCCTAAAGTTGCAAAAAATAAAAGTGGCTACCGTGTTTATAGTGAAAAAGAGCTAAATTGGATATTTTACATTAAATGCTTGCGTAAAGCAGGAATGCCAATCGGAAAATTACGTGAATTTGTAAATTTATATCGTTCTTCTTCTAATAAAAGCAAGAGAAAAAACTTATTAATCGAACAAAAAAACACGTTATTAAAACAAAAGAGAGAAGTAGAAAAAACTTTAAATTATTTATCTTACAAAATTGACAATTTTGATACGCATATGCTCAATTACGAAAATGAGAAATTAGCTTATAAGCAAAAAATTAAAATTTAATCATAAAAAATTATTTCCAATGTACAAAAAAGCAGCTTTGACAATCTATCAAAGCTGCTATTAATTTTTATTTATTTGTGTAAATTTCTTTTGCATAATTCATGGCTGACCATGCTTTTGGCCAACCAGCATAAAAGGCTAATTGAGTAATCAATTCCACCATTTTTCTTAGCAATTTTTATATGATCCTTTAGTTGCGGCACACCTTGGGTCATAAGGCTAGCTACCGTAATTAGGCTACGATCATGTGCAGACATTTTGTTTTCACGTGACCAAACCTCTCCAAATAAAACATCATCATTTAATTGCGCAAACTTAGGTGCAAAGTCACCTAATCTATCGCGTCCTGCTGTTTGTTTCTTCATTATTTATTTGCTCCTTTCGCAACTTCTTCGTATTGTTTATCCGTTACCGGCTCTAACCAAATAGCTTTTCCCGCAGTAATTGCAATGTGCGAAAACCAACTATTCTTAGTAGCACCATGCCAATGTTTAACGTCATTATGCGTAACAACGACATCACCGGGTTTTAATAAGCGAGCTGGCTTACCAGCTTCTTGGTACCAGCCTTCACCACCAGTAACCAATAAGATTTGAAAACCGTTATGGTGCTTATGCCAATTGTTCCGACATCCTGGTTCAAAGGTAACGTTGCTAACAGAAACATTAACTTTAGGATCATTGACTAAGGGCTCTAAATAACTTTTACCAATAAAGTCTTTAGCATAAGCAACGTTTTCTTTACCTAAGGGAAATATAATCCCTTTTTTAACATTTTCGTTTTTCATATTTTTTCCTTTCTTATACTTCTTGTTTAGTTGGATAAATTGTAATATCAGCTATATCAACCGATTCAGGTTGCTCTATAGCGAAATTAACTGCTCTGGCAACTGCATCTGGAGTAATAGCATAATTCTTATACAATTTATCTAACCCATCTTTGGTTGTTTGATCAGTAATGGTGCTTAATAAATCAGTCGCAATTGCAGCTGGATACAAGGTAGTGGTTCTAATATTTGTCTGTTCTTTAGCACTTTCCATACGAATAACATTCATAATATTTCTAACAGCATATTTAGTTGCACCATATACTCCAGAATTTTCAAAACTTTTAATTCCAGCTACAGAAGAAGTGGTAATAATTTGCCCTGATTTTTGCTTAGTAAAGATTGGCATTACAGCGGCAATACCATTCAGAACGCCTTTGATATTAACATCAATCATCTGGTTCCATTCTTTAGTATGAAGGGCACTCATCGCTGAGTTAGGCATAATTCCTGCATTGTTAAAAATTACATCTAACTTACCAAATTTAGATTGAGCTAATTTAACTAAATTCTGTAAATCTTGTGCATTAGTTACATCGTTCTTTGATAGATAGCTTGACCACCATTTTGATTGATACTATCCATAACTTTTTGTAGTTTGCTTTCATTTCTGGCAGCTAAAACAACTTTAGCTCCGTTTTTTGCTAATAATTGTGCACTCGCAGCACCAATACCAGAAGAAGCTCCAGTAATAATAATTACTTTGCCTTTAACACTCATAGTTTATTTTCCTTTCTTCTCGAACCTATCTAAATATTCAGCGAAACTACCATAATCACAATTGTTTAGTTTGCCATCATACCAATCAATCTTGTGGAATAAAATTTTCAGATGAAATTGCATTTCTTTTATTTTAGACAAGCTGTTTGCCTTAACCTTCTGCAACCATGCCTTTCGTTGCGGGATAGTGCTGTCACCCTGACTGCGCAATTTTACATATTCCTTAATTTCGTTCATGCTCATACCGCATCCCTTTAGGTGCAGTAAAAAGCCTACCCAACGAATATCATGGTTAGTGTAGTAACGCTGACCATTATCATAGCGGTGGGGAGTAATTAATTTCTCATTCTCGTAATAGCGCAAGGTGTAAGGCGAAAGCCCAACTAAATGAGCAAATTCACTAATTTTATATTTTTTCTCCACTTGATAGTTCCGCTCCTCTCTTGATTCGAATTAAGCATATTCCTTAGAGTTAACTCTAAGTCAAGAATTATTTTAAAAAAATAGCCCTGATATTTTATCAAAGCTATCCATATATTTAATATTCTATTTTAAAGCAATCAATTAAACTTTATTATGCTGTATCTTTTCTCGGCGCATTAATGCTAATTCTTTAAAAACCGCTTCACGGGTAGGAGTATCCTGAATACTTATCAACTGTGCCTCTTTCTTAATGTTTGCGTTATTTTGCGCCTTAATCAATTGATCGTTGTTTCTTGGATAATCGATTACCTGTTCATGATTAGCTGCTAAGCACTGCAAAAATGTACGATCCATTTCCTTCTCTAAAGGGATGCATATCATTAATAAAATCCAGCAATTTTGCATAGTCCAAGTTACTTAGTTCATCCTTTTTATTATCGGATTCCAGTAATTTATTTATATATATTTCTGCTTGACCAAAAGAGCGAAAATCCATGAAGTCATGGTCACCCTCTCTTAAAGGATAAGTCCTCTTCTTACTGGCCCAAGAATATAAGGTACCAAACAAAATTTCATTGATTTTATATAAATCGTTGATTGATATAATTTTCTTTTTACTTTTTAAAAATTCCACTTCATGAAGTGCAGCTGTTGTATATTTTTTTATTGTTAGAATCTTTTCATCTGTAATATTCAGCTTATTTTTTAATGTTTCATTTGGCAAAAGTGTATCATCAAATGTTTTATAATAACTCATCTTCCCTCATTCCAAATGCGATCAATTCTTTCCATATCTTTAGGATTGGGATTAAGGGCATTTTTCAAAAGAAACTTAACATCTTTAGAAGTTGGGTTCCAGCCTTCAAGGTGGTTGTCTTCGACTGCAGACCTTATCTGCTGGTACATTTCTTTATCGGGGATGTAAACTCCCTGGATGGTTTGCTTACCATCCTTAATATTTAAAGTATATGGATTAGGTTGCAATTTGTTCAATAAATCACCGGGCTTTTCATTTAAAGCAAGCGCAAAAGCATCCAAAGTCCTGATTGACCAACTTTCAATCGACTTCTTAACAGCATTGTCAAGTGTGCTAACCGCAACACCACTTTTTTTAGAAACTTCGTTAATTGAAATTCTTTAGTTATCTAAATATCCTAAAATTGGATTTGCCATAATTTCAACCTCACTTTTTGTGCTTTATTTATACTATATTTGGTAAAGTGCATCCCATAATTAGTATAAAAATAGGCCAAATCATAAAATATGACCTGGCTTAAAATTAATAATTTTTATTTGCCTTACCTGGTTGTTCCCCTTCTAACCAAGCTTGGCTCCAGCATTATCTCACCCTGTGGGGAACCTGATTGCTCAATTTTTTGTAAAAGCATATCTGCTAGAAATTCACCCATCTTTAAAATTGGTTGTTTTACCGTTGTTAACTGTGGATTAGATACCTGGTTTAAAAAGACACCATCATAGCCAATTACACCAAAATCAGCCGGTAACTTGGCACCTTCTTTTAATAATTGGCGGACAACTCCGACCGCAATCCGGTCGCTAGCACAAATAAAACACGTATCTTTTTTAAAGCTATTAAAGTGCTCTTTAATTACTTTTTGGGCCTCATGGCTATGATTACTAACCCGATAGATTTGCGGAATCATTTGATTCTGTTGCAAGGTATTGATATAGCCAGCCTCGCGCGAATATTCAAAGGGTTCTTTAACATCGATTCCCATAAAAATAAGGTGTTTATACAAGCGGCTCAAAGCATATTTGGTAGCTTTTTTTTCACCCAACTGATTATCATTATCAACAAAGTCATAACCACGATGATTTTCCCCAAACAAAACAAAGGGTTTATCCAGCTTATCAAAATACTCGTAATCTTTGGAACGGGCACCGGTAATCAAATAACCATCCGCATTGCCCTGCTCAATCTTGCTAGGGTCAGTAACTAATTGAAAGGCGTATTGTTTCTTAGCTAAGCCACGCGCAAAACCAAACAAAAGGGTCATATAATACGGTTCCGTCGTATCGATATTTTCTAGCGTGACAAACTTAACCACGTTGGTACGGTTATTAACTAAGGCTTGGGCAATATAATTAGGATGATAATCAAGCGTCGTCATAGCCTGCTCGACCAATTTACGCAGTTCTTGTGTCACCTGCTCCGGATGATTAATTACCCGCGAAACCGTCATCTTGGACACATTAGCCTCTTTCGCAACATCAGATAAAGTTACCATCATCTCACCTTATTCTAAATACATTTGCCGAAACTTATCTAAATCATTCTGATTGAAGCCCAATTCTTTTTTAAAAAATTGTGGGAAGCCACCCCAACCTTCACGAACAGTTTCGGTAATTCCGCGAATGGCCGTTGCTTCACCTTTGGTTACGTTCATTTTCGCTACCATTTTAGAAATTTCATCATTACTCGGTATTTGCCGCGAAACTGCAAAATCATACAATTTATTGGTTAACATATAATCCCGTGCAATTGTGTCATCATCAACCCCTAAGGCCATCAAAATTAAAGCAGAAATCATTCCTGTTCGGTCTTTACCGGCACTGCAATGATAAACCAACGCTTCATCATCCGGTAACAATAATAATTCTGCAAAAACCTTAGCAAACATTTTTTGACTATGAGAATTTAATAAGGTTCTTTGATAGATTTGACCAATAAAATTATCTTTGAGATCAGGAATATGGTGAATAAAGCGATAAAGTTTATGCTCACTTTTATCTTCACTTGCATCATCAGAATAAACCGGTACATCAACGTATTTTACTTTTGGCCAAAGCACGTCTGGTGCAGAGCTCTTTTCATAAGATGAACGCAAATCACAATCTACTGTAACTTTTAATTTCATTAATTTGATCCGATCCTTACTTGATAATGAGCTTAAAGAATCAGAACGGTATATTTTATTCCACTTTACGCTTTGACCTTGGTCATTTTTATAACCACCAACATCCCGAAAGTTCAGTGGACCGTCTAAAGCAACAATTCGATCATGTGCCATAAGTTTCTTACCTTCTTTTATGTAAACGCATTTATACTAACTAAATTATACCATCTCATAATAAATTCCATTGATAATTTTATTCGCCATGAGCAAATACTTGGGTTGCTTTGACTGCACGTTTCCACCCAGCATATAAGTGTTTACGTTCCTGTTCACCCATCTTTGATTCAAAGGTTTGACCAACAACAGAAACATTCTTTAATTCATCAATATTTTTCCAATAACCGACGGCAAGACCAGCCAAGAAAGCGGCCCCCATACCGGTTGTTTCGGCTACTTTAGCCCGCTCAATCCTGGTTCCCAAAATATCAGCTTGAAACTGCATCAAATAATTATTATTAGAAGCACCACCGTCAACTCGTAAAGTAGGGATTTTAATCCCAGAATCAACCTGCATAGTATCAACAACGTCTTTTGTTTGGTAGGCAAGAGATTGTAAAGTTGCTTTGATAAAATCATAGTTATTTGTTCCACGTGTTACACCAAAGATGGCCCCACGTGCTTCTGAATCCCAGTATGGTGCACCCAGGCCAGTAAATGCCGGCACAACGTACACCTCATTTTCTGATTTTGATTTAAGTGCGGCAGCTTCAGATTCGGGTGCCGTTTTAATCATTTTCATTGAATCACGCAGCCACTGAATCGCACTACCCGAAACAAAGACAGAACCTTCCAATGCATAATTAACCTTGCCATTGAGACCATAAGCAATCGTAGTTAACAGATTATTGTTAGAATTAGTTGGTTTATTCCCAGTATTCATAACGATAAAGGAGCCGGTTCCATACGTGTTCTTGACCATTCCCGGTTTTAAGGCAAGCTGGCCAAATAAAGCCGCTTGCTGGTCACCTGCCATCCCCGAAATAGGAACCTTACCACCGAAAAATGTATACGGTTTGGTATAATCATAAATTTCAGAGTTAGATTTGACCTCGGGCAGCATTGCCTTGGGAATATTAAGTAAATGCAGTATATCATCATCCCATTTTAAGTCATGAATATTGTAGAGCATTGTTCTTGAGGCATTGGTGTAATCAGTAACGTGAACTGCGCCATCGGTTAACTTCCATAATAACCAGCTATCAACGGTGCCAAAAAGTAGCTCACCCTTTTCTGCCTTTTCTTGAGCCCCATCAACATGGTCAAGTATCCAGCGAATTTTAGTTGCGGAAAAGTACGGGTCAATAATTAAACCGGTCTTCTCACGAATAGTTTCACTGTAACCATCTTTTTTTAGCTTTTCTGCTAAGGCCGTAGTTTGTCTAGACTGCCAAACGATTGCATTACAAATGGGGTGATCAGTCTTTTTATCCCAAATAACGGTCGTCTCCCGTTGATTGGTAATACCAATGCCGGCGATTTGATCAGGCTGAATTCCAGAATTAATGAAAGTAGTTGCAACGGTCGTCTGAACTGCATGCCAGATTTCATCTGCGTCATGTTCTACCCAACCAGGTTGAGGAAAGTACTGCGGAATTTCTTTTTGTGAAGATGCTACCTGCTTGCCCCAATGATCGATAATCATTGCCCGGGTTGAAGTAGTACCCTCATCAATTGCCATGATATATTTTTTTAACACGATTTCTTCCTTCCTTTTTTAAGAAAAAGTTTCATCATCAAAAACTATTATTCTAAGTTAATTTATGACATTTACCTTAGCTATCAGTTATACTTTAATAATAGAAGAAGAAATAAAAAAAGGAAATATGATTATGAAAAAACAAACCATTGCTGTAACAATTGCTGGTAACGATAGCGACGGTAGCGCAGGAATGCCAGCTGATCTGCATTCCTTTTACGCACGCGGTGTGTATGGGATGGGACTTTTAACTGCCGCTGTTGCAGGAAATACTACCGGTATTTATGCACAGGAAGTTATGCCTTTAGATTTTATTCAGAAGCAGTTCGATGTTTTAAACGACGATTTTAAAATAAAGGCCGTTAAAACCGGGATGTTGGCCAATAAAAAAGTCATTGATTGCGTTGCCAAAAACCTAAGAAAATATGATATGGGTAAAATTGTCCTCGATCCGGTTATTATCACCAAACACGGCGACACTTTACTCGATGATGACGCATACCAAACTTTCTTGGATCAATTATTGCCATTAGCTGATATTATTACGCCTAACTTTTATGAGCAGCAGAAACTTACCGGACTTAAGTTAGAATCAATGGAAGAAATTAAGAAAGGTGCCGAGATGCTGCAAAATATGGGCGCCAAGAATGTTCTTATGAAGGGCTGGCACGATAATGTTAACCAAAAGGTCGTCACCGACATTCTTCTAACTGAAGATGGCAAATTCTATGAATTTAGCAAACCGTTCTTTAGAACCGACCGAGTAAATGGCACTGGTGATACCTTATCTGCCGTAATTGCTGCAGAGCTAGCAAAAGGAAAAACAATCATTGAGAGCGTCAAAATAGCTAAAGATTTCACTTACGAAGCTATTTCACATCCAATTGAAGTTGGATCTAAATTCGGACCAATTAATCATTTGGCTGCGCAAGAAGATATAAAATAAAGATAACAAAAAACCTAGGATTCACATTATTGAAGTGAGACCTAAAAGTGAGACACTTTTAGGTCTTTTACTATGTCTAAATTTA
>NZ_AYZC01000002.1 GCF_001436775.1 Lactobacillus acetotolerans DSM 20749 = JCM 3825
AGTGCCGGATCATGAATCCGTCGATTCATAATCCAACACTAGGTTAGTCTGTTTTGTTGCTTTTAAAATTATGGAGCAAATATCATGAAAAAATTTTTGGTTAATGCTAAAAAGAAAATAATTAAATCTATAGTAATTAGTTGATAAATATATGATAAAAGCAGTAAATAATTGAAGCTACGGCGTATTTAGGCTACAATTTATAAGTCATTAGACGGTCAAAAAATTGACCGCTTTTTAAAGGGGCGTAATTTGTGATTTATTTTGATAATAGTGCAACAACAAAAATATATCCGTCTGTTTTAGCAACTTATGATAAAGTTGCGCAAAATATTTGGGGTAATCCGTCAAGTTTGCACAAGATGGGGGACCGAGCACACCAAATGCTAGAAACCTCGCGTAAGCAAATTGCAGATTTGCTTGGTACAAAGCAAGACGAAATCTTTTTCACTTCCGGTGGAACTGAATCTAATAACACTGCAATTAAGGGCACGGCTGTCCAAAAGCGTGAATTTGGGAAACACATTATTACTTCTAGTGTTGAGCATGCTTCAGTTGCCAATAGTTTTACTAGTTTAGAGAATTTAGGTTACCGGGTAACTCGTCTTCCTGTAGATAAAGAGGGCCGGGTTAACGTTGATGATTTACGTCATGCTCTAGATTCGGATACCACTTTGGTTTCGATTATGGGTGTAAACAATGAAATTGGTACGATTCAACCAATAGATGAGATTAGTGATCTACTTGAAAATTATCCTACGGTTCAATTTCACGTAGACAACGTTCAGGCGCTTGGTAAAAATATTTGGAGTAAGGTATTTACTCCAAGGGTTGATCTTTCAAGTTTATCGGCACATAAATTTCATGCACCACGTGGCATTGGCATTCTTTATAAAAAAGAGGGTAAGATGTTATCACCATTGCATGATGGTGGTGGGCAAGAAAAGGGCCTGCGTTCAGGTACAGAAAATCTACCGGCTATTGCTGGTATGGCGAAGGCGATCCGTTTACTCTTAAAAGATGAACCTGAGAAAGCCGCTCGTGAAGCCGCAATCAAAGCAAAGATAGTTGCTTATCTAAAAGGGAAGCCAGGTATCACTATTTTTTCACCAGTAAATTCAGGTTTTGCACCTCATATTTTATGTTTTGCCCTTGAAGGAATTCGCGGTGAAACTTTAGTTCATACCTTAGAAGAACACGATATTTATGTATCGACTACATCTGCTTGTGCTTCAACTAAAGTAGATGAAGCTGGCACCTTGGTTGCAATGCATGTTGATGATAAAATTGCTACTAGTGCAATTCGTTTGAGCTTTGATGAGAGCAACACAATGAAAGAGGCTGAACAATTTATCACTGTTTTTGATAAAATTTATAATCATTTTGCTAAAATTAATCACTTGGGAGAATAAACTTTAATGAAATATACAGAAGTTATGGTTCGTTATGGGGAATTATCAACCAAGGGAAAGAACAGGAAAGACTTTATTGGCCGCCTTGCTGGCAATGTTACTAAAGTTTTGCGTGATTTTCCACAGGTTAAGATTTATCCTCGGCACGATCGGATGCACATTGTTTTAAACGGTGCGCCATTTGAAGAAATAGATAAGCGCTTGAAAAAAGTTTTTGGAATTCAAACTTATTCACCGACAATTAAGGTACCAAAGACATTAGCTGATATTGAAAAAATTTCATTGGAAATGATGCAAGAAACCTTTAAGGATGGGATGACTTTTAAGGTTAATACCAAACGGAGTGACCACCAATTTAAGTACGATACTAACCAGTTGAACTCAATGGTAGGGGATTACTTATTTGATCATATGGATAACCTAAAGGCTGAAATGAAGCATCCAGATATGGTTCTTAGGATTGAAGTTCGTCAAGATGCTATTTATATTTCCAACCAACTTTTACATGGCGTTGGTGGGATGCCGGTAGGTACTGGTGGTAAAGCTGTCATGATGCTTTCTGGTGGAATTGATTCACCGGTTGCTTCTTACTTAGCTTTAAAGCGCGGGGTAGATATTGAAATGGTTCATTTCTTTAGTCCGCCGTATACTACTGAAAAGGCCTTAGCAAAGGCAAAAGAATTAACCGGCATTCTTGCTAATTATGCTGGTAGGATTAACTTTATTGCCGTACCGTTTGCTGAAATTCAGGAAACCATTAAGGAAAAGATCCCTGAAGGATATTTAATGACTGTCCAAAGACGATTCATGCTGCAATTAGCTGATCGTATCCGTGCTAAGCGTGGTAGTATGGCCATTTTCAACGGTGAATCTGTTGGGCAAGTGGCCTCACAGACATTGGAATCAATGTTTGCAATTAATGATGTGACTACTACGCCGGTTATTCGTCCTGTCGCTACGATGGATAAAACGGAAATTATTGATCGGGCAAGAAAAATTGGTACATTCGAACTTTCGATTAAACCATTTGAAGATTGTTGCACCATTTTTGCCCCACCAAGACCTAAGACCAAACCAAAGGTAGAAAAGGCTCGTAAATATGAAGAAAGATTAGATGCCGAAGGTTTGATCCAAAGGGCAATGGATGGTATTAAAGTTACACCAATCTATCCAAACCAGAAATTTTTAGAGGATAAAGCTCAAGAAGATGCTGATTTACTTTAATAAAAATGCTATAATTTTTAACAAAGCATTAATCAAGAGGTATTAACTTTATTAACAGAGAAACGCCGAAATGCTGAGAGGCCGAAAGTTAATTTGTAGCTTGATTGGCTGATTAACTGAAAATATTAGTAAGTTAATCCGGACACTTCATAAGCACCGTTACCGCTATTAAGTGAAGTATATTTTATATGCTTAACGATAGGTGGTACCGCGGTTGGTAAATCGTCCTAGACAATATTGTCTAGGACTTTTTTATTGGAAGGATTTTTAAATGACAGATTTAGCACCTAAATATGACCCTAATAAGGTTGAAAAGGGCAGATACCAAAAATGGCTTGATGAAGACTTATTCAAACCATCAGGTAATAAAAAAGCCCACCCGTATTCAATAGTTATTCCGCCACCAAATGTAACTGGTAAATTGCACTTAGGTCACGCATGGGATACCGCAATTCAGGATACTTTGATTCGTTTCAAACGGATGCAGGGATATGACACCCTTTATCTACCAGGGATGGACCATGCTGGTATTGCTACTCAAGCTAAAGTTGAAGCCAAATTGCGTGAACAAGGTAAAGACCGTCACCAAATGGGACGTAAAGCTTTTGTCAAACAGGTTTGGGACTGGAAAGATGAATACGCTAGCATAATTAAGGCTCAATGGGCAAAACTAGGCCTTTCTCTAGATTACTCAAGGGAAAGATTTACCCTTGATAAAGGCCTTTCTAAAGCTGTTCGTAAAGTCTTCGTTCAACTTTATAATGAAGGCTTAATTTATCGTGGCGAGTATATTATTAACTGGGATCCGAAGCTGGAAACTGCTTTAAGTGATATTGAAGTTATTCATAAGGATGATAAGGGTGCCTTTTACTACATTAAGTACCCATTTGTTGATGGTTCGGGTTACGTTGATATTGCAACTACTCGTCCAGAAACCATGTTCGGTGATACGGCTGTTGCTGTTGCACCAGGGGACCCAAGATATAAAAAGATTGTGGGTAAAGAATTAGTTCTGCCACTTGTTGGTCGCCATATTCCGATTATTGAAGATCATCACGTTGATCCTAAATTTGGTACTGGTTTGGTAAAAATCACTCCAGCTCACGATCCAAATGACTTTGCCGTTGGTAACCGCCATAACTTAAAGCGGATTAATGTGATGAACGATGATGGTACGATGAATGGTGAATGCGGCAAATATGAGGGCATGGACCGCTTCGATTGTCGTAAAGCATTAGTCAAGGACCTTAAAGACAAGGGTTATTTGATTAAAGTCAAGCCAATTGTTCACTCAGTTGGTCACTCTGAGCGTTCTGGTGTTCAAGTTGAGCCAAGACTCTCAACGCAATGGTTCGTTAAGATGAAGCCATTAGCACATGCTGCTTTGAAGAATCAAGATACTGATGACAGGATAAACTTTGTTCCGGCAAGATTCGAACATGCTTTTAAACAGTGGATGGAAAATATTCATGACTGGGTAATTTCTCGGCAATTATGGTGGGGACACCGTATTCCTGCTTGGTATAATAAGAAAACCGGTAAAGTTTATGTCGGTGAAGAAGCACCAAAAGACATCGAAAATTGGCGCCAAGATCCAGATGTTTTAGATACCTGGTTTTCAAGTGCATTGTGGCCATTTTCAACCATGGGTTGGCCGGATACTGATGCTCCGGATTATAAACGTTACTTTCCAGTTAATGCCTTAGTTACTGGTTATGATATTCTTCCATTTTGGGTATCCAGAATGATCTTCCAAAGTTTGCACTTTACTCATAAGCGTCCATTTAATGATGTTGTTCTGCACGGTTTGATGCGGGATGAACAAGGTCGTAAGATGAGCAAGTCCCTTGGTAACGGTGTGGATCCAATGGATGTAATTCATAAATACGGTGCAGATGCACTTCGCTGGTTCTTGTTAAACGGTACGGCTCCTGGTCAGGATAGTCGTTATGATCCTAAGAAATTGGGTGCTGCTTGGAACTTTATCAATAAGATTTGGAATGCATCTCGGTTTGTAATCATGAACTTACCTGAAGATGCACAACCTGCTCATATGCCTGACACATCTAAGTTTGACCTAGCTGATAGTTGGATTTTTGATCGTCTTAACCATACAGTTGGTGAAGTTATTCGTCTGTTTGATGAATACAAGTTTGGTGAAGCCGGTCGTGAACTATATAACTTTATCTGGAATGATTTTTGTGACTGGTACATTGAAATTTCTAAAGTTGCTTTAAACGGTGATAATAAGGAATTAAAGACAAGAAAACAAACCAACTTGATCTGGATCCTTGATCAAATTTTACGGTTAATGCACCCAATTATGCCATTTGTAACGGAAAAGTTATGGTTATCGATGCCACATGACGGCAAGTCAATTATGGTTGCCAAGTATCCAGAAACTCATAAAGAATTTGAAAACAGGCAAGCGAACGAGGATATGGCCTTCTTAATTGAAATAATCAAAGCCGTTCGTAACATTCGGATGAAGGTTAATGCTCCAATGTCTTCACCAATTGATATCATGATTCAATTAGATGATGAAAAAGATAAGCATGTTTTAGATGATAATGCAGATTATGTTGAAAACTTCTTGCATCCTAAGAAATTAGTGGTTGCTGCAAAAGTTGCTGCTCCCAAATTCGCTAAAACTGCGGTAATTCCTGGTGCCCAAATTTTTGTTCCGTTAACTGAATTAGTCAACGTCGATGACGAAATTAAGCGAATGGAGAAAGAAGAAAAGGATCTTGAAGCTGAAGTTAAGCGCTCAACTAAGAAACTTTCTAACCAAGGCTTTGTTGCTCATGCTCCAGAAGCAGTTGTCAACAAAGAAAAAGCAAAAAAAGCAGATTACGAAAGTCAACTTACTGGGGTTCGTGAAAGAATTCAAGAATTGAAAGAAAGTAAGTAGTGTGAATTTTACTAATGCTAAAGATGTAATTTCTTACCTTTATTCGCTGCCTAAATTGCACCCCAAAGGTGATTTATCTTATGTTAAGCGTGCTTTAGATGTGCTGGATAATCCCCAAAATAAGGTAAAGACGATTCACGTAACGGGCACTAATGGTAAAGGTTCTACTTCTTACTATATAAGTAATTTACTCAGAAAGGCCGGTCAAAAGACTGGTCTTTTTGTCTCACCTTATGTATTTGAATTTAATGAGCGGATTCAATTAAACGGTAAAAATATTAGTAATTCTGATCTGGTAAAAGTTGCTAATCAGGTTGAAAAAGCGATAACTAAGATTAAAAGAAATGATCCCGATTTTTCTTTGGTTACCTTTGAATATGAAACAGTAATGGCTTTTACTTTTTTTGCAGAGCAGAAATGTGATTATGCTGTAATCGAAGTTGGAATTGGTGGCGAGCATGATAAGACCAACGTAATTACGCCTGAAGTAAGTGTAATTACTACAGTTGGGCTTGATCATGAAAAGATTATCGGTCCAACAATTCAAGATATTGCTCATGAAAAAAGTGGGATTATCAAGTCTCATCGACCAGTGGTTGGAGGAAATATTCCTAAGACTGTTTTACCCATTATTGAGAAAAAAGCTGCGCAAGAACATGCACCTTTCTATTTATTAGGACGAAATTTCATTGTTTCTGATGATAAAAGGGTCGTTTATAAAGTTAAGAACAAAACCTTGTCTTTCATATCCCATCCGAAGGTGGAAAGTTATGATATTGCAGTTGCAGTCCAAGTGTTTTCTTTATTACATTTACCTTTATCGAACGCTTTGATTGAGCAAGCGGTTAATCAGACGAAAATTCCTGGACGTTATCAGTTGTTAAAGGAAAATCCAATGATTATCCTGGATGGTGCGCATAATATTCAGGCAGTGAAAAATTTACTTGAATTTGTGCATAAGCAAAAGAAAATAAGAGACGGTCAAGTCAGAGTTTTGATTACCATGATGAAGGATAAGGATTTAGAACAAGTATTTTCATTATTTGATAAAGCGGACAGGCTTTTGCTTACGACAATATCGTATCCAAGGGTTGCAAAAAAAGCAGATTTTCCTGTTGCTGTTCAAAAAAAGTATCCGTATGAAGCAAATTGGAAAAAAGCTTTTGACGAATTGAAAGATGCGAGTGAGGATAATGATATTTTGCTTGTCACCGGATCTTTTTACCTGGTTAGCGAAATTCTAAATATGGGGGAAGCAAATGCAAGTTCAGGGTATTGATGATGATATTAACGGTATACTTCTTGATATGGATGGATTATTGATTAATTCGGAGCGTCTATACTGGGAAGCCAATATTCAGGCAGCCAAAGAAGATAATTTAGACACGCCCAAAAACACGTATCTAAAATTGTACGGCGCAACTGAAAAAGATATGCAAAATTTTTATCATAAATATTTTAAAACAAGCAAAGAACGGGATCGGTTTGTTAAACGAACTGACGATTTGGTTTGGAAATGGACTGATGAAGGAAAATTAAAATTACAGCCTGGAGTTCAGGCAGCTCTCGATAAGTTTCAAAAATTAAATTTACCGATGGCGATTGTTTCTAGTAATTATGAGGATGTAATCGAGCATGCAATGTGGGCTACTGGGATTCGTAATTATTTTAATTTTCATTTAAGTTACAATGATGTACAAAAAAATCATATAAAAGCTAAACCAGCCCCAGATATTTATCTTTTAGCTGCAAAAAAATTGAGAATACCTAAAAAGCAGATTTTAGTTTTTGAAGATTCATCGACTGGCGTCGAAGCAGCTAAAAATGCTAATCTAAAGTGTGTGATGGTTCCCGATTTAATGCCAGCTTCAGATAAAGATAGAAAGAATGCAGTAATGATCTGTAAAGATTTCTTTGATTTTCTTAAAAAGATTTAACCCTTTTTACGTATTTAGTAATGAAGGGAGCGATTTTTAATGAAAATTGCAAAATCAAATCATTACTTAGTAAATACCGATATGGAATTGGTATTAAGTTTAGTTAATCAACTTGAAGAATTGGGTATAACCAATTTTAATCAATTAAAGAAGAAAATAACGCAGTTAAGAATTACTGATTTTGATGATGTACTTAAATACACCACTGGTCCCGATTGTGACCAGGATATTGCAATAATTATCGAAGAATTGATCGATCGCCTAAGATTCTCAAAGCCTGATCGTGAGTCAGTTTTTACTTCGAGTAATGAAGTAGGCACTTATTTAGCTGATAAATTAGTGGGACGAAAGCAGGAGGAATTTTGGGCTATATATATCGATAATAGTAATCATATTATTGCTGAAAAACGAATTTTTGTAGGTACTTTAGATAAGACGATTGCACATCCACGCGAAGTTTTTCGCTGGGCCATGATCTACGCATGTGCAGGGATGTTCATTGTGCATAATCATCCGAGTGGCAAACTTTTCCCGTCACAGAGTGATCTTATGTTAACAAGAGAAATGGACAAGGCAGCAAAATTAATGAAGGTTCGACTTTTAGATCATTTTATTGTTGGTAAAGGTCATTATTTAAGTATGAAGGAGAATGAATTGTTTTAAATTCATTAAAATTCCGGTGAAGATCTGTTTTAGGCTGAGTTTATGCTATAATTATTCAAGATTTAAAGACTGCAATAATTAAGGAGAGATTTTCGTGTTTGGATTAGGTACAAAAAATATTGGCATAGATTTAGGTACGGCCAATACTCTTGTTTATATGGAAGGTAAAGGAATTGTTTTAAGGGAACCTTCTGTAGTAGCAAAGAATACTCACACCGGTAAAGTCATTGCCGTTGGCTCAGAAGCTAAAGAAATGATTGGTAGAACACCAGCTAGCATAAAGGCTATTCGTCCAATGAAGGACGGTGTTATTGCTGACTATGATACAACAGCAGCAATGCTTAAATATTTTATGGAAAAGACGGTGGGTAATTCAAAGCCTTCAGTAATGATTTGTGTTCCATCAGGTGTTACTGAGGTTGAAAAACGTGCAGTTATTGATGCTGCCCGTGTTGCAGGTGCCCGTGAAGCATTTGTTATTGAAGAACCATTCGCTGCAGCTATTGGTGCGGGACTTCCAGTTATGGATCCAACCGGTTCAATGGTTGTTGATATTGGTGGTGGTACTACCGATGTTGCTACTATTTCTTTAGGAGGGATTGTTTCCTCTACCTCAATTCGTCAAGCTGGTGATAAGTTTAATACCGCCATTGCTAATTATGTTCATTCCAATTTTAATTTATTGATTGGTGAGAGAACATCTGAAGACATTAAAATTCAAATTGGTTCAGCTTCAGTTGAAAAAGCTAAAGATATTGAATCTATGAATATTCGTGGTCGTGACTTAGTTACTGGCTTGCCAAAATCAGTTGATATTAAGGCAGTAGATGTAGCTAAAGCTATTCAAGATGTTGTTCAGGATATCATCATTGCTATTAAAGAAACTTTGGAACAAACTTCTCCTGAAATTGCAGCCGATGTTATTGATCATGGTATTGTTTTGACTGGTGGTGGCGCCTTACTTAAGAATTTACCAAATGTAATTTCTGATGCCACAAAAGTTCCAGTATTTATTGCGCAAGATCCACTTGATTGTGTAGCAATTGGTACCGGTGAATCTCTTAAAAATATTGAAACAATGCGTAAGAGTCGTAAATAATAATAAAAGCCGGCTATGGCCGGTTTTTTCTTTAGGATCAGTTCTGTATGAAGAAATTTCTACAAAATAAAAAATTATTAACAACATTTATTATTATAATTATTGTTTTAGCAGTATTGGGAATCAGCGTTAATTTACGCAGAAAGCGTAACACACCACTTTTGATTCAAAGTTTTGGTAATGACATTGTAGCTGTTGGTGCACGAGTTGTTGACGTACCAGTTAGCCTTGTCTCAAACGGATTAAATAGTGCACATTCCATTTTAAATACGCAAGAAGAAAATAATCACTTAAAAGATCAAGTTACTGATTTAGGACAGACTAAATCTAGAAATGCTAGCTTGGAAGCAGAAAATAAACAATTAAAATCTGCCTTAAAATTAAAAAGTACTTTAACTAGTTATAGCATGGTTAATGCTTCCGTTATTTCTCGATCACCTGATAGTTGGTCTGATTTACTTGTGATTAATAAAGGATCCACAGCAGGCATACGCAAGAATATGGCCGTAATGTGTGGCGGTGGTGTTATTGGGAGAGTTGTTGAAGTAAATGCAGCTTCTTCAAAAATCGAACTTATTACCACTACTGATAAATCAGCTAACCGTTTTTCTGTTCAAGCGAAAGCCGCAAATGGCAAAAATGTTCATGGGATTATAACTGTGATATCAGGTAATAATTTAGCCTTTACTCAGGTTGTTGATAGCAATAAATTGAAACAGGGAACCAAGGTTTATACCAGTGGAATGGGTGGCAATTCACCTAAAGGATTACTCATTGGGACTGTATCTTCTACTACGCATGATACGTTTGGTTTGTCTGATTTAATTAAAATTAATCCAGCTGGGGAAGTTAATGATCCATCAGTAGTTACTGTCATTCAAAGGAAGGTGACAGGTTAATGCGTATTTTGCGAGAATGGATTTTGGCAATAGCACTGTTAGTTGCTTTAATTTTGGATGGAAGTATCTCTCTTTATCTGCACCAATTTATGGTTTATGGCAGTTACAATAGTGCCTGTCTACTTGTTCCAATTGGAATAATGCTAATTGCTTTATTTGACGATACAAACGAAAAAGAAATTTGGCTTGCTTTAGGAACGGGGATTGTAGCTGATATTTATTTTCTCGGAATTATAGGAATCTATTCTGTATTTTTACCTTTAATTTGTTGGGCATGCCAAAAGGTTGCAAGATTTTTACCAGAAGTGTTTTGGGCAAGATTACTTGTGGTTTTGTTAGGAGTAATAATACTAAGTATTTATAGTTGGCTTATTTTAAGTATGGTAGGGATGATTTCTATATCTGATCATTTAATGCTTATTAGTTTAATTCCTACTGTAATTTGGTCATTAATTTTTACAGTTTTAACCTATTGGGTATGGGGCACTTTAGCCCGGGATTATCCATTTATGATTAACCTTGATGCTTATAGATAAGGTAATAAAAAAGCGTGAGATTTTTAATCTCACGCTTTTCTTTAATTAAACATTCCTGCGTTAGCTAAAGCTCCTATGGTTCCTGCGATTACACCAAATAAAGTAATCACGGCCATTAACCAAGCCATAAAAATTGTTAATTTTTGAAATCTAGATCTTTTCTTTTTACGTGCCATTAGCAACCCTCCTACTTGAAGATATTTTATCCTTGTTAATAGTTTTTTTCAATTGCAGAGTGGGTTAGAATAAAGATCATGGAGGAGAAATATGTTTTTAATTTTTTTAATTCCGTTTATTGGATTAGCTTTTGCGTTTTTAATCAATAAAGTTTTCCCAAGAGCACAATTTCGTGGGTATGATGTGTTGCCATTTTTCTTTATTGCAGGTTGTAGCTTAATTACTTTACAATTAAAATTACCATTATTTTTACCGTATGGTTTTTTTATTTATTTTATTCTAGTGATTATTGTGGCAATTAGTAGCGCAATTAAAAATAAAAACATTTCGTTAGGTAAGACAATTCGAAAATTGTGGAACTATTTAACAGCTTGTACTTTATTTTGGTATATTGGCCTGCTTTTCTTTATGATAAAATAATCCCCACCAATCTTTATGTTTAATTTATAATTTTGAAGTCTTAGATTCATCTGAATTTAAGGCTTTTTTGCTTTTATATAAATAAGAAAAAAGTAAGAAATAATAAAAATATAATCTTTTTTTCCACATAATGTGGTAGGAAGTGGTGAATTGTGGTAAATTATTCTTTGGAAGGGGGCTAGACCATGTTCATGGGTGAATATCATCACAATCTTGATAGCAAGGGACGTTTAATTATACCAGCGAAACTTCGCGATCAGATTGGTAATAAGATGGTGTTTACTCGCGGAATGGAAGGCTGCATTTTTGGCTATACAATAGATGTATGGCAGGAAATTGAAGCTAAATTAGCGAAACTTCCGTTGACTAAGAGAAATGCGCGTAATTTTACGCGTTTATTTTATTCTGGTGCGATGGAAAGCGAGTTCGACAAGCAAGGGCGTGTTAATCTGACCACGACATTAAAAAAACATGCCGGGCTTACGAAAGAATGTGTTATCGTGGGCGTTTCTAACCGAATAGAAATTTGGTCGAAGGAGCGTTGGGATAGCTTTGCTAAAGAAGCTAATGAAAACTACGATGACATCGCAGAAAATTTGGACGATATTGAACTGTAAATTATGGAATTCAAACACACCAGTGTACTTCTACACGAAACTATAGATAATTTGAAACCAAAAAACGATGGTCTTTATGTAGACGCAACGTTTGGTGGCGGCGGACATGCTAAATATTTGCTTAGCAAAATTGATTCAGGTACGCTTGTTGGTTTTGATCAAGATGAATACGCAATAAAATCTGCAAAGTTAAACTTTGCTAGTTTATTGAAGTCTGATAGTGATCCTAAGTTAAAACTTGTACATGACAACTTTAGTCATTTGGAAAGTAATTTGGTTAAGCTGGGTTACACAACTGGCATTGATGGAATATATTATGACTTAGGAGTATCTTCACCACAATTTGATCAGGCAGGACGCGGTTTTTCATACCGTTTTAATGCCCGGTTAGATATGCGGATGGACCAAAGTCAAGATCTTGATGCTTACCAATTAGTGAATAATTTGAGTCAAAAGGACTTAGCTAATATTTTGTATAAGTACGGTGATGAGAAATTTTCTCGTCAAATAGCTCACCAAATTGTTGAGAGAAGAAGAAAGAAACCAATTGAAACTACGTTTAAATTGGTGGATGTAATTAAAGATGCAATACCAGCATTTGCACGAAGGACTGGAGGACACCCAGCTAAGAAAACTTTTCAAGCTCTTAGGGTGGCTGTAAATGATGAACTTGATGTATTGAGAGAATCTCTTGAGGAAGCAGTCAAGTTACTTCGTCCTCAAGGTCGAATAAGTGTAATTACTTTTCAGTCTGATGAAGACAAAATCGTGAAAAATATTTTTAAGAAGTATTCTGAGGTTGAAGTCCCACGGGGGATGCCAATGATTCCTGATAGCTTAAAGCCGAAGCTTCGTTTGGTTAACCGTAAACCTATTAGGGCCTCACAATCAGAGTTGGATAACAACAACCGCTCACACAGTGCAAAACTACGAGTTGCGGAGAAAGTATAAAGAGGGAAATGCAATGGCTGATAGTTCGGCAAGAAGAGTAGAATTTAAACCAAATAAACAGACTAAGCCTAATCGCAGACAAAGAATAGTTCTTGATCCTCACCGAGTCGCTTGGACAGGTTTAGAAAAAACTTTGCTTATTCTAGGAACCGTCATAACTTTAGGTATGATGACATTTTTAGTTTCTTCTAGTATTTCTGCAACTTCGGCTCAGCACGAGCTGACCAATGTTCAACAGTCAGTTACCAAGGAGCAAAATAAAGTTACCGATTTGCGTCAAGAAATTGGTGAGTTAACTTCAAGTGCAAGAATGAATAAAATTGCACGTGATAAAGGGTTAACTTTGATTGAAAAAAACATTAGGACAATTCACTAATGAAGAAAAACATTAGTAATTTAAAATTAAAAAGATCCAAAGCCCACGGCTACCGCTTTACGGTGGGGAGATTTCTCCAATTAGCTGTGGCTTTGGTTTTTCTTGTATTTGCAGCTAGATTTTTGTATATAGGTATATCAAAGACTGTTAATGGCCAGGATCTATCTAAACGTACTGAACAATTATATAAACGCAACCAAATTTTAAAGGCTACGCGTGGTACTATTTATGATCGTAATGGTTTAGCAGTTGCAGAAGATTCGCATCTTTATACTGTTTATGCGATTTTAGATAAATCTTCAATTAACTACAAAGATAAACCAGAGTATGTGCTAAATAAAAAGAAGACTGCTAGTAAGTTGGCAAAAGTTTTACCACTTTCGACCAGTAAAATTTTGAAATACTTAAATCCAAAGAAGAAAGCATTTCAAGTTCAATTTGGGACCGCTGGTAGTGGATTAAGCAAAGACCAAAAAGATAAGATTGATGCAATGAAACTTCCTGGCATTAAGTTCTTAGAAACGCCGGCGCGGCTCTATCCAAATGGTAATTTTGCTTCCCATACGGTTGGTTTAGCCCAACCTGAATATGATAAGAAAACTGGCACGCAGAATTTAGTTGGAACAATGGGATTAGAAGCTTGGTATAATAACACTTTATCGGGGAAAGATGGTTACCAAATTTCTTCGGTAGATGCATCTAATTACCAAACACCAAATAATGAACAAAATTATAAGCCAGCTAAAAACGGAAATGATTTATACTTAACAATTGATTCGCAACTGCAAAACTATTTGGAAGATAGAATGACGGATGTGCAAAAGACATATAATCCAGTTGATTTAACTGCCGTAGTTGAAGATATGAAGACTGGTAAAATTTTAGCTGCATCTCAGCGTCCGACTTTTAATCCGCAAACAAAAAAGGATTTGAATAAATCTTATCGTAATATTTTGGTTCAAGATTCTTTTGAACCAGGTTCTGTATTTAAAGTCTTAACTTTGTCTGCCTCCGTTAATAGTGGTAACTATCATCCCAACCAGTATTACAATTCTGGGTCAGTGACTATTAATGGCACAACTATCCATGATTGGCAGACAAGTGGTTGGGGAAGTATCCCGTTCTCACAGGCATTTCCAAGATCGAGTAATACCGGATTTGTTCACATTGAACGCCAAATGGGTGCAAAAACTTGGCGTGAGTATCTGAATAGATTCCATATCGGTAAGAAAACTGGTGTTACCTTGCCAGGAGAACAACCAGGATTAATTGCATTTAAATCACCAATTGATCAAGCTGTAACCAGTTTTGGGCAAGGCATCAATGTGAACGTTATGCAAATGATGCAGGCATACAGCAGTCTTGCTAATAATGGGCAAATGGTTAAACCACAGTATGTAGATAAAATTACTGATTCAGATGGTAAAACACTAAACGGTTACCAAATTAAAAAAGTAGGACAACCTGTTTATTCACCTTCAACCCGTAAGGTTGTACTTGATAACATGAAACGGGTATTAAATAAGAAGATTGGTACAGGATATGCTTACAAGATGAGTGGTGATAGTATCGCCGTTAAAACTGGTACTGCACAAATTGCTAATCCTAAGGGTGGAGGATACCTGAAAGGAAATAGTAATTATATCTTTTCTGTTGTCGGTGTAACCCCTGCAGATCATCCCCGCTATTGTATTTACTTAACGATAAAGCAGCCGCGGCGCATGACTAAACCCGCTGAAACAATTTTATCTTCAATTTTCAAGCCAGTAATGAGCAGGGTCATTTTAATGTCTAAGAGTACGGAAAATGACTCGACAACTGTTACGGTACCTAAACTAAAGGGTATGTCTTATTCAGCAGCTGAGAAGAAAGCACAAAGTGTTGGTCTTTCAATTGTAAAAATTGGTAGTGGTAAAAAGGTAACCGATCAATTATATAAAGAAGGGCAAAAACAGGAGTCTGGTGGCCATATATTTGTTTTAACGTCGGGTAAGATCACGTGTCCGAATATGAAAGGCTGGTCCTTTGATGATCTGCATCAATTTGCCAGTTTGGCAGACGTAAAACTTAGTGTTAAAGGAAATGGCAATGTACAGAGTCAGAGTATTAAACCAGGTGCCGTGTTGAAGTCCGGTGCAAGAATAAAAATTAATTTAAAGGAGTAGCATTATGCCATTTAGCATCATTGCATTAGTTAGTTCGTTAGTTTTAACCGCAATCTTTTTACCATGGTTGATTATTTTTATGCGTTCACACCATGAAGGACAGGAAATTCGTGATGAAGGACCAAAGTGGCATAAAAAGAAAAATGGAACACCCACGATGGGCGGGGTCATTTTTATCCTTGCCGCAACTATTTCTACTGTTTGGGTAACAGCGTGGCAGCATCAATTAAATAAAACTGTTTGGATTTTACTTATCAGTCTTCTAGGTTATGGAATCATAGGTTTCCTTGATGATGGGATTAAGTTATACTACAAACGAAACCTAGGACTTCGTGCTTGGCAAAAATTATCGTTGCAAATTATCATTGCAATTGTAATCGTAATGATTGCTGCATCTGATAATTTCAAGTTTGGTTTATTTATTCCATTTATAGGGGTGGTAAATAATGTTGTGTTATTTACTGTTTTCATTATTCTCTGGTTAGTTGGTTTTTCTAACGCGGTTAATTTATCAGATGGACTAGATGGATTAGCAACAGGTTTATCTATCATTGCTTATGGAACTTATGCTTACTTGGCTTTTAAGCAAAATAATTTTGCTATTCTTGTTTTTTGTATGAGTGTAATTGGCGGTTTAATTACTTTCTTTATATTTAACCATAAGCCTGCGAAGATCTTTATGGGCGATGCTGGTTCATTGGCTCTAGGTGGTGGTCTTGCTGCTGTAAGTATTTTCTTAAATAGACCATGGTCGCTGTTACTAGTTGGGATCGTCTTTGTTTGTGAGACGGCCAGTGTAATTCTGCAAGTTATTTCTTTCCAAACAACTGGTAAGCGCATCTTTAAAATGACACCTATTCACCACCACTTTGAAATGTTAGGCTGGTCTGAGTGGAAAGTAGATATTGTCTTTTGGATAGTTGGCTTAATTGGCAGTATTTTGTATTTAATAATTTGGGGTTAATAAGATAAAAGATGAAACAGATCGACACGTATAAAGGTAAAAATGTTTTAGTTTTGGGTCTTGGTAAGAGTGGCTTCGCTGTAAGTAAATTATTACTTAAATTAGGTGCAAAATTAACTTTGAATGATAAAGCTAATTTGAATAATAATGCTAATGCAAAAAAGCTGGCAAAGCTTGGAGTTCATGTTATTGGCGGACATCATCCGGTAGAATTACTTGATCAAGAGCACTTTGATTATTTTGTTAAAAATCCGGGTATTCCTTATGAAAACCCAATGGTTAAAAAAGCAGAAGAATTAAAAATACCGATTATTACTGAACCTGAAATTGCTTTAAGTGTTAGCGATGCTCCTTATGTTTGTGTCACGGGATCAAATGGTAAGACCACTACGGTAATGCTTACCCAAAGGATTCTTGATCGGCATTTACAGAAGACGGGTCATCACGCTTACGCTGTTGGTAATATTGGTGTACCTATTTCAGAAGTTGTCCCCAAAGCTACAAAGGATGATATTTTAGTTGTAGAAATTTCTAGTTTCCAATTACTGGGAGTAACTGATATCGATCCAAAGGTTGCTGCAATTGTGGATATTTATAATCACGTTCATCTGGACTACCACAAAACATTTGCTAATTACGTGAATGCAAAACTAAATGTAACCCGAACTCAAACCGCTGATGATTATTTCATTGCTAATTTTGACCAAAAAAATATTTTAGCCAAAGAAAAAGCTACGACTAAGGCTAAAATTCAAACATTTTCAGAAAAAGATCCGAATGCTGATTATTTCATTGGCAAGAATTACCTTGAGAGTAAAAAAGAAAAGATTATGAAAATTTCTGACATAAAGTTACCGGGAGTTCATAATCAACAAAATGCGTTAGTAGCCATTGCTATTTCTAAGTTAATGGGTGCCGATAATGAGGATATTCAAGCTGTTCTTAGCACCTTTACTGGTGCCAAACACCGTTTGCAATATGTTATGACTTTAGATGGAAGAAAAGTTTATAATGACTCAAAGTCAACCGACATTGAAGCCGCTAAGGTTGCGATTTCTTCCTTTGATTCTCCTGTGGTTTTAATTGCCGGTGGGCTTGACCGTGGTTTTACCTTTGATACTCTGGTTCCTGTATTAAAAAAATATGTTAAGGCAATTGTCTTATATGGCGAAACCAAATACCTTTTGGCAGATGCTGCCAGAAAGGCTGGTATTAAAGATATTGTGATTGAAAACATTCTGCAGGAAGCCGTTCCGAAAGCATATGAATTAACCAAACCGGGGGATGTTCTATTATTTTCACCCGCATGTGCTTCGTGGGATCAATTCAAGACTTTTGAAAAACGTGGAGATTATTTTGTAAACTTTGTTAAGGATTTGAAGACTAAATAAAATGAGAGTTATTTTTACAGGTGGCGGCACTGGTGGCCACATTTATCCAATTATGGCAATTATTGAACGTTTAAAACAACGCAAGATTTCAACAAACGATGAGATTCTATTTGTTGGTACGAAAAAAGGCTTAGAGTCAAAAATTGTCCCTGCTGCAGGAGTCAATTTCAAGACAATACGGATTCAAGGTTTTAATCGCAAACACCTATTAAAGAATTTTGAAACAATTGAATTATTTATCCGTGCTACCAAAAAAGCTAAAGAAATTTTACGTGATTTCAAACCAGATGTTGTTGTTGGTACCGGTGGCTACGTAAGTGGTGCTATGGTTTATGAAGCTGCTAAAATGCATATTCCAACTATGATTCATGAATCTAATTCAGTAGTTGGTGTGGCTAATAAATTTTTGGGTCACTACGTTGACAAGATTTGTTACACATTTGATGATGCTGCTAATCAATTTTCAGAGAAGAAAAAATTGGTTAAAACGGGTAACCCACGCTCACAGCAGGTTCTTAGTTTACATGAAAAAGAAATAGATTTGCAGAGTAAGTGGGGATTAAATCCCAAGATTCCAACTGTTCTCGTATTTGGTGGTTCTCGTGGAGCACTTGCAATTAATAGAATAATGCTTAAATCACTGTTGCAATTAAAGAAGAAACCATACCAAATTATTTGGGCAACAGGAACCTATTACTATGACGCAGTTCAGAAGAAGTTAAAGGATATCGATTATGGTCAAAATATTAAAATTTTACCGTATATTCAAGATATGCCTGCACTTTTACCAGAGATGACCTGTGTAGTTTCTCGATCTGGAGCAACTAGCATTGCTGAGTTTACGGCTTTAGGCGTCCCCGCAATTTTAATTCCGAGTCCTAACGTAACGCATAATCACCAGATGAAGAATGCGGTTGATCTTGAGAAGGCCGGTGCTGCATTGGTTATTCCTGAAAATGATTTGAATCCCAATAACTTTATTTCCTCTATTGATCATATTTTGTTAGACGAAAAATATGCTGAAGAAATGAGCAAAGCTTCCAAAGCTTTGGGTGTTCCAAATGCATCAGATCAGGTAATTAAAGTTATGGAAGAAATTTCCCGCTAGAAAGTAGGTGAGACAGATGCCCAAAAAGCGAGTGACTAAGATTGATCCTAAAAAAGAATTATCACCTTATTTAAATCATCAATCTAATCAACATAAAAATAATAAAAAGGAAGCTAAAGTTTCTGCCTCACTCGCAAATTTACATGCTGAACGTAAAATTTCTTTAGTTCGGCGATTAGGTTTGATTATTACTATTTCATTGCTTTTTATTATTGGGTTAGGTTATTACATATCACCTTTAGCCGATGTTGGTAGTGTTCAAGTAGAAGGAGTTGCTGATTTACCGCCTGAACAAGTTGTAGAAAATTCTGGGATCAAAGCTAGTGATAAAGTTTTTGATTACTTATTTCACCAGAAGAATTTAGGTCACCGATTAGGCGATAAATATCATGAAATTCAAAATGTTGGAGTTAAGTTAAATCATTTTAATCGACTAGTTTTAAAAGTTAATGAATATCCAACAATTGGTTATATTAAAGAAGGTAGTAACTACCGAAAAATTTTAGCTGATGGAAAAGTTGGAAGTAGGTCTTTGCCATGGGCTAAAGTTGATCAGGATAAGCCATTTTTCGTTGGATATAATCACATGGTTTCATTAGAAAAAGACCTTGAACTATTTGATGGTTTTCCACAGGATTTTAAAAATAAAGTGAAACTGCTTAGTGGGAATACTCGTCGTGGTTCACAAATAATTCTTGTGATGAAAGATGGTAATGTAGTTATTGGAAATATTTCTACACTTAACGATAAGCTGAAATACTATAATGAGATTAAATCTAAAGCGGATAAAAATAGTTTAATTGATTTAGAAGTAGGAGCTTTTAGTAGACCACTTACATCAAGTGAAAAGAAAGCTTATGGCATTTCATAAGCTGTATTTAAACACTTTTTATGTTAAAATTTTTCAAGGCAGTTAATATATGGGGGCTTAATTTTGGACAATTCAAATCTTCTGGTGGGACTAGACATAGGTACCACGAGTGTGAAAGCAGTTGTAGCCGATTCAGGCAAAGTAATTGGTTCCGTTGCTATTCCTAATAAGGGAATGCGGCATGGTAAAATAGTTGATATTGATCAAACGGCTAGCGCAATTAGCCGTGCATTAAAGGAAATTGCAGAAAAGACGAATACAACTATTTATCGTGTAGTAACTGGTATCCCAGTTGGTATGTTGCAGTTAAAGACCACTAGCGATTTGATCAATGTTGGTGATAATGGTCAAGAAATTGGCAATAAAGATGTAAAAAGAGTTCTACAGGCTGCAATTGAATCTGCGGTAAAAGATGAACGTGAACCAATTGTATTTTTACCTAGTAGTTTCTTGATTGATGGTAAAACTGATGTTGATGATCCACGAAAAATGATTGCGCATTCATTAGCTGTTCGTGGCATTTTGTTAACTGCTCCTGCTAGCCCACTTCATAATATTAAGAAAGCTATTGAAAGAGCTGGTTACCAAAATAATTTCTTTGTTCCAACTCCACTTGCGATTGCCAGTGTGGCTTTGGATGAAAGTGAAAGAACATTTGGGTCAATCATTCTTGATCTTGGTGGTGGAGTAACCACTGCCACAGTTATTCATGATGGTCAAATTAAATATGCCAATATTGATCTTGAAGGTGGTAGTGATATCAGTAATGATATTTCAGTTGTTCTCAGTACCTCTAAGAAAGACTCAGAACAGATAAAATTGGACTACGGCTTTGCTGATCCTAAACTTGCCTCTAAAAAAGATCAATTTGCCGTTAACAGTGTTGGTTCATATGGCCAAAAAATGGTTGATGAAGTTTATCTTAGTGAAATTATTAATGCTAGGTTAATGCAAATAATTAACCGCCTCGGTAAAGGTTTAGCAAAACATGGTGCTTTAAAGTTACCTGGTGGTGTTATTATTACAGGTGGAAGCAGTTTGCTTCAAGGAATTGATGCTTTAGTTGCGGATAGATTAGGAGTTAAAACACGTATTTATCAACCTGATCAAATGGGGATGCGTAATCCTATTTATACTGCAGCTTATGGGATCGTTAATTATGCATATAGGATGTCTGATATTGACTTTTTGGTTGATAGTGCAATTTATGGTAATGAAGTTTTAGGGCAATTTGAGGAGCCAGTTCAAGAAAGTAGCAAAATTTCTAAAAGACCGGTTACTGCTAGTGAAACTGAAACAAAAGAAGCATATAATAGACATAAATTGCCCAGAAGTGAAAGATCTCCAGAGAATAGACAAAAGAATGATAATCAAAATAAAAGTAAGGGCATCAAGAATTTCTTTAAAAAGTTCTTTGATTAAAGGTGGTTAATTAGATGGATTTTACGTTCGATTCAGACGACAATAAAAATGCTGTCATTAAAGTAATTGGTGTCGGTGGTGCCGGTGGTAATGCTGTTAATCGAATGATCGATGACGGCGTACAAGGTGTTTCTTTCATCGCAGCCAATACTGATGTGCAAGCATTAAATAGTAATAAGGCTGAGAATAAGATTCAATTAGGACCTAAATTGACTAGAGGTTTAGGTGCTGGTTCACATCCAGAAGTAGGTCAAAAAGCTGCTGAGGAAAGTGAACAAACTATTGAAGATGCACTTAAGGGTGCAGATATGATTTTTATCACTGCCGGAATGGGCGGTGGTACTGGTACCGGTGCTGCTCCTATAATGGCAAAAGTAGCTCGTGAAACGGGTGCTTTAACAGTAGGCGTAGTTACACGCCCATTTAGTTTTGAAGGGCCAAAACGCTCAAAAAACGCTGCTGAAGGAATTACTCAGTTAAAGCAGTATGTTGATACATTAGTTATCATAGCAAATAACCGTTTGTTAGAAATGGTTGATAAGAAGACACCCATGATGGATGCCTTTAAGGAAGCCGATAACGTATTAAAACAAGGTGTACAAGGTATTTCAGATTTAATTACTTCAACTGACTACGTTAACTTAGACTTTGCCGATGTTAAGACAGTTATGGCCAATCAAGGTGCTGCTCTTATGGGGATTGGTAGAGCCAGTGGTGAAAACAGAACAGTTGAAGCTACTAAACTGGCAATTTCTTCTCCATTGCTGGAAGTTTCAATTGATGGTGCAAAACAAGTCTTGCTGAATATTACCGGTGGACCTGACTTAACTTTGTTTGAAGCTCAAGATGCATCAGAAATAGTTTCAAAAGCAGCTGGTGATGACGTTAACATTATCTTTGGTACTTCAATTAATCCTAATTTAGGTGATGAGGTCGTGGTAACTGTTATTGCAACTGGCATCAGTTCAAAGGCTGAAGAAGAAGCTTCAAAGCAACTTCCTGGACATAGTCATCAGGTTAAAGCTAAGGCAAGTAATAGGCCTGAAAAAGCAGAAAAAAAAGTAACTACTGCTCCTCAAACTAAACCCGAAAAAGAGGATCAAAAACCAGAACAAAAATCTAGTGAAGAATCAGCTCCAAAACACAAGACAATGGTTGATCCAACCAGTGTTTGGGGTTTGAATGATAATGATCAAGGTTCAAGAAGGAATACTTCAAATGATTCACAAACTGACAAGAATAAATTAAATTCATCTGATGATGATCAAAACAGTATTTCACAAATTGAAACCAGTGCTCAAAGCGATGACGATAATGATGATATTCCATTCTTTAAGCATCGTGGCGAAAACTAGTAGGAGGTAGAATACATGGCTTTTAATAAATTAGGTAAGTTTTTTGGTATTTCAAATGAAGATGATATGACCGATGATGAGGAATACACCGGAGATCAAGAAACTGAGGATGAAGATGATGTTCCAATGAATAACGTTAACCGGGACAAAGTAGTTTCAATTAAATCTGGAATGAATTCTTCCAAGAGTAAGATTGTTTTATACGAACCACGTGTATACTCAGATGCTAAAGATGTTGCTCAAAATTTACTGAGCAATAAAGCAGTTATCATTAACTTTAGCAGAATGGATGATAGTTCTGCTCGAAGAATAGTTGATTTTATTACTGGAACTGTTTACGCACTTAACGGTGAAATTCAAAGAATTGGTGATAAAATCTTTTTGGCAACCCCACCTAAATTTGTTACTGACGGTAAAATCAGTGATTTAGTAGATAAGAAAGATAATTTGAGTTAATGGCAAACTTTATTTATTACGTTATATACGTAATTAATTGGATTATTTGGCTATATTGTATTTTCATTGTGATTGACGCAATTATGAGTTGGGTACCATTTTTACGAAATTCTGTAATTGGTAAATGGCTTGATAAAATTGTAAATCCTTATTTGAATGTTTTCAGAAAAGGACCCATTCAAAAATTAGCCTATTCAACCGGCATAGATTTATCTGCGTTAATTGGGTTATTGGTGTTGTATTTTATTCAAGATTATGCACTTCAATGGATTCAAAATATTTTGTTTAGGTTGATAGGCTGATGAAAAAACGACAAGCAAGTAGCTTCTATCCATATTTTGAACAAGAAGAGAAATCGACAGTCGATAAGATGGTCGGTTTTTTTAATCGCATTGTTTTTAAGCATGGTGCAATACTAACTGATTTCTTAGATCCTGGACAACGGGATATTTTGAAAACAGTTGCGGGTAACGACGCTTTCATTCAAGAATTCGGTGGTTTTGCAGATGCGGAAAAGATGCGCGTTTACTTAAGTGAAGAGTGGGGAAATTTACGTCCATCCGATTATCAAGTATCCGCGTTTGAAATTGTATATCCTGCTAAATTTGTTAAATTAAGTCATAGTTCTATTCTTGGTACGTTAGCTAATTCCGGGGTTGAAACTGATACGTTTGGTGATATTATCACTGATGGTAACGGTAAGTGGCAATTTTTTGCCAAAACTGAGCTAAAGAATTTTTTCTTAGAACAGATTAAACGTGTTGGCCGAACGCAAGTGAAGATAAAAGAAATTCCTCTACGAAATGTTCTTATTCCTGAAGATGATAGTGTTCAAAAGACGGAAATAATTGCGTCACTGCGGATTGATGCGGTATTAGCTGGTTTAAGTAAGAATAGCCGGAGTCAAATAAAAAAAGCAATTAAAAATAAATTAGTTAAAATAAATTGGCATGGCACGGAAGATTCTAATATAATAGTAAAAGTAGGGGATGTCCTTAGTCTTAGACATTTTGGTAGGATTAAAATTATGGACATTTCAGCGACTAGAAAAGGTAAATATAAGGTGGTGCTAAAAGTTTGGCAGACAAAAAGACACGGGTAAAGAAGTTAACCCCAATGGATATTCATAATAAAGAATTTAAGCATCGCGGGTTTAAAGGTTATGATCGCCGTGAAGTAGATGGCTTTCTTGATAAAGTTGTTAGTGATTATGGCGATGCTTTAGATGAAACATCTGATTTAAAGAATAAAGTTGTAAAGCTTAATGATAAAGTAGATAAGTTGCAAGCCCAAGTTGATAAATATAATCAAATGGATAAGTCAGCTAAAGAAGCTGTAACAGACGCTAAAGAAAAGGCACAAAAGATTATAGATGACGCTAGAAATCAAGCGGCTATTGATACTGATTATCAAAAGCAACAACAGGATGTATTAAAGGGTGACTACAAGCGATTAAAGCAAGAAGTTAGTCAATTTCGTAAACACGTTCAAAAATTATTACAAAGCCAAATTGATGATTTAAATGATCAGGGATGGCAACATGCTTTAGACAGATATTTCCATACTGACCGTTTTTATCCACCTGATGGCTCAGAACCAATTCCGTCAGCTAGTGAAGATGATATCGATGGAGTTGACAGTGATGACTCAGATGACGTAGACTCAGTGGATGAACCTAAGCCAATGACAGGTGATAGTCCAAGTCATGAGACATTAAATGCAAAACCCAAGTTGAAAAACAATTCAGGAGCTAAAATAATATTTCCTGATGACAACAAGGATAATAACTAATAAAAATATAAACTGACAGTAAAACTGAAAAGCAATAACAGCGAGTTAGTGTTGGTGGAAGGCTAACAAAAGAGCTTAACGGTTGATCAGCTGTCTAAGAGTTTGTACGTTAATTACACGATACGTAATATTAAGTGGGGTTTAACAGCTCAATTTAGGTGGTACCACGAATAACCTCGTCCTAATTTTTAGGACGAGGGTTTTTTAGAAAGGAATAATTGAATGAGAATCAAGAAAACTCTTAATTTAGGTAAAACTAAATTTAAAATGAGGGGAAACCTTCCTGTACGCGAGGCCCAGTCGCAGAAAAAATGGGAAGAAAATAAATTATATGAACAAAGATTAAAGTTAAATGAGGGGAAACCTCATTTTGACTTACATGATGGCCCTCCGTTTGCAAACGGCAATATTCATATGGGTCACGCCATGAACAAAATTTCCAAGGATATTATTGTTCGGTTTAAGAATATGAATGGTTACTATGCTCCGTTTGTACCAGGATGGGATACTCACGGCCTTCCAATTGAGCAAGAACTTGCTAAAAAGGGTGTAGATCGTAAAACGATGGATCGGGTCAAATACCGTAACCTTTGTAAAGACTATGCTGTAAAAGAAATTAAGAAGCAGATGAAGGACTTTAAGCGTCTTGGAGTTATGGCTGATTGGGATCACCCGTATATTACTTTACAGCCGAAGTACGAAGCTGAAGAAATTCGTATTTTTGGTAAGATGTATGAAAAAGGCTATATTTACAAGGGTAAAAAGCCTGTTTACTGGTCTCCATCAAGTGAATCAACTTTAGCAGAAGCGGAAGTTGAATATCATAATGATAAGTCGCCATCAATTTATATTGCATTTCCAGTAAAAGATGGTAAGGGGATTTTAGATCCAAAGAATACCTACTTTGTAATTTGGACAACAACTCCGTGGACAATTCCGTCAAACCAGGGTATTACTGTTAACCCCCAATTTGATTATTCAGTAGTTAAAGTTGGCGATAAACGCTATGTAATCGGTACTAACCGCCTTGAAGCTGTTGCTAAAGATTTGGGTTGGAAAGATTACAAGGTTGTCCAGCACATGAAAGGAACAGACATGGACCGGATGGTTGCCAAACACCCACTGTATGACCAAGATTCATTAGTTATGAACGCAATGCATGTTACTGCTGACGATGGTACTGGCTTAGTTCATACTGCATCAGGTTTTGGTGAAGATGACTTTAATGTTGCACAGCGTTATGGGTTACCAGTATTTAGTCCTATTGATGCTCAAGGACGTTTTACAAAGGATGTTCCTGATCCAGATTTGGTTGGCATGTTTTATGATGATGCTAACAAAGTCGTCAGTGAAAAATTAAAGAAATCCGGTAACTTACTTAAACTTGGCTTCTTTACCCATGCCTATCCCCATGATTGGCGGACAAAGAAACCGGTAATTTACCGGGCAACCACGCAGTGGTTTGCCTCAATTGATAAGATTAGACAACAGATCTTAGACCAAATCGATAAGACTAAATTTATTCCTTCTTGGGGTAAAACTCGTCTTTACAACATGATTAAAGATCGTGGCGACTGGGTAATTTCACGTCAGCGTGCTTGGGGAGTCCCACTTCCAATCTTTTATGCAGAGGATGATACACCGATTGTTACTCCAGAAACGATTGAACATATTGCACAAATTTTTGCAAAAGAGGGGTCAAATGCCTGGTATACTCATACCGCGAAAGAATTACTGCCAGATGGTTTCACTTCTAAACACTCACCAAATGGGAAATTTAGAAAAGAGAAAGATATTCTGGATGTATGGTTTGATTCTGGTTCTTCACACCGTGCAGTTCTGGAACAGAGGAAGAATTTACATTTTCCAGCTGACCTTTACCTTGAAGGTAGTGACCAGTACCGTGGCTGGTTCAACTCTAGTTTAATTACTTCAGTTGCTACAACTGGCATGGCACCATATAAAGGAATCTTCTCCCAAGGCTTTGTACTGGATGATAAAGGACATAAGATGTCTAAGTCACTGGGTAATGTAATTTCACCTAACGATGTTATCAAACGTATGGGAGCTGAGATAATTCGTTTGTGGGTAGCCTCCGTTGATACTACATCGGACGTTTCCGTTTCTTATGATATTTTGCAGCAAACTTCAGAAAGTTACCGTAAAATCAGGAATACTTTCCGGTATATGCTTGCTAACACTAGCGACTTTGATCCAGCAGAAAATCGGGTAGCTTATAAAGATTTACGTTCAATTGATCAATATATGGAAGTTAAGTTGAATGATTTGATTAAAGACTGTATTGCTTCTTATAATAAATTTGACTTTACGACTGTTTATAAGAAGGCCTTTAACTTTATCTCAAATGATTTATCTGCATTTTACTTAGACTTTGCTAAAGATGTTCTGTATATTGAAAGTAAAGATAGCCATGCTCGCCGGTCAATGCAGACGGTTATCTATGATTCAGCTGTTAAGTTAGATAAAATTTTAACGCCAATCTTACCGCATACGATGGAAGAAGTATGGGGCTTCTTAAACGAAAAAGAAGATTATATTCAACTTGCAAATATGCCTAAGATTGAAAACTACGCTAATCATGATCAATTACTTAATGATTGGGGTAAGTTTATGAATCTTCGTACTGATGTATTGAAAGCATTAGAAGATGCAAGAAACAAGAAGTTGATTGGTAAGTCATTTGAAGCTGCGGTAACTATCTATCCAGATAAAGAAACCAAGGCAATGCTTAATGATTTAGATGCTGATTTCAGACAAATTTTAATCGTATCTAAATTAACCATTGCTGATGGGAAGGCTCCTGCAGATGCTAAGCAATATGCTAATGCGGCAATTGTTATCAAGCATGCTGAAGGGGAGATTTGCCCACGTTGTCGGATGATTAAGACCGATATTGGTAAAGATTCAGAATTCCCGATGCTTTGCGGTCGTTGTGCAGCCATTGTTAAAGATAATTTCCCAGAGGCAGTTCAAGAAGGATTAGAGAAATAATGCGTTTAGGTACTGTAAAACAATTTGATAGTGACAGCAGTTATGGATTCATTGATGATGATCAAAATCATAAATCATACTTTGTTTTTTATACTGCCATTAAAGAAGAAGGCTATAAGCGCCTCAAGGTAGGTCAAAGGGTAAGTTATCAACTTGCTCAAGGAAAGAACGGCCTGCAGTGTGTAAATGTGTACTTAGCTGATTCAAAAGAGAGGGATTAAATGAGTTTAAAAGAAAAAGAAATTTCTTCCAAACCAATTTTCAAAGGTCGCTTGATTGATCTTTCTGTTAGGACCATAAAGTTACCTAACGGTGAGACTTCGACGAGAGAAATTGTAAACCACCAACCAGCAGCCGCTGTTATTGCCATTAATAAAAAGCAGCAGATGCTTTTGGTTGAACAGTGGCGTGAACCCATTAAGCAGCTTACGCTTGAAATTCCAGCGGGTTTGATTGATCCTACGGATGCTAGTCCGCTTGACGCAATGAAACGGGAATTAAACGAAGAGGGCGGCTACCATGCCGATTATTGGGAGAAAATTACGGAAATTTATTCATCTCCTGGTTTTACTAATGAAAAACTATACCTGTTTTATTGTGATACGTTGACTAAGTTGCAAGAAAAAAGGTCGCTTGATTCCGATGAATTTTTAACTAGTCACTGGTATGATTTAGAGGAATTAAAAAAGCTATCTGCAAAAGGAAAAATTGTGGATGCAAAAACTGCGTATGCAATTAGTGTATGGGAAAATATGCTGTTAACAGGCGCAGAAACAAAGGAAGATAATGACTGAGAAACGATCTGATTATCGAAAAAAGCACACTAAAAAAAAGCGTGGACACGTTTTTGATAAATTTAAATCAGCTTTTAATGATGATGAACAAGAAGATGTAGATGTTAATTCAGATTTTCAACGAAATCCAGAAGATGCACGTCCTTTAAGAGAAGACAATGAAGAAAATCTTCAGCGCTCTGAAGTTGATGATAAAGTGCCATCTGAGGATAAGGGTCTAAGACTGAAAAAAAGGTTAGACCGTGCTATTCTGATAGTGTTTATTTTGATTGTTCTAGTATTATTAGCATTGTTTCATTTGTAGAATAGTTGAGGGTAAAAATGAAGATAGCAATTATTGTCCCAATGGAAATTGAGGCAGCATATTACGGTAAGCATTTTCACTCAGGGAAAAAAGAAATGTTCGGATCGACAGAATTCGAGCATTTTTCTGTTAACGGTAATGATATTTACCTGGGCCTGAGTGGAATCGGTAAGGTTCAAGCGGCTATGAATTTAGCGAACTTGTTAACCAGTGTTGACGTAGACATGATTTTTATGACGGGTTCGGCTGGGTCGATGAATAAAGATGTTCATCGTGAAGATTTGATTTTGCCGAATAGTTTTACTTATCATGATGCACACAATACTTTAGCCGGTGATTATGTGGAGGGGCAAATTCCCCACGAACCGGCTAGGTTTAAGTTGGATTCACCCGAACGTGCCCAATTTGGTAAATACCTAAAAGAAAAGGGCGTTAATTATAAAGAAGGTTTAATCGTAACGGGTGATTCCTTTATTGCATCAGATGTGCAGAAGGTACCGATTAAAAATAACTTTCCTGATGCACTCGGTGTAGAAATGGAAGGTGCGGCTTTTGCTCAAGTTGCATATCATTTTAAGAAGCCATTAATTGCTATGCGAGCCATTTCTGATAATGGTGATGAGAATGCCGATAATGATTTTGACAGTTTTGTTAAAAAAGTTGGTGCTAAAGCTGCAAAGTTAATTTGTGATTATATTGAAGAGATGGATTAAGCATGTCGGAAATTTATTTGGATAATGCTGCAACTACGCCAATGTCTCCTAAGGTAATTGATTGCATTACCGATGAAATGAAAAATGATTTTGGTAATGCTTCAAGCACTTACGAAATTGGCCGTCATGCCCGTAGTGTTATCAATAAAGCACGCCAGCAGGTTGCCCAGGCGATTAATGCCAAGGATAACGAAATTATTTTTACTTCTGGTGGTTCAGAAAGCAACAATACTGCAATTTTTGGTACTGCATATAGCCGTAAGAATATTGGAAAGCATATTATTACGACTAAAATTGAACATCCATCAGTACTTAACCCGATGAAACGATTGGAAAGTGAAGGTTACAAAGTCACTTATCTGGATGTCGATGAAACGGGTCATATTTCTTTAAGTGATTTGAAAAAAGCCTTAACTCCGGATACCATTCTTGTTTCCATCATGGCTGTTAACAATGAAGTTGGCAGTATTATGCCCCTTGAAGAGATTGGCCAGATAGTAAAAAATAGCAACGCATATTTTCATGTTGATGCCGTCCAAGGGATAGGGAATATTGACATTGATGTTAAGAAGATGAACATCGATTTATTATCGACCTCTGCACATAAGATTAATGGCCCCAAATTTTTAGGATTTTTATACGAAAATGAAAACATTCATATTCCCAGCCTAATTTTAGGTGGCGAACAAGAAACTAAGCGTCGTGCCGGCACAGAAAACGTTCCTGGAATTGCTGGTTTTGGTGAAGCGGTTAGTGAAATTGCGGCAATCAGTAAAAAAGACTTACAGGCCAAATACAAGCATTTTCAAGATATTATTTTACAAAAACTTGATTCTGCGGGTATTAAATACGAAATTAATGGTGGTCGGGGTAAAAATGTATCTTACCACGTATTAAATTTACGGCTTAACGGCATTTCTACTGCGGTTTTACAGACTAATTTAGATTTAGCGGGTTATGCGGTCTCTGCGGGATCTGCATGTACCGCCGGATCACTAGAACCATCACATGTTTTAATTGCTTGTTTTGGTAAAGATTCTCCTAGGATAAATGAGTCGATCAGAATTTCTTTTGGTCGGTATAATTCTGATGAAGAGGTTAATTCTTTTGCAGATCAATTGGTTAAAATTGCAGGTAAATTTCAAGCAAAGGATAAATAATTGCTTTCGAAATTAAATTAACTTATTATAAATAAGTGAGGTAAATTATGGCAAATACAGTTGTAATTAATGGTGATAATCGTAAATTTACGTTGAGTCCTGACATCAAGCTTTATGCCTTGATGGATGCAGGTTTTACAAAGACGGTGAGGGGTAATTTTGATTACGAACATCCGTTGTATAATGATTCCCCTTATAATGCACCGACAAAACTTAAAATGACTATTAATAAGCAATTATCGCATTTAACGATGGTTGTAACTGATCGCAATGGTTTGCAAAAAGTAAATATTTTTAAAAACAGGCAATTGGCTCCTACAGTAAAACTTTTAAACTATATTTTAAAGGATTTTGAGGAGCGTAAAATTCTCGTTCAAGTAAAGGATTGATTGGATGACAAAGAAAACTAGGGTTGTTGTTGGAATGAGCGGGGGTGTTGACTCATCAGTTTCAGCACTTTTACTCAAACAGCAAGGCTATGATGTTGTTGGTGTTTTCATGAAAAATTGGGATGACACCGACGATTCTGGTGTTTGTACCGCTACTCAAGACTATGATGACGTTAAAAAGGTAGCTGATAAAATTGGTATACCGTATTATTCAATTAATTTTGAAAAAGAATATTGGCACCGGGTCTTTGAATATTTTTTGAACGAATATAAAAAAGGTAGAACCCCTAACCCAGACGTAATGTGCAACAGTCAGATAAAATTTAAGTCCTTTTTAGATTTTGCAATGAACCTGGATGCTGATTATATTGCAATGGGTCATTACGCAAAGACAGTAACAGATGAAAATGGTGTAACACATATGTTGCGGCCGAAGGATGGCAATAAGGACCAGACTTATTTTTTAAGTCAACTTAACCAAAAGCAAATTAGCAAGGTTATTTTCCCATTAGCTGATTTAACTAAGCCCAAAGTACGTGAAATAGCCCAAAAAAGTGGCTTAGCAACTGCAAAGAAGAAAGATTCGACTGGGATTTGCTTTATTGGAGAGAGAAACTTTCGAAAATTCTTGAGTGAGTTTTTACCGGCTAAGGCAGGTAAAATGGTAACCCCAGATGGCCAAGTTGTTGGTAAACATGCCGGATTAATGTATTACACCATTGGGCAAAGATCGGGTTTAGGTCTAGGTTCAACCAAAGAATCTACCGATCCCTGGTTTGTTGTTGGTAAAGACATGAAAAAGAATGAATTGATCGTTGAGCAGGGCTACGATAGTAAACTGCTTTATGCTACTGAGCTTAAAGCAAGTGATATGTCATTTTTTACTGGTCAGCCTGATCATGATTTTAAAATTCATTGCAGTGCCAAATTTCGCTACCGTCAGCCAGATGTAGCGGTGACCGTTGAGTACCATGCAGCAGACAATACTGCAACCGTTTATTTTGATGATCCTGCACGTGCTGTCACGCCAGGACAGGCGCTTGTTTTATATAATGGTGAAGAGTGTTTGGGCGGTGGCAATATTGATTGTGCTTACCAAAATGATAAAAAGTTGCAATTAGTTTAATTAATGAAATTTTTTAAGAAAGAGGAAAATGCATGCTGCATTTTCCTCTTTTTCTTTTGATTTTTTAAATGCTAAACTAAGCAAGTAAATTATTGATAGAAAAGAGCTTAAAATGTATAAAATTATTGCCTGTGACCTGGATGAAACTTTACTTGACAGCAATACCCACGTGCCAAAAAGAAATCGGGAGGCAATCAAAAAAATTACGCAAAAGGGAATTAAATTTGTGCCAGCGACAGGCAGGGGTTATGTCTCAGTTGCGAAAACTCTGAAAGAAATTGGTTTGTTTGATAAGCCTAATCAGTATGTTATTTCTTTTAATGGTGCTTGCATTACTGAAAATAAAAGTAATCGGATTATGTATTTTCAGGGACTCAGTTTTGATAAAGCGAATGAGCTTTACCAGTTAGGCTTGAACTATGATGTTTGTATTCATGTTTACACGAAAGATATGCTCTATGTTTATAAACCAGCTCCTGATGAAATAGATTATTTAACTGGCCGGCACCACTTTAAGATTATTAATGAGCAAAATATTTCTTTCTTAAAGGGACAGGAAATTGCTAAAGTACTCTATGAAAATACTGATATGAATTATTTACGTAAGGTAGCCGCTGATTTAGGTAAAAAAACGGATGATTTGGATGTATCTTATTCCTCTAACCGTTACTTGGAATTTAATCATTCTGGTGTGAATAAAGGAGCGGGGCTTTTGCGTTTAGCTAAAAATTTAGGTGTTAAACCAACGGAAACGATGGCATTAGGTGATAATTTTAACGATTTAGCAATGATCAAAGCCGCCGGCCTTGGTGTTGGCATGCAGAATACTAACCCAAGGATGATAAAGCAGTGTGACGTAATTACTTCAGCTAATAATAATCAAGGTGGAGTAGCTGAGGCAATCGGGAAGTATGTCTTAGGCAGTTAATCAAAAGCTGTTTATTTGTTACAATATTCTCAAATGATAAGTGATTGGAGATAACTGCTAATGCAAATTTATTTTGTTCGTCATGGGAAAACCGAATGGAACCTGGCAAGCCGTTTTCAGGGTGGTCACGGAGATTCACCATTATTGCCCCAAAGCTTAAAAGATATAAAGAAGCTGGGTAAGCATTTGAAGGGTACCAAATTTCGAGCTATTTTTGCTAGTCCGCTCGACCGTGCCTTTAATACTGCACAGGGAATTGATGATGCAATGAATGCTAATTTACCCGTTATTATTGACGAAAGATTACGTGAGTTTAACCTTGGCGATATGGAAGGCATGAAATTTGCTGATGCAAAAAAGAAATTTCCTAAACAAATCGATAATTTCTGGCATCATCCCGAAAAGTATGATCCGACGGAACTTCATGGCGAGACTTACGAACACGTTATTCAACGAGGGAAAAACTTTGCCCGTGAAGTAGCACACCGCTTTCCTAACGAAAATGATAAAGTTTTGGCTGTTAGCCATGGTGCAGCTCTTTCAGCAATTATGGGCGGATTATTAGGCTATTCTCTAAAAGATGTACGTAAACGTGGCGGTTTAAGCAATACCAGTTTGAGCATCTTAGAAACAAAAGACGGTGGTAAAACTTTCCACCCGGTTGTTTGGGATGAAACGGATTATTTAGGCCGAAAATTATCAAAGACGGATTCACTCTAATGAATAAAAAAATAGCTAAATTATATGACGCGGGTAAAACTGACCGCGCCATTCACTTATTGATAAAACAAATTGATGCTCATCCTAAGAATGTTGATAATTATCTGCAGTTATCTACTTATCTTTTAGAACAAGGCAGCCCAGACCAAGCAACCAAATTACTTGAAGAAGCTAAACATTTGGTAGAAAAACCGCGTGATTTAGATTACAACTTAGCTGTTTGTTACTACATGCAGGGCGATTTTGATAAGGCATTGAATTTACTTGATCAGATTCCTAACGATGATCTGGTTTTATACCAAAAAGCATTGGTGTATTTAAAGTTAGGTAAGAAACGAAAAGCTCTTGCATTTGCATTAACCGTTAAGCAAGTAGATAACCGCGTTAGGGAACTTCTGGGTGATATTTGGCTGAGCCTTGGGGATATGAAGCAAGCTAAAACAAACTTTACCCAGATACCTGAGGAAGAGCGGTCAGCGAAAGTTAATTTCTTACTCGGGGTGACGCTTTTTGCTTATAATCGTGACCGTGCTGAGAAATATTTTACTCGTTCTAAAAAAATGGATAAGAAGTATTATCAAACTGCCAAAAATCAGTATGCATCAATCTTAAAGATGCTCAGTGGCAAAGGAAAAAAGAATGGTTGAATTTACAGGCAAAATAAACGGGATCGTTTTTGAAAATGATCAGGATTTATATAAAATTTTGGACGTTGAAATCGTTGGCGAATTAAAAGGCTATTCTAGGGATGAAATTAAGGTTACCGGAAGTTTTGGAGACGTTCAGGTAAACGGTAGTTACCATTTTGAAGGGAAGCTTGTTATGCATAACAAGTTTGGACTGCAATTTCGTGCCAGCAGCTATAAACAAATTTTGCCACACGAAGAGGGTAGCTTGACCCGATATTTAAGTTCTGATAAATTTCCAGGAATTGGTAAAAAAGCTGCTGGTAAAATTATTAATGCACTTGGTTTGAATGCCTTATCTGTTTTAAAAGAGAAACCATCTAAAATTGATACTTTGTCTTTAACCCAAAAGCAAAAAGATACCCTTTTGTCTGGAGTCAATTCAATCGATTCGTATTCAGAAATTATTCTAAAGTTGGCACAATTTGGAATTAATAAAAAAGTCGCTGGACGGTTATACCAGCTTTATCATGGCGATACCTTAAAGAAGTTACAGGCAGACCCTTATGCTTCAGTGGCAGAAGTTACCGGTTATGGCTTTAAGAGAGCTGATCAATTAGGTCGTGGATTAGGTATTACCTCTGAGGATCCCCGAAGAATTAAGGGTGCAATTTTTCAAATATTAATTGATGAATTAAGTAGTAAGGGGAATACTTACGTCGAACTAGCCAAGCTTCTGACCGATGCCAGCAAACTTCTGAATATTAAGAAATTTGATCCGATTGCTAACTGTGTAAATGATCTTCAACATGAAGGAAAGATCGTCGTTGATGGTGAAAATGCAGCTTTGCAAAATATTTTTCAGACCGAAACAGATATTGCCCGGATAATGAAAAATTTAGTTGAGAAGAGGCAGGAGCAAGATAAGAACGAACAGTATGATCCTAAGGACGTGGAAGCGGCTATTAAGGAAGCTGAGAAGCGTTTAAAGATCAAATATGATGAAACGCAAAAAGCAGCTATTGAAAATGCATTGACTCACCCAATTTCAATTCTGACTGGTGGACCAGGTACTGGGAAAACAACAATTATAAACGGAATTTTGCTTGCATTGCGTGAGTTAGCAGATATTCCAGCTTCTGCTCTTTATAGTAGTGATCCACCATTCCTTCTAGCGGCACCAACGGGAAGGGCTGCCAAGCGAATGGAAGAAATTACGGGGATTACTGCTAAAACCATTCACAGGCTTTTAGGTTTAGGGATTGGTGAAAATAACCCTGATGATTTAAATGAGTTAAATGGGGAAATTTTAATCATTGATGAGATGTCTATGGTTGATATGTTTCTGTTTAAGCAACTCATATCGAATATTAACCAAACCCGGCACATTGTATTTGTTGGCGATAAAGACCAGCTTCCTTCTGTAGGAGCTGGGAATGTTTTTAGTGATTTAATTAAATCCAAGGCTTTTCCAACGACCGTTCTCAAACGAATTCACCGTCAAGGTGAAAACTCGACGATTATTACCTTAGCTCATGATATTAATGACAATAAAGATCAAGATAATATTTTTAAGAAGACTAAGAACTATTCTTTTATTAAGTGTCAACCGAGCTTAATCAGTCAAGCTATTAGCCAAATTGTTAAACTGGCATTAAAACGGGGGTTTTCTAAAGACGATATTCAAGTTTTAGGTGCAATGTATCACGGAGACGGCGGCGTTAATAACTTGAACAATGTGATTCAAGGAATCATGAATCCACCTAAAAAGGATAGTAAGTATATAATTGCTCATGATGAAATCTTTAGGATTGGCGATCGAATCCTGCAGTTACAAAATAATCCAGAAAGGGATATTTATAATGGACAAATTGGTAAAATTGTAGGAATCGATGTGCAAAATTCTAAAAGATGTTTGATCGCAAGCTTTGATGAGCGCGAGGTCAGTTTTAGTAAAAAAGATTTAATTGATCTAACGAGGGCGTATGCAATTACAATTCATAAGTCGCAAGGTTCTGAATTTCCGTTGGTAATTCTAAACTTGACGATGCAAAATTATGTAATGCTTAAGCGTAATCTTCTTTATACTGCGGTAACCCGTGCTGAGAAGAATTTGGTTTTAGTAGGAGATCCCAGGGCTTACGTTATGGCACTTAATACACCTGGCAATGATCGTAAAACCGGGTTAACGGCGAAGTTGCGTAAACAATTAGGAATGAGTGAACAAAATTCAGAGCAAGAAGGAACTGAAGATAAAGCAGCAGAGAACGAATCAGTAAAAGAGAAGAAGCAGCCTAAAGATTATATTTTGACGTCAGAATTGATTTATTCTGGTCAAATTGATCCGATGATAGGGATGCAGGGTATAAAATTAAAGGCAAAATAATGGTTAAAGATACTTCAAATGAAATAAAATTTGTTAAAAATGCAATTGGCAACTGGGTCAGTGATCATACTGAAATTGAAGTTATGAGTGCAGACACGCTTGAAGTTGCAACAACTGAAATCGATGCTTATGGTGACACCGTTTATTGTTTTATTCAAAAAATAGATGATACTTATAAAATTGGTGATGACGGGCATATATTGTTTAAGTTGGATCCAGGAGTGACGGATACAGATCTTTACCAAACCGCTGAAGAAATTGCTTTAGGTGCTGGTTTTGAATTTGATCAAAGTTCAGCTGAAATTTCTGTGCAAACTGCTAAGGTAGATATTGCTCAAGCAGTGGAAAAGCTAGCGCAATTGCAAGTTGCTATTTCTTATTTAGAATAAAATAAAAAGGCTCGAGAATTAAATCTCAAGCCCTTTTTGCTGGATAATAATATACCTATTATATTAATAAATTAAAATGCTTAACTGCGAAGTTAACGCCGAAGGGGCGCTTAGGAATAACCTCGCCATCAACCTGCGCAAATTCAGGTCTTTGGGTTTTAACATGGATTTTTTCAGCTTCTACATAATGAAATTGCGGATCATTGATATGTGAACCATCTTTAAATAGGTGCAAGAATAACTTGATAAACTTTCTTAGGTTGGGCTTTTCCACCACGACTGTATCGAGCTTACGACTATAAATATTGGCTTCTGGCAAGATTGGAATCCCGCCACCAAAGTAAGGATGATTCGTGGTAGTTACGAAGTAGGCATCATCATAATGAAAACTTTTCCCCTTACTTTGAATATCTACAGAAAAGGTATCTTGATTTTTTAAAGCATTAATGACATTGAAAGCATAAATTAGCTTGCCACTCTTGATCGCATTTAAAAATTTCTTTAATTTCGCCTTGTTACTGCGTTGAACCACGTATGCGTCAAAGCCAATACCAAAGTTATTAGCGAAGTAATAAGTATTTTGGGGATGTCCAGGAAATTTAAATGAACCACAATCAGCTCGTTTAGGTGTCAAATTGTTTTTTAAGTTATCAAGCAACTTTTCAGGTTTATTGGTTAAACCTGAAGCGCGGCCAAAGTCATTGCCTGTTCCAGAAGGTAAATATGAAATTGGGGTATCAGGACAAGTAGAACGTTTAATGCCGTTTAACACTTCGTTAAGTGATCCATCCCCGCCAATTACGAGCAATACTTCATTATCCGAATGCTTTCTATTAGCATATTCTTTTGCTAAATTAATTAGTTCACCCGCATAGTTGCTTTTCTGAAAGCTAAAATCGATGTTCTCTTTGATTAATAAGGAGGTTATTTTTTTAAAAGCTTTCTTTGCATTGCCGTTGCCGGCTATTTCATTAACTAAAAGGTGTATTTTTATCTTATTATCCATGTTCACGATTAAAAATAAAAAGCCCGTTAGGGCTTTTTATTATTTCTTTTCAATAATCATAGGTAAGATCATCGGACGTCTTTCAGTCTTCGAATATAAGAAGTCTGAAAGATTTTCGATGATTGCTTTACGGATGACGCTTTCTTTTGGTTTATTTGTTTTAGCCATTTCATTTCTAAGAACGTGGTAAATATGCTTCTGAGCCTGACTAATTAAATCGGTTGATTCACGCATATAAACGAATCCCCGACTAAGAATATCCGGACCAGCCAAAACACGTTTGTGCTTATAATCAACGGTTGCTACAGCAACAACCAAACCTTCCTCGGAAAGGATCTGTCTGTCTCGTACAACCACGTTTCCGACATCAGCTGTACCAGAAGTATCAACATAAACATCACCAGCAGGAATACGTCCAGCCATTCTAGCTCCGTTTGGTCCAAAGCAGACCACTTGGCCATTATCTAAGACAAAGGTGTGATTAGGCTTAACGCCAGCTTCTTGAGCAAGTTTAGTATGGATAACCTGCATTCTGTATTCACCGTGGACAGGGATCATGTAATTAGGTTTGGTTAACCGAACCATCATCTTAAGTTCTTCTTGACCACCGTGTCCAGAAGTATGGACATTGTTTACCCGTCCATGAATAACGTGAGCCCCGCCTTCCATTAACTTGTTAATCAAATGGTTAACGCTCAATGTGTTACCTGGAATTGGGTTAGAAGAAAAGATCACGGTGTCACCCGGCTGCAAACTAATTTGTCTGTGGGTACCATTAGCGATCCTAGAAAGGGCAGCTAATGGTTCACCTTGAGAGCCGGTACACAGAATCATTGCTTTATCGGGAGGCGTATGGTTAATTTCGTTTGCATCAACGATCAAGCCCTCAGGAACATTTAAATATCCTAAGTCGATCCCGTTTTGAACACCGTTCTCCATGCTTCGTCCGAAAATGGCTACTTTTCTGCCGGTGTCGATTGCCGCTTGAATCGCCGTAGATACACGGTAAAGATTGGAGGCAAAAGTAGCAAAGATAATTCTTCCGTGAATACCAGTGATCATATCATGCAGCGATTTCGCGACGAAACGTTCAGATTTAGTGAATTGACTGATTTCGGCGTTAGTTGAATCGGAGAGAAGGACAAGTACTCCTTCTTTTCCAAGTTGAGCAATTCTCTGAAAATTCGGTGCTGGTTGGTTCATTACTGGTGTCAAATCGAATTTGAAGTCTCCAGTGAATACAACCGTACCGCGTGGTGTGTGAACTGCAATTCCTAACGTATCAGGAATAGAGTGGGTGGTTCTAAAGAAGGAAACACTTAATTTCTTAAATTTTAGAACAGTATCTTCGTGCTCTTCATGGAGTTCAGTTGTCTTAAGAATCCCATGTTCTTCCAGTTTGCCTTTGATTAGGGCTAATGCAAATGGGGTTGCGTATACTGGAATTTCAGGAATCTTTTCAAGTAAGAATGGGATACCACCGATGTGGTCTTCGTGCCCGTGACTCACAACTAAAGCCTTGATTTTCTTTCTGTTCTTAACTAAGTAAGAATAGTCAGAAATTACGTAGTTGATACCAAGAAGATCGTCCTCTGGGAACTTAATCCCACAGTCCATAACGATAATTTCGTCTTGGTATTGGACACAGTACATATTTTTACCGATTTCATGCAACCCCCCGATTGCAAAAACGGCTACTTCATTATTTTTTATTCGCACTCTGTATTACTTCTTCTGATCGAACGACGTTAATTTAAAATTATCAGCGTGTTCTTTTTCATATTGTAAAGAATTACCCGTTAATTCTTGGATGAGTTCAATGTTGTAGGGGGTATTATTTTCAACCATTGTTCTAGCATCTACTAAATTGTTAGCCTTTATATAGAGAGTTTTAGTTGTTTCTCTTCGGGGACTGACAATTTTGTCTTTTTGATACAAAACTTTGTAGATCATATTTGTATTCTCCTTATTTAATTGTTTAAAAACGTTCTTATTGTGAATACTAAAAAATATTCAACAGCTAGTAAAAATTCTATCATACTTATAGATACAAGTATAGAAACAAGTTCAAATGCTTTACCTATTAAAATATGTAAATAAACATAATTTAAAAAGCTGTCAGTATCGACTGGCAGCTTTAAATTAAGTAAAAAAATAAAAGTATTAAGAAATAACGATCGTGTCGTCACTTAACTTAAATGGGTCTTTCTTATTGATGCGGTCATAGAAGAGGTGGCCATGTAAGTGCTCAATTTCATGTGAAGCAACAATGGCTGGATAATCTTTTAAGTGAATAGTTTTTTCTTTACCATCTAATGTGTAGTAGTGGATGGTTAATTTATCTGGACGCGGTACGTAACCATTAATTACTTTATCAACGCTTAGGCATCCTTCACCTTCACTTAAACAAGCTTGCCTAACTGATTCAGAAATTATTTCTGGATTAACGAAAGTTTCTTTAAAAATTATTTTGCCATTGTCATCAGGTACTAATAATGAAGCCATTTGCACACTTTCATTTACTTGCGGTGCAGCCAAACCGACGCCGGCACGTAATTGGTGCTTTTTGGCAATTTTAGGATCCTGTGAATTAATCAAATATTCCATCATATCATTACCTAATTTTTTATAATGATCACTTAGTGGGAAAGTTAATGGTTTTGCTACTTCCCGTAATATTGGATTACCATCACGGATAATATCTTTCATTAAAATCAATTGAATTACTCCTTTATAAAAAGTCTTTACTATATATTTTTAACATAACTTGAACCACTTGACTTAATTTTTAATGAATATTGAATAAAAAAACTTTACTGAGGTTTAAGCGTTGACCGGTATATAGTTAGGTGGTAAAATCACTTAACGTAACTATACGAATGTAAAACACTTCGATCAGCGCTCTAAGCGCCGCCGAAACTGTGACAAGGTCACAGTTTTTTTATTGAGGAGTGGGGAGGAATACTTTTGTCAGAAAAAAGAAGAAACGATCTTAGAAACATCGCTATTATTGCCCACGTCGACCACGGTAAGACTACCTTAGTTAACCAATTACTAAGACAGTCTGATACGTTGCCAGAGCATATGCACTTGGAAGACCGGGCTATGGATTCAAACGCAATTGAGCGTGAACGTGGTATTACCATTTTATCTAAGAATACCGCTGTTAAATATGGTGATACTACCATTAATATTTTGGATACACCTGGACACGCAGACTTCGGTGGTGAAGTTGAGCGGATCATGCATATGGTTGACGGTGCGCTTTTGTTAGTTGATGCTTATGAAGGCACCATGCCACAAACCCGTTTTGTGTTAAAAAAGGCTTTGGAAGCCGGAGTTAAGCCAATTGTTGTTATTAACAAGATTGACCGTCCCGGTGCCCGTCCTAAGAAAGTTTTGGACGAAGTTCTTGAACTCTTCATTGAATTAGGCGCTAATGATGAACAGCTTGATTTCCCAGTTGTTTACACATCTGCTTTAAACGGTACTTCATCATATGATCCAGATCCTAAGAAACAAAAGCACACTATGAAGCCTGTTTTTGACACTATTATCAAGCATATTCCAGCCCCAATTGATAATTCTGACGAACCGCTTCAATTCCAGATTACTATGCTTGACTGGGATGACTACGTGGGTCGTATCGGTGTTGGTAGAATTTATCGTGGTAAAGTTAAAGTTGGCGACAACATCACCGTTATGAAGCGTGACGGTTCAACGCAAAACTTCCGTGTAACCAAGTTGTTTGGATTCTTTGGTTTGAAACGAATTGAAATTAAAGAAGCCAAAGCCGGGGATATTATCGCTATTAGTGGTATCGATAATATTTATGTTGGTGAAACAATTGCTTCGGAGGATCATCCAGAAGCTTTGCCACTTCTTAAGATTGATCCACCGACTTTGCAAATGGACTTCGTTGCTAACGATTCACCATTTGCTGGTCAAGAAGGAGATAAGGTTACCCCAAAGAAGCTGGAAGACCGTTTGATTCGTCAAACACGGACCGATGTTTCTTTGAAGGTAGAACCAACTGATCAATTAAATGCTTGGACTGTTTCAGGACGTGGTGAACTTCACCTTTCTGTTTTAGTTGAAGAATTACGTCGTGAAGGATTTGAATTACAACTTTCACGTCCAAAGGTTATTTACCGTGAAGTTGATGGTGAGATGTGTGAACCATTTGAATCTGTTCAGGTAGATGCACCGGATAAATATATTGGTTCAGTTATCGATTCTCTTTCAAAGAGAAAAGGTAAAATGAAGAATATGGAATCTACTGGAAACGGTCAAACCCGTTTGGACTTCCTAATCCCATCACGTGGTTTAATTGGTTACAACAATGAATTTATGTCTGAAACCGGTGGTTACGGTATTATGAACCACAGTTTTGAAGCGTATAAGCCAGTTGTTAAGAACTGGGAGCCTGGTCGTTTAAATGGTGCTTTGGTTTCTATTAGTAGGGGTCAATCAACCACTTATTCACTTCAAACAGTTGAACAGCGTGGTGAATTATTCATCGGTGCCGGTGTTCAGGTATACGAAGGTATGATTGTTGGTGAATCTTCTCGTGATAAGGATATTGCCGTTAACGTTATTAAAGGTAAGAACTTAACTAACACTCGTGCTGCTGGTAAAGACCATGCCGCTGCGATTAAAGCACCTAAGAAGTTAACGCTCGAGAGTGCTATCGAATTCTTAAATGATGATGAATATTGTGAGGTAACCCCTAAGTCTATCCGTCTTCGTAAAAAGATTTTGAATACTTCAGAACGTAAAAAGGCTGATAAGAGACGTAAACACAATTAATGAATGAACTTTAAAAGCTGTCATTTCTTGATAGAAGTGGCGGCTTTTTTGTTTTATAATGACTAAGATACTTATTTAATCAAAAGGAGACGGCTCGAGTGCGGCGAAAAATTCATTATTTGGATTATCACATTTTAATACCATATTTGTTGCTTGTAATTCTTGGGGTAATTTTAGTTTACTCAGCAAGTTCAGATATTTTACTGGTTAATGGCTTTAAACCGGCTACTTATGGAATTAAGCAAGCTATTTACGCTATTGTAGCCTTTACCCTTTTTGGCATCCCAATGTTTGCGTTAAAGCTTAATGTTTTCAAAAGTAGGCGTTTTGTTGCCTGGTTCTTAGCCATTAGTATTTTCCTTTTAGCATTTTTGGTGGTTTTGAAAGTTATTAAGGGGTCTAGTGCGGCTGTTAATGGTGCCGTTGGCTGGATTAATTTAGGCTTTATTAGCATTCAACCACTTGAAATTGCTAAATTGGCACTGGTCATTTACCTTGCCTATGTGTTGAACCGCCGTGACGGTAAATTTCAAAAGGGGCACATTTGGCAAAATTTATCACATCCAGCATTGCTTTCAGCATTTATGATGTGCCTGGTTATTGTTGAACCAGATTTTGGTGGTACGGCCATTCTCTTCATGATTGTTTTGGTAATGTTCTCCGTATCTGGTGTGCCAACGAAAATCGCTTTGAGCTGGCTGGTGGGAATTGCCCTAATTGTATTCCTGGTATTTTTCATTGTTATATCTTGGAATCCTAAATTTTTGCAAGACAGTTATCAATTTCAGCGGCTGATGTCTTTCATGCATCCCTTTAAGCTCGAACGAAAGGGTGGTGCCCAACTGGTTAACTCCTATTATGCAATTCATAACGGTGGTTTATTTGGTGTAGGGTTAGGTAACAGCATGCAAAAGCGTGGCTATCTGCCAGAACCATATACCGACTTTATTTTGGCTGTTGCAGCCGAAGAAATTGGTGCCATAGGGGCCATCTTTATCGTTGGCCTGTTGTTCTACTTGATGTGGAGCATTATGGAAGTGGGTATACATGCTACTACTCAATTCAATGCTTTGATTTGTTTTGGTGTAACGACTATTATTTTTACAGAGACACTATTTAACGTAGGTGCCGTCTTGGGACTACTTCCTATCACGGGGGTCACGTTGCCGTTTGTTTCTTATGGCGGCTCGTCGATGATTGTTTTAACAGCGTCAATCGGATTAGTCCTAAACGTTGCAGCTAATGAAAAGATTAAAAGGGAGGCCGAAGATACGGTCGCATGAGTATTAATCAAGATTTAGAAAATACTGGTATAACTAAAAGGTTAGGCTTAATTGTCCACCTCAAGCCAGCTAGTGATCAGTACAAGTTACGGCATTTTGGTGATATTGTCTATTTTTCAAAGAAGTTACGTTACTGCATTTTATACGTTGATAAAAAAGATGCTAAACAAATAATTAATGAAATAAGTAGCTTACCGTTTGTGGTTAAAGTTGAATCTTCTAAAGAAGAGAGTATCGATTTAGGCAGTGATCATATTGAGCAACAAATTACTGATTTAGCACAAAAAGCTGAAGACAAGTTGCAAAAAGTGCAGGAAAAGAATAAGGATCAACTGTAATGAGAATTATTTCAGGTAAATATGCCAAGCGTAACTTATATACGTTGAAAAGCAGAAAAACGAGACCTACTAGTGATAAAGTCAAAGAATCTTTATTTAATAGTTTAGGTCAGTTTTTTAATGGCGGACAAGTATTAGATCTTTATGGTGGCAGTGGTGCTTTAGGAATTGAAGCAGTTTCTAGGGGCTGCGAGCATGCCACGATTGTAGATATTAATTATGCAGCTGTGGAAGTTATTCGCAAAAATGTGGCTTTGACTAAGGAAAATAAGCGTTTTTCTGTTTATAAGATGTCTAGTAATACTGCATTAAATTATTTTGCAAAAAAAGCTTTGAAGTTTGATTTGATTTTTTTAGATCCGCCGTATGCAAAGCAGAAAATTGCGACTGATATGAAAAAAATGGATGAATTAAATCTTTTAAATGAGAAGGCAATTGTGGTGGCTGAAACTGATGATGAAACTGAATTAGGTGCGATACCTGATTTTTCTTTGATTAAAGATCATCACTTAGGTAAAACTATTGTCAGAATTTATCGGAAAGGAAACTAATGACAGTTGCACTTTTTCCGGGTAGTTATGATCCAATTACTAATGGGCATGTTGACGTTGCTTTAAAAGCAGCGCAAATTTTTGATAAGGTTTATGTCGCCGTAATGACCAACACTGCCAAACAGTATATATTTAGTGCTGATGAACGGGTTAAGTTGGTTCAGGATGCTCTGAAAGGTAATCCCAAAATTGTGGTCTTGAAACGACCTGATGCTTTAACGGTTAATGTTGCCCGCGAACTGGGGGCTAGCGTGATTGTGCGCGGGGTCAGAAATAGTGATGATTTTCGCTATGAGCAACAAATTGCAGGAATAAATAAGCAGTTGGATCCAGATGTCCAAACGGTTTTAATGTTTACTGCTTCAAAAAATAGTTTTGTAGCGTCCAGCATGATCAAAGAAGTAGCCAAATTTTCTGGGGATGTGAGTGCATTTTTACCTGAAAAATCTGCCCGAGCACTGAAAGAAAAGATGCGACGAAACCATGCAAAATGAGACGAAACAGGCTAAACAGAACAGGAATAAAGCTCGTAATTGGCTAATTGCCCTCATAGTTTTGGTCGTGGTGACAGTTGTTGCTTGCTGGCCAACAAATTATTATATTGAAAGCCCTGGTGAAGCTGTACCTGTTGGGCAATTTATTAAATCTAAGAATAAAAAGCCCAATAATTTTTATTTAGTAACTGTAAGCGAGACTAGTAGGCCGGCTTCGGTAGCCCAATATTTGTGGAGTTACACCAGAAAATTTGATACCCGGATTCCTAGTTCTGAATTACTAGGCGGGCAGACTGGTAGCCAGTATCAAGAATTGCAGGGCTGGTTTATGGATACCAGCCAGCAAAATGCCATTTACTATGCGGCAAAAAAGGCTGGTCTTAAGCCTAAGTTAAACTATAAGGGTGTTTATGTGTTAAATGTACAGAAGCACTCTAGCTTTAAGAATAAGCTACAGGTGGGCGATACTGTCCTGGGAGCAAATGGTCACAATTTTCACTCAACTGAAGGAATGATGACCTATTTGCAAAAACAGAAAATTGGTTCAAAGGTTACCATTTCAGTTTTACGTAATGATGAAAAGAAACTTTTTACAGGAAAAATTGTTCACGTTGAAGGAACAAATAAGGCTGGTATTGGTATTCAATTAGTTGAGCACGTTAAAGTCACAACTAAACCTAAATTAACTATTAATGCGGGACAAATTGGCGGCCCTTCTGCCGGGTTAATGTTTACGTTAACCAGTTATGAAGTCTTTACTAATCACAATTTGACTAAGGGTCATAAAGTTGCGGGTACAGGCACAATTGCTCCCAATGGTCAGGTTGGAATTATCGGTGGCGCCGATAAAAAGGTTGTGTCTGCAAGTAAAGCCGGTGCAGAAATATTCTTTGCCCCGACTGATTCTACCGGTGTGAAAAAATCTGCGACGAATTACGTGGTTGCCAAGAAGACTGCTAAACAGATTCATACTAAGATGAAGATTGTACCAGTGAGCTCATTTGAAGATGCGCTTAAGTATTTGAAGAGTCATTATTAATTATATTTTTAGAAAGCCCAGACGAAGGTCTGAGCTTTTTTTGCGTACTTTAATAATGAGGTGATCAAGGTGGATTTTGATAAAATTAAAAATTTCGTGATAGAAAAGAAAAAATATTTTCTTATTGCTTTAGTTGTGCTCGTTCTTTTATTCTGGTTTAAACAGGGGGATAGTGGCAAGACCGATAATTCTAACGTGCTCAATGAAAAAACGGAAAAAGTCGGTTCTTCAACTTCTTCAGCTAAAGGTGCAAACGTGGCAAGTAAGGCAGAAGAAAATAAATCTAAAACAGTTACTTGTGATATTTCTGGTGCGGTTAAAAATCAGGGTGTATATACCTTAAAAAATGGTGCAAGGTTGCAGGAATTAATCGAAGCAGCTGGTGGTACAGTTAAAAAAGCACAATTAAAGGCGGTCAACAGGGCACTATTGCTTAAAGATCAAGATAAAATTCATATCCCGTATAAAGGTGAGAAAGTTGATAACGCAACAACTGTTGCTTCGGCTAATGGTTCTGCTTCCGCTACAGGTTCTGGCGCTAGTGGGCAAAGTGGCGAAAAAGTTAATTTAAATACTGCGGCTGCCGCTGATTTGCAAAAATTAAATGGTATTGGAGAGAAAAAAGCGGAACAGATAATTGCTTACCGTGAAGAAAATGGTCAATTCAAGAAAATAGAAGATTTGACACAAGTTTCAGGTATTGGAGAGAAGACCTTTGCAGCCCTCAAAGATCAATTGGAAATCTAAGCTATTTAGTCCGGGCTTTTTCTTATTAACCGCGCTTTTATTAGTAGATTTGAGTTTCTTAATTTATCAATCTAATGCGAAGTTACAAAAATTAACGGCTATAATTATTGCAGCTTACTTATTGTTTTTATTATTGCGAAAATATAATACTCTGAAATTCATTGTCTTTGGCTTGCTTGCTGTTGGCTTTATTAGCGTAAATCTCAATAATAGGAAAGATGCATTCTCCTTAAAAGAAGATACGGTCATTAAAGTTTATCCGGATCAAGTTAAGCTTAAAGACGGTTGGATGTCTGCCACCGGGAGTGCTGGAAAAGATAAGATCTTAGTTTCCGGGAATGTTTCTAAAGATGATGAGAAATTAATAGAGCAAGGGCGAACACTGTTCTTAACAAATATAGCTGGGGATGTAACTGAGATAACGCCGGCAACTAATTATGGTGAGTTTGATTACCGAAAGTATTATGCCAGCAAAAACATTTCGCAGAAGATTAAATTGCAGCATTACGATTTAATAACGGGTCCTAATAATTTAATTGATAAATTGCATAGTTTTCGATTTAACTTACAATCTTATTTTAAGAAAATGCCGCGAATACTAGCTTTTTTCAGTAGTGAATTGCTTTTAGCTGAAAACCCTTCAACAGATAATCAAGAGATACTTAATAATTATCGGGATCTGGGTGTGATCCACATATTGAGTATTTCCGGTCTGCACGTCGGAATTTATACTTTGCTGGTTAGTGCGGTCTGCTTTTGGCTAAAATTTACCGAAGAAGAAACTTTTCTTTGTTGCTTCTTTATTTTATTAATTGGTATTTTCTTGAGTAATGGCCAGGCTGGATTTATTCGGGCAAGTTTGAGTTATATTTTAAGTAAATTATTTAGATTTAAGAAATGGCAAATTGTCCAGGCTGATGTACTAGGGCTTACCTGTTTATTGCATTTGTTAGTTGATCCGCGCTTATTTATGGGTGTAGGTGCAATTTTAAGTTATGTGCTCGTTTTTGGCTTGCAGTTAACCAATAAGTTGTCTAGTTTTAAACAATCTGTTGCGTTGAATTTGCTTTTAACGCCACTACTTTTGTTCTATTTTTTCCAATTTAATTTGCTTACGGTTATTTTTAATATGCTTATTGTGCCGTACTTTAACTGGGTGGTAATGCCGGTAACTTTTATTAATTTAATATTATTTAAACTTACGCCCAGTGGCGCTAATTTCTTAGAATTAATTTTAAAAAACGGTGAGCAGCTAATTGGCGAGCTTTCCGCAACCAGGATTGGGCTTTTCACATTTGGCAAAATAAGTTGGTGGCAATGCTTATTACTTTTATTTATCACGGCAATTTTTCTTATTGTTGTGAATGAAAAGAAAGAAAATAAAAAACTTAAACGGAAAATAGCTATCGGAACTTTATGCATTTATATAGTATTCTTCTGCTTGATCCACTTTCCGATAAAAGGACAAGTAACTTTTATTGATGTTGGTCAGGGAGACAGTATTCTTATTACAACACCGTTTCCACGTAAGGTTTATATGATTGATACCGGTGGTAAGTTGAACTTTACGGGTAAAAAAATAACTCCGCAAGTCAACAAGATTACGTTGCCGTTTCTAAAAGCACAGGGGATTAGTCAGATAGATGGATTATTTGTGTCACACCAAGATGCAGATCACGTTGGTGATTTGGGGCCATTACTTGAACAGGTTAAAGTAAAAAAATTATATATGGCACAGGGATTAATTGCCAATCCGTCTTTTCAAAAAAGAATTGATGGCAAGATCAGGCATACGAAATTAGTTGAATTATTAGCGGGGATGCAGGTAAAAGAACCTAAAATCAACTTTTCAGTTATTTATCCGTTTAAGGCTGGTGAGGGGAAGAATGAAGATTCTTTGTCTTTGGCATTTGAATTAGCTAATAAACGGTGGATGTTCACCGGCGATTTAGGCCAAGACGGTGAAAAAGAGATTATGAATAAAATTGGGATACAGGTAGATTACTTTAAATTAGGACATCATGGTAGTAAGACTTCCTCTAATCCTGAATTTTTAAAGAGTTTACAACCTAAGGAAGTTTTTATTTCTGCGGGACGAAAAAATCGCTTTGGCCACCCGCATCCGGAAACTTTAGCTACGCTGAAAAAGCAGCAGATACCGTGGGTTTCAACTCAGGACTGTGGTATGATTAGCTGGGCTTACGGTGGTTTTACAAAACCAGAATTTAAACATTTTTTAGCGGTGGATGATCAATGACTTTACTTTCCTTATTTAAAAATACGAATAACAATAATCCTCAAACCTTAATTTGGGGTGAGGATAGTTTCTTAAATGATTATTTAGCCCATTCATATGCTCATGAAAAGAAGTTTGTGGAATTAGACCGAATAACAGTCGACTGCGAAACTGATGGATTAGATAATTTAATTGCGGATTTAACAGAATCAAGTTTGTTTAGCAGTCAAAAATTAATTGTTGTGAAGAATCCTTTCTTTTTAACTTCTAAAGCACCTAAAAAAATGAAAAAGCAATTTGACCAATTAGAAAGAATTTTTGCCCATATTCAAGGCAGTGACAACGTAGTTATAATAATTGCTTCGTACAACAAACTTGATCGGCGAAAGAAGCTAACTAAAACAGTACTCAGTAATTTTAATGTGGTAGAGACTAAAATAAAGACCTATGAAGTTACAGCAATTGCTAAGTCAATAATTGGAGCAGAGGGATATACTATTTCTCAGCCTGCTTTGCAATTACTTGTTCAACGCAGTGATCAGGTAATGGATACTATTTTGAGTAATTATAATAAATTAAAAATGGCAGCCACAGATAATAAGATCACCGAAAAGCTGGTTGAACAAAATATTGATTTGTCGCTAGCACAAAATGTTTTTGCTATTTTAGAATCTGCGTTAAAGCATAGCTATCGGGAAGCTGCAGAACGATTAGATAATCAACTGCGTGAAGGGAGTAATCCCATACAGTTATTGGCAGTTTTTGAAAATCAAATTGAGCTAATTCTTGTGGTTAAAATTTTAGCTAAAAGGGGACGAAATGAACCGCAAATTGTCAAAGAATTAGGAGTTCATCCGTACCGTGTGAAATTAGCTTTAAGAAATAAAATATCTGTAGAAAAATTAGAAGAACTTTTGGAAGCAGCCATTAAGTTAGATTATAACTATAAGAATGGTACTTATCATGCCAATAACTTCCTGAAAATGTTTGTTTTAAATGTTTGAAAAAAGCAAAAAAGCCAAGGAACAAATTAATTTGTTCCTTGGCTTTTATTTATAGTTAATAAATTACTTAACTAATTTAGCTAAACGCTTCTTGTCACGGTTGGCCTTGTTCTTATGAATTAAGCCTTTTAAAGCAGCCTTATCCAATGCACGGACAGCAGCAACATGTAATTCGGAGGCGTCTTCAGCACCAGCTGCTTGAGCATCCTTGAACTTCTTAACAGTAGTTCTTAACTTGTTCATTTGAGCAGCGTTACGCTTTCTAGCAGCATCTTGAGTCTTAACACGTTTAATAGCTGATTTGATTTGTGGCATGAAATTCACCTCCAATAATCGTTAATTTTACTTAATTGATTATACTTAAGAATAATGAGAGATGCAAGGTAATTTATACTTGCTTTTTTAAAAAATAGTCTGTATCATATTATATTGTTGTGAACCGCTAACGCTGTTTGCTCGCTCACACCTGACGGCTAACGTTGTTAACGGCAATTATTTATTGAAAGGTGAAATTAATTATGGCAATTTCAAAAACTGAAAAAAATGACATTATTAAGAAGTATGCAACCCATGAAGGTGACACTGGTTCAACAGAAGTTCAAGTTGCTCTTTTAACTACAGACATTAATAACTTGACTGATCACATGAAGAATCACTCACATGATCACCATTCTTACGTTGGTTTACTTAAGAAAATTGGTCACCGTCGTAACTTACTTCGTTACTTGAAGGATAATGATATTAATCGTTACCGTGATTTAATTAAGAGATTAGGTTTACGTCGTTAATCTTCAAACTAATAAACAAGAAGCCAGCCCATTTATTGGGCTGGCTTTTTGTTTTTGTCATAATTACTTGCTTTATGCTAAAATTGATTAAGATTCTTTTTACGTTGTGATCGTTAAGATCCATAAATTTAACAATTAAAACAAATAAATTAAATATTTAAAGATAGAAAAGGAAATAAAATGGCTGATCAAATTAAAATTATGATTTTGAGCGGCGTACGTGAACAAGGAAAAGATATGTTCGCAGTTCAAGTCAACGATGAAATTTTTGTCCTTGATGCTGGGCTGAAATATCCAGATAGTTCTTTGTTTGGAATCGATGTTGTTATCCCTGACCTCGATTTCTTTGCACAGTACGGTGACCGTGTAGTTGGGATCTTTTTAACGCATGGGCATGCGGATTCAATTGGGGCTTTACCATATATTTTACGTAAATATGATATTCCGGTATTTGGTTCAAAACTTACTATTGAGCTCGCAAAGATTACGGTAAAACGTGAAAATAAACATTGTAAGAACAGTCTCTTCCACGTTATTGACGCAGATACTGAGATTGATTTTAAGAATGCGAATATCTCATTCTTCCATACAACCCACTCAATTCCAGAATCATTAGGAATTGATGTGCATACACCAGCCGGTGAGGTAGTTTACACCGGTGACTTTAAGTTTGATCCATCTGCTGCTCCGCATTATCGTACAGACATGGATCGTTTAGCAGAAATTGAAGAAAAGGGTGTATTAGCCCTCCTTAGTGATTCATCTAATGCTGAATCTTCATTTCCAAATGCTTCAGAGCAGGATATTGGTAAGTATGTAACCAGTGTCTTTAGAAATGCAACCGGAAGAATTATTGTTGCTTCAAAGGCTTCTAATTTGAATAGGGTGCAGGAAGTTTTAAACGCGGCTGATGCAACCGGCAAACGGGTTCTTTTAACAGGGCGAGACGTCGGCAAGATAGTTCGGACTGCGATGAAATTAGGTTACCTAAAGGTACCTAAAGGACTGTTAATGCGGGTTAAGGACTTAAAGAATACCCCAGATAATAAGACTGTGATTTTAGAGACCGGTCAGATGGGTGAGCCCTTAAATTCGCTGCAAAAGATGGCTAAGAAGCGCCACAGTATGATTACTATTCATAAGGGTGATTTGGTCTTTATTGTAACCACTCCGTCTCATGCCGTTGAAACAATGGTTGCCCAAACCAGTGATATGGTTTATCGCGCAGGCGGTACCGTAATTCAACTGGGTAAAGATAAACATACTAGTGGTCATGCAACAGGCCGTGATTTACAACTTTTAATTGATACAATTAAACCTAAATTCTTGATCCCGGTAATTGGTGAATACCGTTTGCTTGAAGTTCATAAGGATTTAGCAATTAAGGCAGGAATAAAGAAAGACAATATCTTTATTACCAAGAACGGCGATTGCTTGGATTATGATTTCAAGAAAAAGCGATTCTACTTATCTGACCCCGTTCCTGGAGAGGATACAATGATCGATGGCTCCGGTGTTGGTGACGTTGGTAACATTGTTTTGCGTGACCGGGAAGTTCTGTCTGATGACGGTATCCTCATTGCTGTTGTGACTATTGACAGAAAGAAAAAGAAGATTATCTCTGAGCCGCAGGTTACGAGTCGTGGTTTCGTCTACATTAAGGCTAACCACCAATTAATGCGTGATTCAATTGAAGTAATTAAAAAAGCCATTAATAATAACTTTGAACACAAGAAGTTCGATTGGACCGAGCTTAAGAAGGATGTTAGAAATGATCTAGAGAAGTTTCTCTACAAGAAGACTAACCGTCGTCCGGTTGTGTTGCCAGTTGTGATGGAAGTTAACCAAAACCGTCACCGTGCAATGCAGAAGCGCAATAATAAAAATGAACCTTCCAAGAAAAAGAATAACAACCAGCATCCAGTTGAAGTAAATAAGACTGGTAAAAAAATTGTTAAAAAAGACAAGAATAATAAGAAAGATTAAGCATGACATCTCTAAGTCAAAAGAATTTGATGAAACTTGCCAAGCAAAGCGAAGCAAAGGGTGATACTAAGACAGCTATTCAGAATTTGGAAGAAGCACTACGTGATAGCCAACCAACTGAAATAGTTATTGAACTTTGTGACCTTTACCTTAAGAGTAAACAAGAAGATCAGGCATACGCTTTGATTAAAGAGGAGCCTGATCTTTTTTCTGATGAGCGGATTTTTGCAGAATACAGTAAAATATTGCAGGCTAACCACTTTCTGATCGAGGCACTTGAGTTAGAACACTTACGTCGAGAAAAATTATCTGTGAAAGTGAAACCTGCTGATCTTAAAACTCAGCAGGAAATTATGCGGGCTTTTAAAACTAAAAAGCAGGTGAGCCAGGCAGATTATGAGCAACTACTCAAACTTGATTTGGTCAACTTTAAAACTTTTGCTCAAAGTATGCTACTGGATCCAAGCCAAAACTTTGCGGTTCGTCTTTCTCTATGTGAAGATTTAGTGCGCTTAGGTGTGAAGAATAAAATTAAAGTTTGGATAATTGGCAACCAGGAGGAATTTGTCCCCGCTGCCACTTCTTTATTAGAGAAAGAGACAATTTATCAGGAGATTGTTTCCTCTATGGGGAGTAAATATCACAACCGCCCAAGCCAACTTCCACTAGTGCTTGGTGAAGTGAACCTAGTCTTAGGCAGCCTCTATCCCAAGCTTTCTAAATATGTTGATGAGCCTGACAGTTTTGCTAGTGACTTATCTTCGTACTTGGAAAATCATGACGGCAGAGGTCATCAAAAATTATTTAAAGCAATTTATGCTAATTTACCCCAATAAATTAAGCAGAAAAGCTTTACATTTTAAAAGTATTTAGTATAATTAGTAGATGATATTTTCATTTGGCATGGCTCTATGCATTTAAATACTAGGCATTTGCCAGTGAAAGTAGTACAATATTCAACAGAGAATTATCCGTTACTTATCTTGACGGACTTCTTGCAAATTTACAGGAGGGTCATTTTAATGGCAGAAAAAAAACAACATTACGTTAGAACAAAGCCACACGTAAACATTGGTACCATCGGTCACGTTGACCATGGTAAGACAACCTTAACTGCGGCTATTACTAAGGTATTATCTGAAAAGGGCTTGGCAAAGGCTGAAGATTATGCACAAATCGATGCTGCGCCAGAAGAAAAGGAACGTGGTATTACTATTAATACTGCCCACGTTGAGTACGAGACTCCATATCGTCACTATGCTCACATGGATGCTCCAGGTCACGCTGACTACATCAAGAACATGATTACCGGTGCTGCCCAAATGGATGGTGCTATCTTAGTTGTTGCTGCAACTGATGGTCCAATGCCACAGACTCGTGAGCATATTTTGCTTGCTCGTCAAGTTGGTGTTAACTACATCGTTGTCTTCTTAAACAAGACGGATTTGGTTGACGATCCAGAACTTATCGATTTAGTCGAGATGGAAGTTCGTGACCTGTTGACTGAATACGATTACCCTGGTGATGATATTCCAGTTGTTCGTGGTTCAGCTTTGAAAGCTTTACAAGGCGACAAGAAGGAACAAGAAACCATCATGAAGCTTATGACTATCGTTGATGAATATATTCCAACGCCAGAACGTAAGATGGATAAACCATTCTTAATGCCAGTTGAAGATGTCTTCACTATTACTGGTCGTGGTACTGTTGCTTCTGGTCGTATTGACCGTGGTACTGTTAAGATCGGTGACGATGTTGAAATCGTTGGTTTGGTAGACAAAGTTCTTAAATCAGTTGTTACTGGTTTGGAAATGTTCCACAAGACTTTGGACTTAGGTGAAGCCGGCGACAACGTTGGTATTTTACTTCGTGGTATTGACCGTGACCAAGTTGTTCGTGGTCAAGTATTAGCTGCACCTGGTTCTATTCAAACTCATCGCAAGTTTAAGGGTCAAGTTTATGTATTGAAGAAGGAAGAAGGAGGTCGTCATACCCCATTCTTCTCTGACTACCGTCCACAATTCTATTTCTACACCACTGATGTTACTGGTGAAATCGAATTGCCTGAAGGTACTGAAATGGTTATGCCTGGTGATAACACTGAATTCACTGTTACCTTAATTAAGCCAGCTGCTATTGAAAAAGGTACTAAATTCACTATCCGTGAAGGTGGTCGTACTGTTGGTGCTGGTCAGGTTACTGATATTCTTGACTAGTTTCTAAAATATAGTTAAAAAGATGTACTTCTTCATAGAAGTACATCTTTTTTTTGCCTTAATTTGTTTTTTATGAGCGTTTAAGGTAAGATAATTTAGTATGCAAGTAGCAAACTCAAACTTGACATTGGAGGTATTTAATTAATGTCTGTAAAATGGAATAAAACTGGTAAAACTACCGGTGAACTTACTTTTGATATTTCACAAAATGAAGTTAAATTGGGTTTAGACCAGGCTTTTAGAAGAGTAAAAAAGAACTTACGTGTACCCGGCTTCAGAAAAGGTCACGTTTCTCGTGTTATCTTCGATCAATATTATGGTGAAGAAGCATTATATGAAAATGCTTTGAACCTTGTATTGCCTAATGCTTATTCTGCAGCTGTTAAAGAAGCTGGAATTAAAGCAGTTGGTCAACCACAAGTTCAACCAGTATCAATGGATAAAGGCAAGGACTGGACAATGAAGGCCATTGTCACAGTTCAACCAGAAGTTAAATTAGGCAAGTACAAGGGTATCGAAGTTCCCAAACAAAATACCCGTGTATACGCTAAGGACGTTGACGCTGAACTTGATAAGCGTCGTAAGCAAAATGCGGAACTTGTTCTTAAGAAGGGTGAAGCTAAGAAGGGTGATACTGTAACCATCGATTACAAAGGTACCATAAATGGTAAAACCTTTGATGGTGGTTCAGCTAAGGACTACTCACTTGAATTGGGTTCAGGTTCATTTATCCCTGGTTTTGAAGATCAACTTATTGGTCACATGGCTGGAGACGATGTTGATGTTGTTGTAACTTTCCCTAAGAATTATGGTGCAAAGGATTTGGCTGGTAAAGAGGCCCACTTTGCAACTAAGTTACATGAAGTTAAATCAAAACAACTTCCTAAATTAGATGATGAGTTTGCTAAGGATGTTGATGATTCAGTAGATACACTTGATCAATTGAAAGATAAGATCAAGAAGAACTTGAAGGATCAAAAAGAAAACAACGCTAAAGAGGCTATTCAACAAGACTCTATTGAAGGCGCTGTAAAGAATGCCACGGTTGATAAAATTCCTGATGCTATGATTCAAGAAGATGTTGATACACAAATGAATCAATACTTAGGAAACATGCAACGTCAAGGCATTGACCCACAAACTTATTACAAGTTGACTAACAGTAATGAACAACAATTACGTGCACAATTTGGTAAGGATGCTGCTGAAAGAGTCAAAACCAATTTAGTACTTGAAGCCATCGTTAAAAAGGAAGGCCTCAAAGCTACTAAAGACGAAATGAACAAGGAAATTAAAGACCTTGCTAAAGAATACAACATGAAGGAAAAGGTTGTTCGTAACACCTTAACTGATGACATGTTGACTCATGATATTACTGTACGTAAGGCTATGGATCTTATCACTGATAGCGCAAAGCAAGTCGCTAAGTCTAAACTTAAGGACGACAAAAAAGATGATAAGAAGAGCACTAAGAAGTCCAGTAAAAAAGACAGCAAAAAGTCTAAAAAGTAATTATTGAACATAATTAAATAATCAGGGTGGTTGTTAAGCAACCACCTTTTTATTTTTATAAACAAAAATCTCTCATAGTTGGCTTTTTTATGGTAACCTGAACTTTGATAAACATTAGGAGGAATAATATGGTAACACAGTTTACAGATCAAAAAGAGATCAAGTGCTCTTTTTGTGGTAAAACGCAAGACCAAGTCAAAAAGATGATCGCTGGAAACGGTGTATACATCTGTAACGAATGTGTTGACTTGTCTAAAAAAATAATTGACGATGAGTTACGGGTTGATTCTCTTAAAAAGGCTCGTAATTTACCAAAGCCAATGGAAATCAAAAAACAACTTGACCAATACGTAATTGGTCAGGATAGAGCCAAGAAAGTCCTTTCAGTAGCCGTATATAACCATTACAAACGTATTAGCCAGATGGACGTAGATTCATCGACTGAATTACAAAAATCAAATATAGCCATGATAGGGCCGACAGGATCAGGTAAAACTTACTTAGCTCAAACTTTGGCTAAGATTTTGAACGTTCCGTTTGCGATTGCGGATGCAACTACTCTTACTGAAGCTGGGTATGTTGGTGAAGATGTAGAAAATATCCTGCTTAAGTTATTGCAAAATGCTGATTATGATTTAGAACGCGCTCAACGTGGAATTATTTACATTGATGAAATTGATAAAATTTCTAAAAAATCAGAAAATGTTTCAATTACGCGAGATGTATCTGGAGAAGGTGTTCAGCAATCATTGCTGAAAATTCTAGAAGGTACCATTGCTTCAGTTCCACCTCAGGGTGGTCGTAAGCATCCACAACAAGAAATGATTCGTATGGATACTTCTAACATTCTTTTTATTGTCGGTGGTGCTTTTGATGGAATCGAGCAAATTGTTAAGAATCGCTTAGGTAAAAAGACTATTGGTTTTGGTGCTGAGAGCCAGGTTAATAAAATTGATGCAAATAATTGGGCTAGTCATTTAACTACAGGTGATTTAGTCAAATTTGGTATGATTCCAGAATTTATTGGAAGAATACCAATTATTACAACTTTGGATAAGCTTGATAGAAATGATTTGGTAAGAATTTTAACAGAACCAAAGAATGCCCTGGTTAAGCAATATAAAAAGTTGCTCTCGCTTGATGATGTTAAGCTGAAGTTTACCGATGGTGCTTTGAAAGCAATTGCCGATATGGCAATTGATCGGAATATGGGTGCTCGTGGCTTACGAACAATTATTGAAAATTCTATGATAGGCATTATGTATAAAACGCCAAGCGAAAAGGATATTGAAGAAGTTGAAATTACTAAAGATGTCATTACCCGTCATGCGCAACCTAGAATTACTCGTAAAAAAGACGATAATAATTCAAGTGAAGAGGATGTAAAGGCAACAGCAAATGATAATTAGAAGTAGCGATTACGCTATTAGTGCTGTTCGTGAAGATCAATATCCAAAAGACAATCTGCCAGAAATAGCTTTGGCTGGTCGCTCTAATGTTGGAAAATCTAGTTTAATTAATAGCTTGCTTAATCGTAAAAATCTAGCAAGAACGTCTGCCCAACCCGGTAAAACACAGACCTTGAATTTCTATATTATCAATGATGAATTTTACCTTGTAGATGTTCCAGGTTATGGTTATGCACGTGTTTCGCAAAAACAACGGCAAGCATTTGGTGAGATGATTCAAAATTATCTTGAAACCAGGGCAAATTTAAAAGGAATTATTATTTTGGTTGATTCTCGACGTGAACCAACTAAAGATGATGTTGCAATGTATAATTATGCGCAATATCTTAATTTACCTATTTTACTTGTTTGTACTAAAATAGATAAAGTAAAAAGAAGCCAAGTCAATAAAGTAATGGCTGGGCTTAAAAAGAAAATAAATTTAAATTATGATAATGTGACTGTTCTAACTTTTAGTTCTGTAACTAAACTACATGTAAAGGAACTAGGAAATTGGATCGAGAAACAATTAAAATAATTTTAAAGGTTACTAATTAAATTTAGTAGCTTTTTTTGTTAAAAAAAGATTTGTAGCTATGACTAAATGATAAAATGAAAGGGGGTTAATATTAGAAAGTAGAGGTTCTTTTGGAAAAAGATACACAAAAGAAACAAGTATTAACAACTACAAGTTTAGTGTTAATGATTATTACGACTGTTTACGGTTTTGGGAATGTTTCAGTTTCATATGAACAGATGACCTATGCCGGTATAATTTGGTTTGTCCTAGCTGGTATTTGCTTTTTCTTTCCAGCTGGTTTAATGATGGCAGAATATGGTTCTGCTTTTCATGACGCTGAAGGAGGCATTTATTCTTGGCTCGCTGGCTCCATCGGAGAAAAGTGGGCGTTTATTGGTACATTTGTTTGGCTTGCTAACTGGGTATTATGGTTAGTAGCCAGCGCTTCAAGGTTATGGATATCAATTTCTGCTTTGATTTTTGGTAAAGATACAACTCAGAGCTGGCATTTCTTAGGTTTACACGGAACGCAATTGATTGGTGTTTTAGCAATTTTATTTATGATTGTGTCGACATACTTATCTTCACGTGGAATGACCGGTATTAAAATTATGTCATCAATCGGTGGCTTCTTTATGATTGCTATGAACCTTGTCTTTATTATTTCAAGCATTATAGTTATTATTCTAAATCATGGTCAATTAGCTCAGCCAATTACTGGTTGGCAAAGTTTTATTATTTCACCTAATAAAAGCTTTCAAACACCAATAACAATTATTTCATTTATTGTTTATGCAGTCTTTGCATATGGCGGTATGGAAACAGTTGGTGGTGTAACTGACAGTATGAAGCATCCAGAAAAGGATTTTCCTAAAGGATTAATAATTGGCAGTTTGTTTACCATTATTTCTTATGTTTTAATGATTTTTATGACTGGATTTTCAGTCAATTATCAAAAAGATATTTTAGGTGGTAATGCTAATACTGGTAACATTACATATGTTGTTTATGGCACTTTAGGTAAAGCGATTGGTTCTGCTTTTCATCTTAATATGGCTACATCACTTATGATTGGTGAAATTTTCACCAGAGCAATCGCCTTATCCGGTTTAATGGGAATGATTGGGGCATTCTTCGTATTACTGTATTCCCCAATTAAATCATTTATCTTGGGCTCTAATCCGCATTTATGGCCTAAAGCGGCTACCAAATTGAATAAGCATAATATTCCAGCGAACGCAATGTGGGCACAAACTATTTTCGTATGTTTGATCATTGCTTTTGTTTCATTTGGTGGATCAGCAGCAGCTAATTTTTATCAAATTCTAACTGATATGGGCAATGTAGCTGCTACTGCACCATATATTTTCTTAATTGGTGCATTTCCGTTTTTCTTAAAGAAAGATTATCCAAGAAAATTTAGAGTTTTCACTAATTATAAATGGACGGTTGCATTAGTAATATTCGTTGAGATTATTGTATGTACAGGAATTATTTTTACGGTATTACAACCAATTTTGCAACACCAATATGCAAAAGCATTTTGGACTGGATTTGGTCCGATCTTCTTTGCTTTAATAGCCTATATTTTTTATCATGTTTCTAAAAAGAAAAATAATGTAGATTAAATTTGAATCCATATAAAAATAACCTTCAGTACAAGCTGAAGGTTATTTTTTGTTTTATCTATGCTCTTTTGGTATCTTCTTTCGCTGATTAAATAATTCTGCTATTAATTTGAAGAAACCGTAAGCGATTAATAAAATGCCAATTAAAATTGTTAATTTTCTTGTAAAGTAATTGGAATTTACAACCATTATGATACCTAATGCAAAGGCCACTATTGCTTCTGCAAATACAATTATTTTTTGGAAAATACCAGGTACATTGTGAATAATAATTCTGCGTAAGCGTAGGTAAGAATAGATAATTAAGAAAATTCCTAAAAAATAGTGAGCTAAAAAGATTAATAGTCGGTTATTAGAAATTAAAGCGATGGATAAAGCAAAAATAACTAAATAACTGATAATAAAAAATTGCTTCTGTCTGTTCTGCAATTTAGATTCTGCAACTTGAAAAATTTGTTTTACGCTGAATCCTATTCCAGCAAATGCTACTAGAGCACCAAATGCTCGAATAGAATACTGTGGTGTGATTAAATCAACAATTCCTAAAATTACCATAATCCATCCAATGATACTATCTGTGGAAAATAGTAATTTACCTAGGTGAAGATTTTTAAGCATGTCCCAAAACGCACTGACTAAACTTCCAAAAACAAATTTAGTTCGTCTTGATGAATCAGCTAATGATAAAAGAATTGCTCCGAAACCACCGAAACCATTTTTACCTAACTCATTAATTTTTTTTGCACCACTTGATGCAAGGGCAGAGAAGAGGTCGTTGACTAAAGACTCCCGTTCTTGCAGCGTAGCATTACCTATCCACTGATTAATTAATTGATTATAAATACGGGATTGCGGGTTACGATATCTTCTGGTAACAAAATGTGATCCAGCTATTTCCCAGCTAAAAGCATCATGTTGGCTTAAAGTTTTACGTGAACTGCTTACAATTGTTGGTTCGATTCCTTCAGGTTCAAAAAGCCGGCCAATAATACTGTATTCAGGTACATAACGTTTAAGAACTTCATCTAAATATTTATCCGGTAACTGATTGCCAACTTCTTGAGCTATGCCGGGAGCATCGAAAGTATAAATTCCCTTAATTCGCTTACGCATTTTTGGTTCGACGTTTAAAGCCGCATATTCAGCTAAGTTTCCACCTTTAGAATGTCCGCCTAACAAATAATTCTCATTATCATTTTTCATAATCTCAGATAAATAATCGACTGCTTCTTGTTGCGCAATTGTTTTTTTGAAACTAATTTCAAAATCTTCCTTCCAACCGACAAGTGAATCATCAGTACCTCGAAAGGAGATAAAATTTGTTTTATCAGCTAATTGAATCTTAATTGCGCTAAATTGGGTTTGATCATTTAAAGTATTTATAAAGTAGGATAATTTAGCATTTTTGAAACGATTTGCTTTAGACATTAACCTTAATAGTTGTTTGTAACCGTCGTTATTTTGTGTGGGATGCCCCGGTGCAAAATATTTTTTTGCTGCTTCTTGAACAGTGCTTGTCTTTTCATCTTCTGAAACGATATCAGGTAGGTCTAAATATGAAAAGATTGAAAGAACTAACGCGTCAACTTCATTAAAAGGTGCTTGATCCAGGTCAATATCACCGCGCCATTTAAGATATGAACAAATATTATTATCTGGATACAAGACATCACCTCCGTTATTAATTATAGTTTATAAGTTAATTCTAAACTTAAAATAACTATTAAATAAAGAAAAAGATCCAATTAATAGGAAATTTTATTTTCCCTGATTTAAAATTGAAGTGCAACACAAATAGAACTTAAACAAAAAGGTCATG
>NZ_AYZC01000020.1 GCF_001436775.1 Lactobacillus acetotolerans DSM 20749 = JCM 3825
TAAATTTAGACATAGTAAAAGACCTAAAAGTGTCTCACTTTTAGGTCTCACTTCAATTTTTAAAGTAATGGCTTTTTTAGAAATGGGAGATTTTTTTGGAATCAGAAGCGGAAATTGAAGATAAATTAATTAATCAACTTAAACATGGTAAATCTCAATGGAATTTTAGAGATGATCTAAAAACTGAGGATCAGTTATGGACAAACTTTTTTAGAATACTTACATCCCATAACCAAGATATTCTTAATGGGGTGCCTTTAACTGAAAATGAGAAAGCAGTTATAAAATCAAAGATAGTTCATCCTACTTTTTATAAAAGTGCTGAATGGCTAGCTGGAGCCAATGGAATGGTTAAGCTCCCGATTCAACGAGATGATACTAAACTCGGTGTTGCTGATCTAGTGGTTATTGATAATACAAATATTGCTGGTGGCTCTTCGGTTTATGAAGTAGTGCATCAGATTCAGCTTCACAAACGTGATAATTTAGGTCGCAATCGTCGATATGATGTAACTTTGTTAATTAATGGTCTTCCTATGATTCATATCGAATTAAAAAATAGGATGCATAGTATTAAAGAAGCTTTTAACCAAATTCAAAAGTATATTGATCAGCAAATGTTTAACGGCATATATTCTACTACGCAAGTTTTTGTCATTTCTAATGGAACAGAGACAAAGTATATTGCTGCTGGACAACAATTAAGAGAAAAATTCCTGACTACCTGGGTTGATGAAAATAATAAGCCTGTACATGATTATTTATCTTTTGCTAAACGTGTTTTATCGATTCCAATGGCACATAAGTTGGTAACTGAATACATTGTTTTGGATAAGGAACAGCAGAATATTATTGTGTTGCGTCCTTACCAAATTCAAGCGATTGAAGCAATTAATAAGGTAGCTTTGCATCCAGATGATTCTTCAAATATAAGATCTGGATACGTTTGGCATACAACTGGTTCTGGGAAAACTTTAACTTCTTATAAAGTAGCTCACAATTTATTATCTATTCCTTCTATCAATAAGACGGTATTTTTAATTGATAGAAACGATCTGGATACACAAACTACGTCTGCATTTAAGACCTACGCACAAAACGATACAACTAGGGTAGAAGAAACTAAAAATAGTTATGAATTAGCTAGAAAGCTAGTAAGTCCTAACAAACAGGTCATTATTGCAACTCGCCAAAAGATGCAGGCCTTATTTAAACGAATTAAGAAAGATAATGGACAAAAGCGACTTTATAATAAACTGCAAGAGTTGAATTTAGCCTTTGTTGTTGATGAATGTCATAGGACGGTTTCACCAGACCAAAAGAACGAAATCGATGGCTTCTTTACTCATAAACCGATGTGGTTTGGATTCACCGGTACACCAATTTTTGCTGAAAATGCTAAGGAAGCAAAGGGTAAGAATGCTAGAACTACGGCTCAGCAATATGGACCATGTCTTGCAAAGTATACGATTAAAGACGCAATTCGAGATCAAGCCGTTTTAGGTTTTCAGGTTGAAGAAGAGACATATAATTCTGAAGAAACTGAAGATGAATCAGATACTAAAAAATTAGACCAAATTTATTCTTCTAAAGACCATATGGAAGCCGTCGTAAACCAAATTTTTAAGCAAGCTTGGAGTAAACAGGGGATTTTTAATAAAAATCACCGCGGCTACATTTATTCTGCACTTTTTACAACTCAATCTATTAAGCAGGCACAAAGATATTATCGTTATTTCCTGGAAATTATTAACGACCAAGAATACGATAATAAATATTTAAAGAGAATACGGAAAATAGTTCCAGATTATCCTAAGATTGCTATTACTTATTCGGTCGGTGAAAACCAAGATGGTGCTGATGCAAATCAAAGTGAAATGAAAAATTCTTTGAAAATTTATAATGCTATGTACCATACCGATTTTAGTATGGATGAATTGCGAGCTTACAACACGAATGTGAGTGAACGCTTAGCCAGAAAAAAGGAACAGTATAAGCCACGAGATCAGCAACTAGATATGGTGATAGTAGTTGATCGAATGCTTACTGGATTTGATGCGCCTAGTTTATCTGCACTTTATTTAGACCGTCCGCCTTTGCCATATAAAAATTTGATTCAAGCATTTTCTAGAACTAATCGTATTTTTGATCAAGATAAGAAATTTGGTCAGATCGTCACTTTTCAATATCCCAAAAAATATAAAGAAGACATTAATGGTGCAATTTCCTTATATTCCGATGGCGGAACAAACGAAGTAATGGCACCCAAGTGGGATACTTCAAAGGCATTATTTGAAAATGCAGAAAAAAAGATTGTTAAGTATTCAAATGTTTCCCAAGATACGATTTTAAATGCTCCCATAAAGGAACAAGAGAAATTTGCTAAAGAGTATCAAAACTTTGATAAAACTTTGGCTGCTGCTGAAACTTATAGTCAGTGGGACGACGTCAGTCTTGAAAAAGATTACGGAATAAATGATTCTTTTGTTGAGGAAACTAAAGCAATTTATGAAGTTGTCAAAGATAATATCAAGAAAACTCTTCCACAAATTGATCCTAACGTTGATGAACAACCGCTTGATTTAGATTATGAATTGGAAACTGGCGACAAACAAACAGTCGATTATCGCTATATTTTGCAATTAATCCAAACCTATATTCCTACTGATGATAATGAATCTGTTCAGAAGACTAATGCTGAAATAAATGAGATAGATACTTATATTGATGATTTATCGAAGACTAATAAAGTGATGGCCGGTTTATTGCAAAGTCTATGGGATAAAGTTAAGCAGAACCCAGAGAATTTCAGAAATAAACAGGTTAATGAAATATTACAAGCAATGATGGATGAAGCTTATGAAGAATTAATTAACGATTTTTCTAAAAAGTATTGCTTAAATTTAGACGATTTGAAGTTTGTTATTAAACATTATGATTTATCGAAGGATGAATATAAACAATCGGGATTAAATGAGTTGTTAGCTAGGAATTCATTTATTGAATATAAAAAAGAGCATCCTGACACTAATATGCTTATGTGGAAAAAGAATGTTCGGTCAAAGATTAGGAACTTTTACGCAAAAAAGATCATACCAATAACCGATAAATAATATATATAGCTTATGAAATTGTGTCTACTTTTCTATAGTTAATTATTTTAAAAAATATAAAAATAGTACATTTATTTTTAAAATATTGAAAAAGAAAGCCTTTCCAGGTATTATAATAAATGATGATATGTTAATTATATTAATAGGTTAACTATATGAGGAGAAAATTAATATGAGTAAACAAGAATACCGTATTGAGAGTGACACAATTGGTCCCGTAAAAATACCTAAAGATGCTTTATGGGGTCCGCAAACTGAACGGAGTCGTAACAATTTTCCGAGTGGTGAATTAATGCCACTGCAAATTATCCGCGCTTTTCTTCATTTAAAGAAAGCTGCTGCCGAATCGAATGTCGAAGTAGGGGATGAGCCTAAAGAAAAAGGTGCAGCAATTGAGGATGCAATTGATCATTTACTCTCATTGGATGATGTAGACTTGCGCAAAGATTTTCCATTACACGTACTTCAAACAGGTTCGGGTACCCAAAGTAATATGAATGTAAATGAGGTTGTTGCTAATTTGGCAAATAAACTTCATCCAGGTCTTAATATTTTGCCAAATGATGATGTTAATCGTGGTCAATCATCAAACGACACTTTTCCAACGGCAATGAATATTGTTGCTGTCAAAGCATTAGATAAATTAGAGCCAGCCGTTCAACATTTAATTGATGAATTAAAGATTAAACAAAATAAGTACTGGAAGACTGTTAAAGTTGGGCGTACACACTTACAAGATGCAACTCCAGTAACTTTTGGACAAGAAGTATCCGGTTATATTTCAGCTTTAAAGCATGATTTAGCTTACATTAAAGATTTAAAGCCTACTTTATATGAACTAGCTATAGGTGGTACCGCTGTTGGCACAGGTTTAAACGCTGTACCAGGTATGACTGAAAAAATAGCCAAAAAATTATCTAAAGTATACGGGCACGATTTTAAGGTTAAGACTAATAAATTCTGGGGCTTAGCACATCATTCAGGTATTAATGTAATGCATGGTGCACTCAAAACTTTAGCTGCGGATATGTTTAAGATTGCTCAAGATGTTCGTTTCTTAGCATCTGGTCCTCGTGCGGGTTACGATGAGTTAAATATCCCAGCAAATGAACCAGGATCTTCCATTATGCCTGGGAAAGTAAACCCAACTCAGTCAGAAGCCGTAACGATGGCTGCTGCCAAAGTGTTTGGTAATGATACCACCATTACCTTTGCAGCTTCACAAGGTAACTTTGAGATGAATGTTTTTAAAACCGTAATGATTGCGGCATTCTTAGATTCTTGTGACGTTTTGACGGGGACCATAACTGGTTTTGCTGATAAAATGATTCATGGTTTAACGGTTAACTCTGATAGAATGGATGAATTGCTTGAGAATTCATTGATGACAGTCACTGCATTATCACCACACATTGGTTATCATGCTGCTGCTAAAATTGCTCAAACTGCTGATAAGGAAGGCACAACTTTGAGGGAAGCCGCTTTAAAGAGTGGTAAGGTCACCGAAAAGCAATATGATGAGTGGATGGATTACATGCAGATGACTAATATTGATAAAACAAAACCAGAAGAGTAATTATAGGAGAGAAAATGGCAAAATTTATTTTTACCCCCAAAGATAGTTCTGAAATTAAAAATAATTATGATGCGATAATTGTTGGGTCAGGCGGAGCCGGCTTGACTGCAGCTATTCAAGCACATGAATTAGGCTTAAACGTTGTCGTTTTTGAAAAAAATGATCGTTTAGGTGGTAACACCCAGCGTGCCTCATCGGGTATGAACGCTTCAGAAAGTTTAGTGCAGTTAAAAGAAGGAATTATTGATAATAATAAAGACTTTTACAAAGAAACATTAAAGGGTGGCGGTCTGTTAAATGATCGTGACTTACTTAAATATTTTGTTAATCATTCAGCGATTGCTATTAGTTGGTTAATGGAACATGGGGTCGAACTAACTGACCTAACTCTTACTGGTGGAATGAGTAAAAAACGTGCTCATCGTCCGGCTTCGATGGCACCAGTTGGCAATTATTTGATTACGCAAACTTTAAAACAAGTTCAAAAAGAAGATATTCCCGTATTTAATAAAACTAAGGTCACTAAACTTTTACAGGATGATAAGAAGAAAGTTAATGGTGTCGAAGTTAAAACAGCAAATGGCACTAAGAAAATCTCAGCGAAAGCTGTACTCTTAGCATCCGGTGGTTTTGGTGCCTCTAAAGAAATTATTAAAAAGTATCGTCCTGACTTAGTAAATTATCAAACAACCAACCAGGCTGGTGCAACTGGTGATGGATTGAAACTTGCCAGTGCTCTTGATGCTCAACTCACACAAATGAACTTTATCCAGGTTCATCCAACTGCTCAAACTGATACCGATCATGTTTATTTGATTGGTGAAGGTTTACGGGGTGAAGGAGCAATTTTGGTTAATAAAGCAGGTAAAAGGTTCGTTAATGAACTAAATACTCGTAAGATTGTGTCTGATGCGATTACTGCTTTACATGAAGACGGTGCGTACTTGATCTTTGATCAAGGTATTCGTGATCATTTCCAAGCTGTAGAATTTTATGACCACGTTGGTTTAGTTGAACATGGTGATAATTTAGAAGATTTAGCCCAAATTATTGGAGTTGATCCTAATAATTTGCAAGAAACTGTAACTACTTGGAATAAAGCCGTTTCTGATCAAGATGATCGGGAGTTTAGTAGAACAACCGGCATGGACCGTTCGATTGATAAGGGTCCGTACTTTACAATTCATATTCATCCAGCTGTTCATTATACGATGGGTGGAATTCACATTAACCCTAAGACTGAGGTTTTAGATACCAATGGTAATATAATTAAAGGTCTTTATGCTGCTGGTGAAGTTTCCGGCGGACTTCACGGTAATAACCGTATTGGTGGCAATTCAGTAGCCGAAACTGTTGTTTTTGGTCGTCAGGCAGGAATACAAATGACCAAATTTATTCGTTAGCTGATAAATTAAGTTAAATTGAATATCGATAAACATCTGTGCATAGTAGCATAGATGTTTTTTTATTGTTTTGATTGAAAAAGTGAAAACTACCACAAGATAATTAAGTTTTAAATCTTGCTAAATATTTTAAATAATTAAAAAAACAATTATTTATTTGAAAATATTGAAAAAATGAAAGCGTTTAGTATATAATTGGTTGTGTAAAGAAGAACAAGTTATTTTTAAAGCTTGAAAGGAAATTAAATTATGAGTAGAAAAGTATTACTTGTCGGTGATGGTGCCGTAGGTTCAACTTTTGCAAATGATCTTTTGCAGAATACTAATGTAGATGAATTGATCATCGCTGATGTCGTTAAGAAGCGTCCAGTTGGGGATGCAATGGATCTGGAGGATATTAATCCCTTTATGGGTGAGACCAATATTCATTCTGGTGAATATTCTGACGCAAAGGATGCAGATGTTGTTGTAATTACAGCTGGTGTTCCTCGTAAACCAGGTGAAACAAGACTGGATTTAGTGAATAAGAACGTCAAAATTTTGAAGAGTATTGTTAAGCCAGTTGTCGATTCAGGATTTAAAGGTGTCTTTGTTGTTTCAGCTAACCCGGTTGATATTTTAACCACGTTAACTCAGAAGTTATCTGGTTTCCAAAAGAATCGGGTAATTGGTACTGGTACGTCACTTGATTCAGCCCGTCTTCGCGTTGAATTAGCTAAGAAACTGAATGTTCCAGTAGCTGCAGTTAACTCAATGGTTTTGGGTGAACATGGTGATACATCATTTGAAAACTTTGATGAATCAAGGGTAAACAATAAACCACTTCGTAATTATAAAGAAATTGATGACGATGTTTTAAATAATATTGAAACAGATGTACGTAAAAAGGGTGGAAAGATTATCGCAAATAAAGGTGCTACCTTTTACGGTGTAGCCATGATGCTCACCCAAATTGTTAGTGCTATTTTGGATAATCGTTCTATTGTTCTTCCGTTATCAGCACCAATTAATGGTGAATACGGCATCAAACATGAGCTTTATCTGGGCACGCCAACAGCTATTGATGGTAATGGTATTAGCCACGTAATTGAAACTAACCTTTCAGATATTGAAAAAGAAAAAATGCTTAATTCAGCCAATAAGATGCAAGAAGTTTTAGACGGAATTGATTTGAATTAAATTAATCTAATTTGTAAAGGATATATAAAAATGCAAGTTGGTAAAAGAATTTATTTAAAGCGTGAAATGCCTGATCTCAAGGTTGTTAAGAGCTTTGCAAAGCTTCCAGCCTCAAACGTTGCTGATTGTATGGAAAGAAGCAACGCAATGAATCCACGGATTCAATTGATGTCGAATCCAGATCAGGAGATGTGTGGTCCAGCTTTCACTGTTCATACAAGAGCAGGTGACAATTTAGCTATTTATGCAGCACTTAAATATTGTCATCCAGGTGATGTTGTTGTTATTAATGATGAAGGTGATGATACAAGGGCTGTCATTGGTGAGGTTATGATGACTTGGCTCCGTGATCAAAGGCACGTTGCTGGTGTCGTTGTTGACGGACCGATGCGTGATATCGATAGTCTTCAAAATTGGAAGTTGCCAATTTATGCAACTGGTACTACTCCGGGAGGACCTTATAAAGAGGGCCCTGGTGAGGTCAACGTTCCTGTTGCTTGCGGTAATATCAGTGTTTACCCGGGAGACATAATTTTAGGTGATCCTGATGGTGTAATTTCTATTCCAAGAAAAGAAGCAGCAGAACTTCTACCAAAAGCTCAAGCCTTTCATAAAAAAGATGATGCAAAGGCTGCCGCCTTCAGTAAGGGTACAGCAGATTTAGCTTGGGTGGATGATGCACTTAAAGATAAAGGATTTAATGTTATTGACGATATCTATCGCCCATAAATAAAGAGGAAAACTTATGAAAACTCTAGAAAAAGTAAATTATAAAGGTTTTATTTGGCCTTTAATAATTGGAATTATTTTATGGTGCATTACGCCTTGGCGTCCAGCAGGATTATCATCGCAAGCCTGGGAGATGTTTGCAGTCTTTGTTGCAACGATAGTTGGCTGTATTACCAAGCCCTTACCAATTGGAGGAACTACCTTAGTTGGGTTAGTTGTTACCGTTCTTGTTGATTTAGCACCTATGAAAGATGTTGTTAATCCCAAGACTGGTGCAGTTACGGATACTGGTGTTCTCAGTGCTTTTAGCAATTCAGCCTCATGGTTAATTGCCATGGCATTCATTATGGCATATGGAATTAGTAAAACCGGTTTGGGCAACAGAATTGCTTATTGGATGATCCGGCGATTTGGTAAAAAATCGTTGGGTATCGGTTATGCAATTACTGGCTTGGAATTAGTTCTTGGTGCTTTGATTCCATCTAACAGTGCCCGTACGGGTGGTGTTGTTTGGCCAATTACTGAATCAATTTCAGAAAGTTATGATTCTAAACCAAATAGCCCGTCACGTAAGAAAATCGGTGCTTACCTGGACTTTATGGCTTTTCATGCGAATATTCTTTCTACTGCATTGTTTATTACAGGTGCGGCTCCAAATATGGTTGCGCAACAAATGGCCCAACAAAAGGGTTATACGATGACCTGGGGCGGCTGGTTCATTGCCGCTATCGTCCCGGTAGCCGTAGCTACGGTTATTATTCCGTTGGTTATTTATAAGATGTTTCCACCTGAAATTAAAGAAATACCTAATGCTAAGAAGTGGGCTGATGACCGTTTGGCAGAAATGGGTCCCATTTCAAAGCCCGAAAAGATTATGGCCGCTGTATTTGCACTTTCCATTGTGCTTTGGGTTCTGTCCGGATTCTTTAAGATTCCACAACTAGACTCAACTTTTGTAGCTTTCTTAGCCGTAGCACTTCTCCTGGTTACTGGTGTTTTGACTATGAAAGACGCTTTGAAGCAAACAGGTGCTTGGAACATTTTGATTTGGCTTTCAATTTTAATCTTCATGGCCGGTAAATTAATTTCTTATGGATTTATTGGCTGGTTCTCAAAGCTTATTCAAAATGGTTTGCACGGAATTAGTTGGAAAATAGTCCTCGCTATATTAGTTCTTTTGATGTTCTATACGCACTACTTCTTTGCTAGTGGTACAGCTCACATGACTGCACTTTACCTTCCGTTCTTATCAGTTGCTGTTGCAACTGGTGCACCGCTTGGTTTGTCAGCAATGCTCTTAGCATTTACTGGTGCAATCAATGCTTCAACTACTCATTACGCCAATGGACCTGCTTCCATTTTGGCAACTACCGGATACGTTAAACAGGGTGAATGGTGGAAGATGAACTTTGTTTTAGGTATCATTTATCTGCTTATCTTTGGTATTGTAGGAACATTCTGGATGAAGATAATCGGTGTTTGGTAAAAATTAGTAATTAATAAAAACAATCTGATTATATTTTCAGATTGTTTTTTCTTTGCTAGGCTTAAATTGATCGGTCAAGAAAGAGGTAAGTTAAATGGATTTTAAAACAAGTGATAAGGTTAATCTGCATTATTCGGATACGGGTGATATAGATAAGCCAACAATGTTAGGAATACCTGGTATTGGCGGTTCAAGTCAAATGTGGGGCAAAGTAATTGAACTTTTTAAGGATAAATTTAGGTTTATTGTGCTTGATCCTAGAAATCAGGGTTCATCAGAACGGACTTATAAGGGGCAAAGAATTAGTCGTCATGCTGCTGACGTTGAGGAACTTTTAGTTAATTTAAATTTAACTAACGTTATTGGAATCGGTAATTCAATGGGAGCATCCAATTTATGGTCATATTTGTCGATCTATGGTCCAGGACGATTCAGTGCCATTATCGATTTGGATCAATCTCCTAAGATGATTGCCGATAAGAGTTGGCAATATGGTTTTAAAGACTTAACTTGGGACAATTATCCAGATTATTTGAAGTTAGATTTTGGGAAAGCTTTTTATAATCATATTGATGATTCAATGTTTAATAAGGCTAAACAAGAAAATGCCAAACATCCCTATAATCCAGATGATAATTATAAATGCTTAATTAATCATGCAGAGGAAGATTGGCGTGATGTGCTGATAGACGCTCAACTGCCAATGCTTGTTTTAGCAGGTAAGAACTCACCCTTTTTTGATTATCATTTTACTGAAGCTATAAAAATTTTAAACGAAAAGATAGGTACTGAAGTCATTTCAAATTGTGGTCACCTTATTCAAGCAGAACAGCCGGTAAAAATGCATGACGCAATAATGAAATTTTTGACTAAAAATAACTTGCTGTAGTGCTAGTGATAAATGTGAAGTGCAAAACATTTATTTTTATTAAAGTTATTTGTAATAGCTTACATTTTTTAAATATTTAAAATTTTAAAGTATAAATTGTAATAATTTAAATAATAGAGTAAACTAAAGGTGTTGAATAAGTTGTATTTATTTGCACAAACTATAACTGAAGGAAGTGAATGAATGGATAAAGTTGTTGACCTTTATTTAAATGATTCCTCTACTAGAAGAAAATGGAAACATTTTTTGGAAAAATTGGGTTTGAATAATTTTAGTTCTAGAGAAATTGATGTTATTGATCATACTTTAGGTTTGGTTGATGATGCCGGTAATCTTGTTGGAACTGGAAGTATAGCTGGCAATGTTTTGAAATATATTGGTGTTTGTAATGAGGGGGCTCAACCGGGGGCACGTTTCAATAAAATTGTGACAGCATTACAACAATATATTTTTAACCAAAAAATTTTTCATAGTTTTGTTTTTACAAAGGCAAAGTATTCTAAAAGTTTTCAGCATTTAGGCTTTAATGAACTGGCTCATACCAAACAGGCTGCTTTTTTAGAAAGTGGAACGCCAGATGTAAATGCTTTTTTAGATACGATTCCTAAAGTAAAGGATCAAAAAAATAAAAAAGTAGCTGCAATAGTTATGAATGCAAATCCATTCACACTTGGGCACCGGCATTTAATAGAACTTGCCAATCAAGAAAATGATTTAGTTTACGTATTTGTGGTTGCGGCCAATGCATCTTTATTTAATACAGATGAAAGAATGAAGTTGGTACAAGCTGGGACTGCTGATCTCAAAAATATTTTTGTTGTTAGTGGTGGGGACTACATGGTCTCTCGAGCGACTTTTCCAGCATATTTTTTAAAATCTCCAGATGATCTGGTTGCAACACAGACGCAAATTGATGCCAATGTTTTTAAAAATATTATTGCACCGTGTCTGTTTATAAATAGTAGGTATATTGGAACAGAGCCTTTTTCGCGAACGACTAGTTTTTATAACCAAAGTTTGATTCAAGTGCTTGAGCCAAGTATCAAAGTTATTCTTGTGCCGCGTTATGAAGTTAATGGGCAAGTAATAACTGCAACCAAAGTTCGGCAATTAATTAAAGATGATAATTTGTTGGCTATTCAAAAGTTAGTACCATCTACAACGATGGATTTTATTAAAAATAATAAAGAAATTTTACAAGATAGGATCAAGAAAGGAATGAATATTGATGGAAATTAAGACTACAGGTGTCGCAGGCACACTCGAATCGTCTGATATTCAGATTATGATTTCTAAGGGTACGGACGGTATCCAAATAGATTTAGACTCAGAAGTAGCAAAGGCTTATGGTGATCAAATTAAAAAAGTGATTACTGACACTCTAAAGAAATATGGATTAGATAATGTAAAGGTTAAAGCAACTGATAAGGGTGCCCTTGATTGTGTAATTGAGGCGCGTACTTTAGCAGCCGCTCAAAGAGCTACTGAAACTTCAGATAAACCAGAATTGGGGGTATTGTAAAGAATGACTTATGTAAAAAATCGTTTACGCCGTACCATGATGTTTGTGCCAGGCAATAATCCGGCTATGATCAAAGATGCTGGAATTTACGGTGCAGATTCAATCATGCTCGACCTCGAAGATGCTGTTTCTATTACTGAAAAAGATGCAGCAAGGATGCTCGTTTATAATGCAATTAAAACGGTTGATTTTGGCGGAGCTGAAATTGTTGTCAGGATCAACGGACAAGATACACCATTTTATGACGAAGATGTTAAAACCATGGTTAAAGCTGGAGTTGACGTTATTCGTTTACCAAAAACTGAATCAGCAGCAATGATCCAAAAATTGGTTAAAGACATGGAAAAAGCTGAAGAAGAATATGGTGTTAAAAAAGATTCAATTGGTGTGATGGCTGCTATTGAAAGTGCTAAGGGTGTCCTAAATGCGCCTGAAATTGCCACTTCCACACCACTTATGATGGGATTAGCAGTTTCTGGTGAAGACTATACTGCTGATATGCACACTCACCGTTATCCAGATGGTCGTGAACTTGAATTTGCCCGGAACATGGTTTTACAAGCTGCACGTGCAGCTGATGTTTACGCTTTTGATACCGTCTTTTCTAACATGAACGATACTGATGGCTTTTACCGTGAGACTAAGTATATTTATGAATTAGGTTATGACGGGAAGTCTCTTGTTAACCCACGACAAATTCCTATGGTTAATAAAGTGTTTAACCCAAGTAAAGATGAAATTGAAAACGCTAAAGCAGTTGAAAATGCTATTCGTGAGGCCAAAGCAAAGGGTTCAGGTGTTATTTCCATGAACGGAAAGATGGTTGACAAACCAGTTGTTGCTAAGGCTACCCGTGTACTTGAGACTGCAAAAGCTTCTAATTTAATTGATGAGGAGGGTAATTACATTGGAGAATAAAGTAAAACGTGAATTACCAGATGATTTAATGTCAAAAATGAATTTAAAACCATTTGAATCTACTGATATTGGTCACCCAGAAGTTCAGCGTGTTGCACCTAAAGTTCGTGTAACTTCCGATGAGAATAAAGTTGTTGATTCACTTGAAGACGTTATTAAGGAAAACTTGCGGGATGGGATGACTATCTCATTTCACCACCACTTCAGAAATGGTGACTATGCCTTTAATAAGGTAATGGACTTAATTATTAAGATGGGTTATAAGGATTTAACCTTAGCCCCATCATCACTGACTGGTGTCATGAATGACAAAGTTATTGAAGCCATTAAAAAAGGTGTAATTACGCATATTACTTCTTCAGGTATGCGTGGTTCGCTTGGTGACTTTGTATCTCACGGTGGTTTAAAGAATCCGGTTATTTTCCGTTCTCATGGCAACCGTGCCCGTTCAATCGAAGAGGGTGAAATCAAAATTGATGTTGCCTTCTTAGGCGTTCCTGTATCTGATCCAGCAGGTAATGCAAATGGTCAAGATGGGGATGCAATCTTTGGCTCACTAGGCTATGCATTAATGGATGCACAGTATGCCAATAAAGTTGTTTTATTAACCGATAATATTGTTGATTATCCAAATACTCCGGCTTCAATTAAACAAGATCAAGTTGATTATGTTGTTAAAGTTGATAAAATTGGTGATCCAGACAAGATTGGTTCAGGTGCAACTCGTTTCACCAAAGATCCTAAGGAATTGAAAATTGCTCAGATGGTTAACCAAGTGATCGTTAATTCACCGTATTATAAGCAAGGCTTTTCATTTCAAACCGGTTCAGGTGGTGCTGCGCTTGCAGTTACCCGTTATCTTCGCCAATCAATGATTGATGACGGGATTACCGCCTCATTTGCATTAGGTGGTATTACTAAACCAACCACTGATTTACTTGATGAGAGTTTAGTCAAGAAAATTATGGATGTTCAGGACTTTGATAAGGGTGCTGCAGCATCAATGGCTAAGAATAAGGATCAACAAGAGATTGATGCTTCATGGTATGCCGATCCTCACAACAAGGGGGCCGTCGTTAATAACTTGGATGTATCGATTTTGTCAGCTTTACAAATTGACACCAACTTCAACGTTAATGTTATGACCGGTTCAGATGGCATTATTCGTGGTGCTATTGGTGGTCACCAAGATGCAGCTAATGCTAAGATGACCATTATTACTGCGCCACTTGTACGTGGTCGGAATGCTACAATTGTCCCTAACGTTGAGACAGTGGTAACACCTGGTGATTTAATCGATGTTGTTGTAACTGAACGTGGAATTGCTATTAATCCTAAGCGGCAAGATTTAATCAAAGCCTTTTCTAAGGTTCCAGGATTAAAGATTCTTGACATTAAAGATTTGCAAAAATTAGCTCAAGAACAAGTTGGTACCCCAAAGCCACTTGAATATACTGATAAGACAGTTGCTTTAATTGAATATCGTGATGGTACAATTATTGACACTATTAAACAGGTTAAAGATTAATTTTGCTAAATAATTAAGCCAGAAAATAAGTGATAGCTTATTTTCTGGCTTTTTGGTTATAATGAATTTAACTGATTTTAATTTAAGGGGAAATAGAAAAAATGAAATCTATTTTTAATGAAGGTAAAAAGCAAAGTATTGCTGAAGTACTTGCTAGTAAAGATAAAAGAGTGGCTTTGCAGCAGGAAATTTTTACAAAGTATCCGAACAAAACGTTAGTAGACGTTAATTTAAACGTTCCAGGACCAATTAAGAATAATCACTACTTAGAAAAATTATTTAATCGGGGAGTTAATGAATTGGAAGGAAAATTCAAAAGGAATAATTTTCACTACCAGTTAATTAAACATTTAGATGAAGATACAGGTTCAGAAAATTTTTATGTTCTCGATGATAATGCAAACGGTGTAAAAAAGGTTACAACTGACTTTGAAGATAAAACAAAACTTGGCAGATTGTTTGATGCCGATGTTTTGATTAAAGGACAGAGTAATGCAATTTCTCGGAAAGATTTAGGTTATCCGGTCCGCAAGTGTTTTTTATGTAATCGACCCGCCAAAGAATGTTCACGCTCGAGACGGCATTCAGTAAGTGAATTACAAGATTATATTTCTAAAATTTATGGTGAAGAATTTAACTAAGAGTTTGCTTTGTTCTTTTGTAATACCCTTTCGGCAATCCCACTGTTGGTTATTAGGTGCGTGATCACACCACTTCGAAGTGCTCCTAACAGTGCATCTTCCTTAAACCTATTTTTAACGATAACAAAGCGGATAGGGGTTTTCATAATATCATCCAAGCTAATACCACAAATGTGGGGTTCAATTTGGTTCATAAAATTGCCATTAATGTCAAATGGCCGACCGAAAATCATCCCTGCAATCTTATTTTTATTGTTGTTAGCAAATAATTTCTTCTCATAGTATTTCATAAAGAATTGGCTGGATTCAACTGATTGAAGTGTCCCGACGCTTGCAAATAGAAGGTCAATCTTTTTATAGTAATTTTTTATATGCTGGTAGAACGGTTCTTTTTGAATTTCTTTGATTAAAGTTGGGTGAATTGCATAAAGAGGAGCTGGTAAAGTTAGGCATTTGGCATTGAATTTCTCAGCTGCATCTTGAGTCAAAGGATTCTTCCGCTTACTTGAATTAACAGCCTGTCCCAAAAGTTGTACGAAGGTTAAGTCTTCGTGATTTTCTTCATTAAAGTTATTAATGATGTCACGTATTAGAGTTCCCCAAGTTAAGCCAACGACTTTTGCTGATTTAAGGTAATTTTGCAATTGTTCGGCGGCAAAGGTGACCATAGCTTCATTATCTTGATTCTTAGTATCGAGATTTCGTAAGATGAAGACGTCTTTTAAATCGAAAAGTTGCAGAAATTTTCGTTCTAATTTTTCGTCCCGTTTCGTATTTTGATAAATGTTGATTTTAACAATACCTTTATCTTGAGCGTCGTCTAACGCTTTAGTTATTAGATACCGTGAAAGACTATATTTCTGTGAAATATCTGCAATATTTAATTTACTTAAATAATAATCATGCGCAATATTTGCGAGTTGTTCATCGGTTAATTGTGTCATTACTTTATTCCTTATTATAAGTTTTTATTTTGTCCTCTTATATTATAAAGTAATTATTTTATTTTTGTTGTAAAGGCTTAAATTAAAATCTAAAAAAACGAGCAGCTTAAACTGCTCGTTTTTTAGTATTCAAACTTATTCTAGTAAATCACAAAAAGTTGCGTGGGTAACTTTTTGTAAATCGGCTGGTTTAATGAAGACGCTACGCCCAACTTTACCACTAGAAACACCGACTTCTTCCTCATTTTTCATCCCTGCATCAAGGTAAATAGGGAAGTGGTGGTTAAAGTAGATACCGATCGGTGTATTTGCACCATGAACGTAACCGGTTGTCTTTTCAAGTTTTTTAAGCGGAAGCATTTCGCACTTTTTATTACCAGAATTTTTGGCTAATTTTTTCATGCTCAAATGTTCTGTAACCGGGACCACCCCGACTAATGGGCCAGTTTTGTTACCACTACAAACCAACGTCTTGTAGACCAAATGTTCATTCTCGTTTAAAATAGAAGTATCCATCTTTGCAACACCACCAGAATCTTTGTGGGTTGCAAATTCGGCTTGACGATAGGGAACTTTGTCCCGGTCAAGAATTTTTTCGACTAACGTTTTTTCAAGTTTACTTTTCTTTTTTGACATTTATACCACCTTTTTCAATGATAGCATTTGCCAAGGGAAAAATAAAAAGGGAGTTTATTTTTTTGAAATTATTAGTTATAAAAATTGCTACTAGTCATGAGGTTGAAGATGCTCTAAGTGTTTTTAGTCAAGATAATTTAAATGCTTTAGGAACTGAAACTAGAAATCGCGATGATTTTAAAAAGGCTGGTTGGCTACATGATTCAACTGTGGTAGAAATGGACGATATTAAAGATCTTCCTAAGGATACACAATTTATTGCTTACTTCGATCAGGAAGCAGATAAAGACGAACTGGTTAAAAAATACCGTGCTAAATTAAAGGAATTAAAGGGTTACGGCCTAAACATTGGTGAAGGTAATATACGGACTTCTTATATCGCTGATCAAGATTGGAATACCGCATGGCAAAAATATTACCACGTAATTGACTTTTCCCGGCATTTAGCTATTGTACCTAAGTGGGAACATTATAAGCCGGTGTTTAAAGACCAGCAGCTGATTAAACTTGATCCAGGCCTAGCTTTTGGGACGGGTAACCATAAAACAACCCAGTTAGCATTGATGGGGATTGAACGAGCAATGATTCGTCCGTCTACGGTAGTTGATGTCGGCACTGGTTCTGGTATCTTGGCAATTGCTGCGGCTAAATTAGGTGCAAAAAAGATTTTGGCTACTGATATTTCTGACGAAGCGGTAACAGCAGCAAAGGAAAATATTGCGCTTAATGATTTGCATAATATTAGTGTCCATAAAACCGATCTTTTGGCCGATGTAAAGGGTAAATTTAATATTATTGTTGCAAACATCTTAGCGGAAATTCTGCTTAATTTAATTCCGCAACTTGATAGTCATTTAAATAAAAACGGTCAAGCTATCTTTTCTGGAATTGATTACCTACAAATGCCTAAAATAAAAAGAGCTTTGAATGCAAATGACTTTAAGATTGACCTGTCTATGCAACAAGGAAGATGGGTTGGCTTAGTAATTGTTAGGAAAGATAAGTAAAAATGTATTATAATATAAAGTTAAAATGAGCCTGTTGGCTTAAAAACGAGAGGCTATAATTTTATGAGTAAAATTGGACATAAAATAAAGCAAATTCCAATATTAAAAAAATTAAATCAGTATCAAGCGATGTCAGTTATTTGGTGGAGTCTATTAGTTGCCATTTTGCCTCTTTTATTTAGTTTACTGAGTATACCGGTTATTGTGCGGGTAGGCTTACTTTTTATAATTATCAATTGCTTTATTAGTTACCATGTTGGTAAATTAATTGAAAAATTACACTTGAAATTCTGGTGGTTATTACTTCTACCGATTCTGTTCTGTTTAATAGTTATGATTAGATTTGCTAACTATAATTTGTTATTTGGATTGATTTACCTCATTTTTGAAATATTTGGGCTAATGAATAAACATATCTACAACTAGAAGGGGTGATTGTGTATGTCGAAGTATGTTGAGATGACTCATGACCAGGTTATTGATGCCTGTAAGAAATATATGGATGAAAAGCAGGTTGCTTTTGTTGAAAAAGCTTATAAATTTGCTGCTAAAGCTCATAAAGGCCAGAAACGCGCTTCTGGCCAGTCTTATATTGTTCACCCAACTCAAGTTGCGGGTACCTTGGCTAAGCTTGGCCTCGATCCCGACACGGTAGCAGCAGGATTTTTGCATGATACCGTAGAAGATACAGCCGCTACTAATGACGATATTAAGAGAGAATTTGGTAAAGATGTTGCTTTTATAGTTGATGGCGTAACCAAATTAAAAAAGTACCATTATAAGTCTCACCAAGAATTTTTAGCCGAAAATCACCGCAAGATGTTGATTGCAATGGCTAAAGACCTGCGAGTAATTATGGTTAAGTTAGCTGATCGTTTGCACAATATGCATACTTTGCAACATTTGCGTCCTGATAAGCAACGTAGGATTGCTTCAGAAACCATGGATATTTACGCGCCATTAGCTGACCGCTTGGGTATTGGATCCATTAAGTGGGAATTAGAGGATATGAGTTTCCATTATTTAAACCCAGAAGCTTACTATCGAATTGTTAATTTGATGGACGCAAAGCGTAGTCAACGTGAAAAGTATATTGACGATGCCATTAAGAGCCTGAAAAAAACTTTAGACGGCTTAGGTATTAAATATGATATTTACGGCCGGCCTAAGCATATTTATTCTATTTATAAAAAGATGGTTAATAAGCATAAAGACTTCGATCAAATCTATGATTTGCTTGCTGTGCGGGTCATTGTAAAAACTGTTCGGGATTGTTATGCGGTTTTGGGTGCTGTTCATACTAAGTGGAAGCCAATGCCGGGGCGGTTTAAGGATTATATTGCCGTGCCAAAGGTTAATGGTTATCAATCACTTCATACGACCATTATCGGACCTGGTGGCCGACCACTTGAAATTCAGATTAGAACTGAACAAATGCACGCGGTCGCTGAGTATGGTGTTGCTGCCCACTGGGCATACAAACGTGGTAACTTTAATGGTGTAAAGCAAACTAGTTCCAATGAAAAGTTGGATATGGTTCGTGAAATTCTTGAATTAAAGGATGAAACCAAAGACGCCGGCGAATTCATGAAGAGCGTAAAAAGTGATATTTTCTCTGATAGAGTTTACGTTTTTACGCCCAAAGGCGAAGTGTACGAACTTCCTAAAGGTTCAGTAACCCTTGATTTTGCTTATGCGATTCATACTCAAGTAGGTAATCATGCTGTAGGGGCTAAGGTAAATAATAAATTGGTTCCACTGGATTACAAACTGAAAAATGGTGACGTCGTTGAAATTATGACGCAAGCAAATGCTACGCCATCACGTGACTGGGTTGATAGTGTCAAGACTTCACGGGCACGTAATAAAATTCGTCGTTACTTTAGAGGTTTGGACCGGCAAAATAGCATTGAGCAGGGTAAGCAAATGGTTGCCGATCAATTGCATGATCAGGGGTTAGTTCCTAAAGATTTTATGGACAAAGACCATATTGAAAAGATCTTGGATCAATTTAATTACCATACTGCCGATGAAATGTTTGCGGCGGTTGGTTTTGGTGATCAGTCTGCAATTGGAATCGTTAATAGGCTTACCTTAGAGCTTCGACGTCAAAACGAGAAGAAGAAACAAAAGGAATACGAGAAGGAAATTTTAAATTCCGGCCAACAATCTTCTTCAGAAAAGCAACCAAGTAAGAATTCGACCTCACCGATGAAGATTAAGCACAAGAATGGTGTTATGATCCAAGGTATCAGTGATTTAATGCTACATCTGGCTAAATGTTGTAACCCAGTTCCGGGGGATGACATTATTGGTTACGTTACCAAGGGCCGAGGAGTAACTATTCATAGAGCCGATTGTCGTAATATTACTAAAAAGGTCGCTGGTCAAGGTCGTTTAATTGACGTTGAATGGGAGAACGTTGAAGAAAATAGCGCCCAGGCATTTAATGCTGATATTGAGGTCTTTGGCTACAACCGTAGCAACCTACTTGGTGACGTTGTTAATAAGCTTAATTCGTTAACTAATAATATTAATAATATCTCTGGAAAAGTTAATGATGAAAACATTGCGCATATTTATGCGACCGTTGCTGTTAGAAATTCTACGCAATTAGAAGATATTTTAAGTAAATTACGGGATATTCCTGATGTATACAAGACAAAGAGGTCGGATAACTAGTGCGAGTTGTAATTCAAAGAGTTAATCACGCTCAAGTAGACATTGGTGGCAAGACAGTAGGCAAAATTGGTAAAGGTTTGCTTTTGCTAGTTGGCATTAAAGAAGGTGATGAGCTGGCTACGATTAAGAAGGCAGCTGATAAGATCGCTAAAATGCGTATTTTTGAAGATGAAAATGGTAAGACAAATTTGTCTTTAAAAGATGTTAAAAGTGAAATTCTTAGTGTAAGTCAATTTACCCTTTTAGCAAATACTAAGAAGGGGAACCGTCCTAGTTTTGTCCACGCAATGAGACCACCTAAGTCTAAAGAACTATGGGAAGACTTTAATGAAGAACTTAAAAATGATGGCTTTAAAGTTGAAACCGGTAAATTTGGAGCAGATATGCAAGTCAGCTTAGAAAACGATGGGCCTTTTACTATTGTGCTAGACTTATAATTTAGCTTAATACGCTTACAAAGGTTGACTTTAGCTAGTTAAAACTATAAGCTAAAAAAGAATTATCGATGACAAAGAATGTAGATTAGTAATTTCTATTTCAGAGACCGCTTATTATGCTGTGAAAGTGGATAGAAAGCTAGCTGTGACCCTTTAACAGGTAATGGTTCGTACCGCGAGCGTTAATCGCAGCAAGCAAAAGGTGGTACCGTGCTAATCTTAAGCGCCCTTGATTTTATTCAAGGGCGCTTTTATTTTTGTTAATAATAAATAAAGGATGATTAAATGAGAGTACAAAAACCAAAGGGAACAGTTGACATTTTGCCAGATGTCTCTGGTTCATGGGAAAAAGTAGAACAGATAGCGCGCGATTTCTTTAAACGAGCAAATTATCGTGAAATTCGCACACCAAGTTTTGAAAATTATGAAATTTTTTCACGTTCTAGTGGTCAAAGTTCAGATGTCGTAGAAAAGGAAATGTATGACTTTAAGGATAAAGGTGGTCGCCACATTGCCTTACGTCCTGAAGGAACGGCTGGTGTAGTTCGTGCATACGTTGAAAATAAAATGTATGCCCCAGAAGTAGTTAAGCCGTTTAACGTTTATTACATTGAATCGACTTTTAGGTATGAGAGGCCACAGGCTGGACGGCAAAGAGAATTTCACCAGATTGGGGTTGAAAGTTTCGGTTCAAGTAGCCCACTAGCTGACGTTGAAACCATAATGATGGGGCACGATCTTTTAGCTGAACTTGGGGTTAAAAATTATTCGCTGCACATCAATAGTTTAGGAAATGCACAGGTACGAAAGAATTATCATGATGCGTTAGTAAAATACTTTACTCCTTTAAAGGATCAGCTTTCAGAAGATTCGCAACGACGGTTAAGTATGAACCCGCTTAGAATTTTGGATTCAAAATCGGATAAGGACAAACGATTTTTGCCAAATGCTCCGAAAATTATCGATTATCTCGATGAAGATTCGAAGAAGAATTTTAAGACTATAACCGATATGCTTGATCAACTCGGAATTGATTATGTATTAGATGACGATTTAGTTCGTGGGCTTGATTATTATACCGGCATTATTTTCGAATTCATGGTTGATGATAAGAGCTTATGGGAATCACCAACAACTATTCTTGGTGGTGGCCGTTATGATCACCTTGTTCAAGAATTTGATGGACCGGCTACACCTGCCGTTGGTTTTGGTATTGGTGAGGAAAGATTAATGCTGGTTTTACAGAAGCAAAATCCTGACTTATTTAGGGATCAAGGGATTGATTTCTTTATCACTAATATTGGTGCTGGTACGGAAATGAAGACCGTTGAAATAGCACGCAGTTTACGGGCACAAGGCTTCAAAACCCAATATGATGTTGACCAAAAGAAGCTTAAGGCTCAGTTCAGGAAAGCAGACCGGGTTGGTGCGAAATACGTTATCACTTTAGGTGCTAAAGAATTAGAAAATGGCACTTTGAATATTAAACGCTTAGCAGATGGCAAGACCATAGATCTTAGTCTTGATGATGTTAATGACATGCAAACAGTTATGAAACGATTGAAGGATTAGTAGAATGGAACATATGGAAAAAAGAACAAATTATTGTGGCAATATCACTGCTGACTACATTGGTAAAAAAGTAAATTTGTATGGTTGGGTACAACGTGTACGTAACCTGGGTAATTTACTATTTATTGATTTAAGAGACCGTGAAGGAATCGTTCAGATCGTCGTTAACCACGATTCCGGTAAGAAGCTGATGGATATTGCTGAATCACTTGGTAATGAATACGTTCTCCAAGTTAAGGGTAACGTTGTTAAGCGTTCTGATGTTAACCCAGATATGAAGACCGGTGAAGTTGAAGTTGATGCAACTGATATCATTATTTTAAATAAAGCTAAAAACCCACCGTTTGAAATTAAAGATAATATTGATGTTAGTGAACAAACAAGGTTAAAGTACCGTTACCTTGATTTACGTCGTCCAAGTGTTCAAAAGGCTATAATTTTACGTTCAAAGATTTTACGTGCTACACATGAGTACTTCGACCAGCATGGGTTTATTAATATTGAAACCCCAGAACTCGGTAAATCATCTCCAGAAGGTGCACGGGATTACCTGGTTCCTTCACGAATTTATCCAGGGAGCTTCTATGCTCTTCCGCAATCACCACAATTGTTTAAGCAATTGTTAATGGGTGCTGGTTTTGATAAATATTATCAACTTGCACGTTGCTTCCGTGATGAGGATCTTCGTGGTGACCGGCAACCAGAATTTACCCAGATTGATATGGAAACCTCATTTTTGGATGAAAAGGGTGTTCAAGATTACACTGAAGGCCTTTTGAAGAAGATCATGAAAGATGTTATGGGGATTGATCTAAAGACACCAATTGCCCGTATGTCATGGAATGATTCAATGAACAAGTATGGTACCGATAAGCCGGATACTCGTTATGGCATGCTTATTCACGATTTAAGCCCAATCTTTAAGGATAGCGACTTTAGGGTATTTTCCGGTGCAATTGCTGATGGTGGTTATGTAAAAGGAATTGCCGTTAAAAATGGTGCTAAGGCATACTCACGTAAAAAACTTGACAAGAAACAAGATTATATCAAACGTTACCATGCTAAAGGTTTAGCTTGGGTTAAATATGAAGACGGTGATTTCTCCGGACCTGTTGCCCGTTTCTTAACGGATGAAGACAAGGAAGCCTTAAAGAAGGAATTTAACCTTGAAGGTGGAGAATTAGTTGTATTTGTAGCCGACAAATGGAAAGTTTGTTGTGATTCACTTAACCACTTACGGCGTGAATTTGCTAAAGAAACTGATATTATTCCTAAGCATGTCTTTGATTTTGTTTGGGTTGTCGATTGGCCACTATTTGAATATGATGAAGGACGTGGCAGATGGGTTGCTGCTCACCACCCATTTACTATGCCAGATGATGAAGGTATTAAGTTACTTGATACTGATCCGCATAAAGCACATGCACGCAGTTACGACATTGTTATGAACGGAGATGAAATGGGTGGCGGTTCAATCCGTATCCATAAACGCTCTATTCAGGAGAAGATGTTTAAGGCATTAGGCTTCACTAAGAAGCGGGCTTATGAGCAATTCGGCTACTTAATGGACGCACTAGACATGGGATTCCCGCCACATGCTGGTTTAGCTATTGGCTTGGATAGATTTGCTATGATGCTTGCCGAAAAGGATAATATCCGTGACGTACAAGCATTCCCTAAGAATGCTAATGCTTCAGAACCAATGATGCATGCCCCAGCTCCAGTTTCTAAAGGACAATTATCCGAATTAGGAGTTGAAGTTGATAGTAAATATAGTGACAGTGTTAAGAAGACTGAAGACCACCTTGAAGATGAAGCACAAAAAGATGCTGATAAGAATTCAACTTGGGATAAAAACTAATTAAACATAATCAAATTAAATTAGACAAAAAAGGAAGCATAGAAATTAATCTATGCTTCCTTTTAGTTTATCTTCAATAATTATAAATTATTGATATACTTGGTAATTCTTTTTACAGATTCTCTTAAGTTCTCATCAGAAGAAGCGTAGGACAGGCGAACATAACCTGCTCCACCTTTACCAAAGTAACTACCAGGAGTGAGACCAACCTTAGCTTTCTTAGCCAGGTCAGTAGCAAATTTAACGTCATCACTACCAAATTTTTCTGGAATTTTAGCGAAGATATAGAAGGCACCTTCTGGCGTAGCCATCTTGAAGCCATTCTTCTCTAATCCAGATTGAATAATATGTAATCTTCGTTCATACGTATTCTTTGAATTGATTGGATCTTGATTACCGTTGTTTAATGCCTCAACAGCTGCAGCTTGAACGTTATCAGTAACAGAAGTAATTAAGAATGAATTAATCTTAATAATTGTACCCATTACTTCCTTTGGACCTGCAATATAACCAATTCGCCAACCGGTCATTGCGAAGTCTTTGGATAGACCGGACATTAAAATATTCCGATCAGGAATAATTTGTGATAGGGAGTAGTGTTTAGCTCCACCATAAGTTAATTCTGCATAGATTTCATCACTAACGGAATACAAATGGTATTCTTTGATGACTTTAGCTAGATCTTCTAGTGTCTTCTTTGAATAAACTCGACCGGTAGGATTAGATGGATCAGTTAGGATAATGGCCTTAGCACCCTTACCTTCATTTTCCATTACTTCTCTTAAGTGATCGGCAGTAAGAATAAACCCATCCTTTGAGGTATCAATTTGAACTGGTACTCCGCCGGCCATTTCAATTATTCCAAAATAAACACCCCATACAGGAGTAGGAACCAAAATCTTTTCACCAGGGTTAAGCAGAGCCATACAGACCGCGTTTAAAGCTCCAGTAACACCGACAGTAATGCAGACCTCACTATTAGGGTCATAATGAACTCCAAGACTACGGTCTAAGTACTTGCTAACCGCGTCAAGTAATTCTGGTTTCCCAGCACCAGGAGCATAGTGGGAATCGTCCCTCTTAATGTCACGAATTGCTGCTTCCTTTACATGATCAGGAGTAGCAAGATCAGGCTCACCAATGGTTAATTTGATAATACCAGGAATTGCTGATATTTTTTCGTCAAATGCACGAATATTTGAATTAGGTAAAGCTTTTCTACTTTTATTAATTGTATTACCTAAGTCACTAGCTAATTTTGGCATGTATAAATTCCTTTCTTTATATTTACTTAGAATAATAGATAAGCTTATCATATTTACTTAGAATAATAGATAAGCTTATCTTTTAATTTTTATCTATATAAGTAAATTATAGCTTATATTTTAAATGCATGTGCGGAATCTCCATATTTTTATAAGCATTTAAAGATATGAATTTTATGTTTTCTGCTATAGTTATTGATGAAAATGAGGTGTTGGAAATGAAAATGGACAAAGATAAAAAAGAGCAGGCTTTGAAGAATTTGAGTAAGGAAGAATATGCGTCTACCCAGAAGGCTGCTACTGATTTTCCATTTATGGGTAAGTACGATAATTTCTATGAAAAGGGCATTTATGTTGATGTAGTGTCGGGAGAACCACTATTTTCTAGTTTGGATAAGTATGATTCTGGCTGTGGCTGGCCAAGTTTTACCAAACCGATTAAGAAGTTAGATTATCACCGGGATCAATCTCACAACATGGATAGAACTGAAGTAACCAGTCCAGAAAGTGACTCACATTTGGGTCATGTATTTTCTGATGGTCCAACAGATAAGGGTGGATTAAGATACTGTATAAATTCTTCGGCTCTAAAATTTGTTCCGTACGATAAACTTGATGAGGAAGGTTATAGTCAATACAAAGCGCTTTTTAAATAAAAAGAAGGGTAATAAGTATTATGGATAAGAATGATAACAAAAGTTTAGACACTGCGATTTTTGCTGGTGGTTGTTTTTGGTGCATGGTTCAGCCTTTTGATAGTTTACCAGGGGTAGAAAAAGTTGTTTCCGGCTATACTGGTGGCCATGTTGCTAATCCTAGCTATGAGCAGGTATGTTCCGGATTAACGGGCCACGTAGAAGCAGTTGAAATAACGTATGATCCTGAGGTTATGCCTTATAAAAAATTGCTTCAGTATTACTGGCAAGTAACCGATCCCACTGACGCTATGGGCCAATTTCAAGATCGTGGTAATACTTATCAGCCAATAATTTTTTATAATTCTCAAGCACAAAAGGAAGAGGCTGAAAAATCTAAACAGGAATTACAAGATAGTGGTAAATTTGATCAAAAAATTGTTACCCAGATTAATCCTGCTAAAACTTTTTATCCAGCTGAAGATTATCACCAAGACTTTTATAAGAAGGATCCTCTCCGTTATCAAATCGAAGAATCTGGTGGTCGTGCTAAATTTATTAAGAAACATTGGCAAAAATAAATTATTTTTTGTTGGTCGACTTTAGAACTTTTGTTACACTATACGTGTTCAATTTAAAAACTTATTTTTCTAAAGGACTAATTATTAACAAATGGATCAATTAGATCGCTTTAATCGCCGCTATAATTTTTTGTCTAAAATTTCAGCGGCTTTCTTTTATTCTTTGGCTGTGGCCGTTGCCCTAAACTTCTTTTGGACACCTGGACATATGTATTCATCAGGGATTACTGGTTTTGCGCAGCTGATTAATACTTTAAGTGAAAGGTATTTACCGTTTACTTTAACAACGTCAATGATGTATTTTGCACTGAATGTACCCTTATTCATTGTTGGATGGACAAAGATAGGTCATAAATTTACCCATTTTACCGTCGCAACTGTTATATTGGGATCAATCATGATGCACCTAATTCATCCAATCAATATGCACCTTGATCCGTTAGTTTGTGCGATTTTTGGTGGTATGATCAATGGTCTAGGTACTGGTTTTGCTCTTAAAAATGGAATCTCAACTGGTGGAATTGACATCATTGGAATTGTAATCAGACAAAAGACGGGAACAAGTTATGGTAAAGTTAATATCTTGATTAACCTAATCATTATTGCAGCCGCTGGTTTTGTCTTTGGTTGGACTAGAGCATTTTATTCTGCGCTGACTATTTTTATTAATGGTCGGGTAATTGATGCCGTTTATACGCAACACCAAAAAATGCAGGTTATGGTTGTTACTAGCCACCCACAGGCGATTATTGACGGTATTCAGGATAGAATGCATCGTGGAATTACCATTTTGCATGATGCTGAAGGGGCATATAGCCATATCGAAAAGACTGTTTTGGTAACAATCATTGACCGTTATGATATGTATGATATTCTCAATATCGTTAAAAAAGCAGATCCATACGCCTTCATGAGCGTAAGTGAAGTCGAACGAGTTTATGGCAGGTTCAAGGAACAAGAGATTGTCTAACTGGTTGAGTGATTAAAATTAGGATAAAAATAAAAGCCATTTTAAAGAAGTTTGAAGTGAGACCTAAAAGTGAGACACTTTTAGGTCTTTTACTATGTCTAAATTTAA
>NZ_AYZC01000021.1 GCF_001436775.1 Lactobacillus acetotolerans DSM 20749 = JCM 3825
AAATGATTCGGTTCATAAAGCTAAACTTTCGTCAATGTCTTAACTTAATGACATTGGCTAGATATCTAGCTTCTTTTTTAAAATCGTATATTTTAATACCAACTAGGCTTGTCACCCTCACTGCCCGGTTTACCTAAACCAATTGATTCATCAATGGCTTCTTTAGGATTCTTAATTAAATGATAAATATAGGCAGCAACTGATTTACGTGACACCTCAGTATCGGTAATGGGTTGACCCTTCTTAGATTTTTCATAGTCAACTTCGTTTTTATCGGTCATCCAAGTTGGACGAATGATCGTATAGTCAAGACCTGAATCTTCAATTCGTTTTGCTGCTTTAGCATAGTCAGTGATGTAATCACCTAATTGGGACTTATTCCATTCGCCGAATTTGCCAGGAACTTCGTCATAAATACCTAAAGTTGAAATCCAGATTAAACGTTTAACTTTATCATTATGCATGGCTTCAACTACCGCTTCAGCTTCAAGGTCAATATCCTTTGCTCCGCCTAAATTAGCGTAAACAACGTCTTGCCCCTTGATTGCTTTTTCAAGTTGGGCCTCATCAGTAGCGTCACCTTCAAAAATTTTAGCTTGGTCTTTCTTATCAGCCATCCGATCAGCGTTACGTAAAAACAATGAAGTCTCTACATCTTTATCGGCTAGCAAAAATTTCTCTGTAATTTGGGCAACTTTACCGTGTGCACCAAGTACAACTACTTTGACCATAAAATTTCTCCTTTTATCAAATTATTTCTTACACCCATTTTAGCGCAAAAATCTAATTTTTTGTTACTTAAAAAAGTCTTCCATTAAATCAAGCAGTTTCAAGCTCTTAACAGCATAACTATTATGCGTTTGCCGCGGCATTAAGACTAAACGTGCATCAGGAATTATTTGACTATACCAGCGAACATGTTCAATTTTAACCCAATCTTTTTCACCAACTACACAAAGCATTGGGATAACAATCCGCTTCAAACCATCTTCTGACATGAAGGATTCGGTCAATTCAACCCGGCTATCACGATCAAGCCGCAAAAAACGCAACATACCTTCCGTTAAATAATGATATGACCTAATTCCTGCACCATTAACAAAGACCCCAGCTACCATTAATTTTTTAAAAATGTGTTGCTTTTGACTTGCTAACATCATGGCAACCAAGCCACCAGCATCAAAGCCAAAACAGTAGCAGCCCTCAATTCCTAACTGTTTAATAAATGCAGAAACATCTTCAACTTCAGTTTGGTAGTGTTCAGCACTATCACCTTCACTTAATCCATGACCACGCATATCAAGCACATAAACCGTGTAATACAAAGAAAGTGGTGAAACGATCTTGTCAAACATCCCACCATCCAAGTGGTGACCATGAAGTAAAAGTAACGGTGTACCTTTACCTAATTTATAGTAATAAAGCTGAACGCCATTAACCTTTTCTCTCATTATTGTTTCCCTCATCAACACTAATTAATTTTTGGCTGGAACGATTTGCCTTTTGTTTATGCTCATTCCATAAACTACGAAAAATAATTTTCCATACAATGTAATTGGCTTTAAAGTTGTCTGGCACCATCTTTAAGTTAAAATGGTGCACCATGCTATCCTCGCGTTGCCAATAATGGTAGAGTGGGACACTGTTACAATAAAAACCAGAGGTTAAAGAAAGATACTTAACATTAAAAATTTGATCTTCCATAAACGCTAATTTTTTAACAAATTGTAAATGATATTTGCGTACCACCGAAGTTTTGTAACCCTTGTTCCAGGTATAACCCTTAACCGGTGAAATAAAAATTTTATTCATAAACAAAGAACCCAAAAAGTTAACGATTAAGCGGTAAGTTTTCTTCTTGGACAGCATAGCATGGATAACTTTTTTGGTTGCCGGAATGGAATGCTTACTATGCTCACGATCAATCCAAAAGCCGCAAGAAACCATTGCAGCATTGGGATGAGTGTGAAAAGCACGCACAAAATAAGATGTGTAACCAGGATCTACCCAGTCATCCCCATCATGAAATGTAAAGTATGGTGTTTCTACGTTTGCCATGCCAACATTGCGTGCATCTGACAAACCACCATTAGGCTTATTAATAATTCGAAAGTAACGAAATTTATCACGATACTTTTCGGCTATTCTTTCAGTTTTATCTTTAGAGCCATCATTAACGATCAATAATTTAAAATTAGGATCTGTCTGATCAGCCAAATGATCTAAGGCCCTACTTAAATATTTTTCAACGTTGTAAACCGGCATAATAACGGTTAATTCAGGTTGCTCTAGCATAGCATCCCCCCTTACATTGCTTTTATTATAACATCTATTGAAATTTAAAAGGTGGACCAAGCCATTAAGTGTTTAATAAATACGGTTTGGCAAACTTTTGATTTGACTTTGTATGATATATTTTTAGTATAATATGGGCATTAAAAAGGAGTTAATAATTTCTATGAAAAAAACAATAACATTTCTAACTGCTGTCTTAGCAGTTACACTCTCTTTATTTTCAATTAATCTAGAAAGTAAAAATGCCAAGGCAGATGAGCTTCCCGTCGTAACCTTAGGATCTTCCCTAGATTATAAGCAAAAATCAGGCACATTAAAAACTTTAACAGATCCGTTAAACGGGGCAAGCTACCAAACAATTACTATTACTGGTTCAGACTTGGTTAAATATCTCAACCCATCGGGGGATAATTTCACTACTTCTTCAGGAGTTTGGTCTAGCGCCATGATTCAAAAGACCAGTAGCGGTAGCGGAATCAATGTCCATATCTTAGATTATAACGGCAAAAATAATATCACAAGCATTACCGCCAACCAATATAAAAATGCGGCGTTAACGGCCGGCATTTCTGACGCCAACATCTACGTTACAAGTGCTACGCCCATTGATGGTTCTGGTGCTTTAGCAGGTGTTTATGCTGCCTACTCTAAAGATGGCCAAGCACTAAATCAGAAACAGGTTAACGCGGCTCAAGATGAAATGGGAACCTTAAGCGGTATTACCAAGCAAAATGAAGATAAGAATGGCTACAGTGACGCCCAATTAAATAATGCTGTTGCCGGTGCTAAAAAAGATATGGCCAAAATTGGTAATAATGTTTCTAACAGCCAGATTCGTGATATTGTCAATAACCAAATTAATATTAATCACCTAGGTAATACCATTAACAATAACCAAAAGAACCAGATCATTAATGTTCTAGTTGAAGTTCGTGACTCTGGAGCCCTTAAGAAAGGTAATTTCAGGGATCAAGCTGCTGCCTTATCTGCAGGCATTCAGAAACACTCTAAAAGTATTTTTGACAAAATAAATACACCTGAAAACCGCAACTGGTTTGAGCAAATATGGAACAGTATAACTGAATTCTTTGGTCACCTATTTGGTGGTGCAATTATTTTAGGGAAATAAGCTACATATTATCCATAAAAATATTTAGTGTGTGATCAACAAATTCATTACCGTGATTATTAGCGTGGCCCTTCGTCCATTCAAATTTGCTATCAGAAAAATGCGCAAGTAATTTATCTAATTCCTGCCATTCCTCTTTATTAGCAAGTGCGCCCTTTGAACGTTTCCAGCCACGCTTTTTCCATGCCTGCAGCCATCCTTTATTGATGGCATCTAAAACATACTTTGAATCTAATACAAAAAGCAGGTGTTTTTCATTAAAGCCCAGCTCAAGCAGTTTTTTTAAAGCCTCAATTAAAGCGATTTGTTCCATTTTATTATTGGTTGCACCAAATTCACCATTTGAATCATGTATTTCCTGATCATCCCATTTAATTAGGTAGGCCCACGCCGCTTTATCAGTTGCTTTAACGTGACCACCCCGATAATTACCGGTATTGCGTGTTCCACCATCCGTATAAGTTACGGCAAAGAAGTCTTTAGGATTACTATTTTTTATCTTTCTATTTACGTGTTCCTTTCTAACAGGTTTGTTTGCCGGTTTAGAAATATGTTTACTTTCATTTTTAATTTTCTCGATGGCACTTTGTAAAGTATCTTCACCTTTTTTAAGAACTTTGCCTTGCGTTTGTGCATTCCAATTCAAATAATTAGTGGCATCCGTAATTTTTTTAAACGATTTATACTCCGCACTGGAAAATCCATCAACTTGTTTTTTGGCCTCATCCCAAGTTCGGTAAATACCTGGTGTACGGCCCTTTTTTACTGCATAAAATTTCATATATACCTCGATCACTAAAAACAACAGTCAATGTTAAAATATAGTTATCTCTAATTTTAAGGTGGTGTAGCATGTTCTTCAATACTAAAAAATATAAAGAGGAAGCAGAAAAAAATCGGAAACATAATCTTTCTGAAGAGCCAAGTATGTTTAATATGATTTCATTAGCAATCTTAGCAACTTTTGCTCCCACACGTATTTTTCTCAGAATGCACAAAAAACATATTGAAAATAAAGCAACTACTGAAGAAAAAAGTGGTAATTTTGAACAAATTCCCGTCATTTATCTCCATGGTTTTCGTGGTGGTGACTACACCACCGCTGTGATGGTTAAACAGGCATGTAAAGATAAGGGAAATGACAAATATTTAAAGGTTATCGCCGATTTACTAGGAAACTTTAAACTTGAGGGAACCTGGACCGGAGACAAAAATCCCATTGTACAGGTTGTTTTCCGACAACGAATTATTGGAATTTATGGCATTGACTACTATCTTAGCTTTGTCTTACCATTTTTAGCCAAACGATATCATTTTACCCGTTATAATGCCGTTGCCCATTCACTGGCCTGTCCCTGTGTCGTCCGCACAGAAATGAAAAATTATCGCAACAAAAATTTCCCCCACCTTAAAACCTGCTCTTTTATCGCGGGGCCCTTTGACGGAGTTACCTACTTAGGAGACATTCCCAACGTAAATATTCTTACTAAAAAGGGGCGGCCCAGCGTTATTAACCCGCATTACTTTTACTTCTTATTTAGGCGCAAACGATTCAATCCTAATATTTCAGTTTTAAATATTTATGGTAATATTTTGGATAACACTAATACGGATAAATTTATTTCCGTCATTTCTGCTAAGAGCATCCGTTATATTTTGGCACCTAACGCACACTCCTACCACGAAGTTGAAGTTCGCGGAAAAAAGTACGCGGAACATAGCTGGATGCACGACAATCCATTTGTTATTAATATCGTTGATAAATTTATTGGCTTAAAAAAATAAAAAGGAGCATTTTCTATGTATTTTTTATTTGCCTACCTTTTACCCTTACTTTATGACCCCTATTTCTGGACAATTTTAATTGCAATTGCCATCAGTAGCTGGGCATCAATGAATGTTAACTCTACTTTTCGCCGCTACGGAAACGTAGAAAATCATAATGGAATAACTGGAACCGAAGCGGCCCAAATAATTATGTCCAGTGTTGGCATTAATGACGTCACAATCCAACCAATAGCTGGTTCTTTAACCGATAACTATAATCCGCAAAACAAAACTCTGAACTTATCCGAGCCAGTTTACAATTCAACATCAGTTGCTGCAGTCGGCGTAGCTGCCCACGAAGTTGGTCACGCAATTCAGGATAAAGTTAAATACATGCCGATGTCCCTTAGAACAGCACTAGTACCAATCGTTAACCTTGGTTCTAATTTAGCAATGCCCTTAATTTTATTAGGAATAATCTTCGGCTTAAACCAAACTTTAATTAGAATTGGTATTATCTGTTTTGCAACGGTTTTAGTTTTTCAATTGGCCACTTTACCGGTTGAATTTAATGCTTCTTCTAGAGCCTTAAAGCAGTTACGAGTAACAGGCATCTTAAATGAAGATGAATTACCGATGGGACGCAAAGTTTTGCGCGCTGCTGCTTTAACTTATGTAGCAGCTGTTCTTTCATCCTTTCTGCAATTATTTCATTTATTACTGCTCTTTGGGAACAACAACCGAAACAATTAAACTAAGTTAGGAGGGATTTTGTGGTCTGGCTTCGAGATATAATACGAATAATTCTTATCGCCAATACAATTTTAGCCTTCTACATTGTCTTTCACAGACGACGTTCAGTTTCTACAACTTGGGCATGGCTAATTATCTTATTAGTCCTACCAGTTATTGGCATTATCCTCTATGCTTTTTTTGGGCGAGGAATTTCACAAGAAAATATTTTTGCAATTAACAAACAGCGGCACATTGGTTTACGTAACGTTCAAAAGACAATTACCAAAGCACCTAAAAAAGTTAGTCCAGCAAACACTTCAAATAAAGCTAAAATGGCCGTTCGCTTCTTTAACCGCAATGGCGAGTCCCCTTTAAGTAAAAATAATCAGGTCAAACTTTATAATGATGGTAAAGAAATGTTTCGCGACATGATTAAGGATATTAAGCAGGCCAAAGAAACAATCAACGTCGAATTTTACACTTTTTATAATGATAATATCGGTAATAAAGTACTTCATTTATTAATGAAGAAGGCCAAGCAAGGCGTCCAGGTACGAGTTCTTTACGATGCTTGGGGATCATTAGGGGCAACCAACTCATGGTTTAACCAATTGCGTGACGTTGGCGGGCAAGTCCTGCCCTTCGTTACCTCTCGAAATGTAATTACCAGATACAGAATTAACTACCACCTACACAGAAAAATAGTTGTAGTAGATGGTAAAATCTCTTGGACTGGTGGTTTCAATATCGGTGACCAATATTTAGGAAGAAAAAAGAAATTTGGTTATTGGCGTGATACACAGGTTCGAATCGTAGGATCAGCTTCATTACTATTGCAGGAACGGTTTGTAATGGATTGGAACGCTTCAATTCAAAACAACGACCAGATTATCACTTATAATTCACTCTTTTTTCCCGATTTTAATGAAAGTGAAATTCAACCCGGAGACATGGCCATACAGATTGTTTCTGATGGCCCGGATCGGTACGAAGCATATATGCGCAATGGTGTAATGCGGTTAATGTTATTAGCTAAAAAAAGATTATGGATTCAAACCCCATACCTTATTCCTGACGATGCCATGTTTGCGGCATGGGAAACAATTGCAATGTCTGGGGTTGACGTTCGCATCATGATCCCATGTATGCCAGATCACCCCTTCATTTACCGTGCAACTCAATGGTATGCAAATGAATTATCTCGGTATGGAGTAAAAATTTATTCTTACAATAAAGGATTTCTCCATTCTAAAACAATTATTGTTGACCACAGCTATTCTTCCGTTGGTTCGATGAACCAAGATTACCGCTCTTATGACCTTAACTTTGAGGATATTGCGGTATTTTACGACAAAGAATTTAACCGTAAACTAGCCGCTGCTTTTAAAAATGATATGAAAGATTCGACCCTCCTCACTAAAGAAATAATTGAAAAGCAGGGCCGTTGGCTTAAGACATTACAAAGTTTTTCCAGAATGCTTTCACCAATTTTATAATAATGTATCGCGCCTATAGAGACGCTTTTTTATTTTAATAATTTATTACTTTATTTACAGAACGCAGGTTTGTATAACACTAAAACAAGTGCTATATTGAAAATGATCTAAAGATCATATATTAACTTGCCTTAATGATTTTTTAAGGTAGAAAGAAGCAATAAAATGGCCGATAAATTGAACAAAATTAAAAAATTTGTATTGAGAAAATTTACCATTGATAAACTGAAACTCAATGAAGACAAGAATCAATTGATTGCCGCTGGTGAAGGCAAAGCACATGAAATTCCCGTTTCAAATATAACTAAATTTAAGCCTGGTAACCGTGATGTGATCAAGATGATCAATTCTGAAGAAGACAAAATGATCCCAGAATTAATTCCGCTTCGGCACAAGAGAATGATGAAAAATACCTTTTCTTTCTTCCGTGGTACTGCTAGTGTTATGGGTTACGATCTGCTCCATGAAAGGCAAAGCCAGATTCCAGTCATGATTTGTGGTGATGCACACATCAACAATTTCGGCTTTTTCGCCTCTCCTGAAAGACAGCTTTTATTTGGTCTAAATGACTTTGATGAAACAAGAGTTGGCAACTGGGAAGTTGACTTAAAGCGCCTGCTAGTCAGCGTTCAATTATCTGGTGAACTCAATGGTTATAAAGAAAAGAACATTAAGAAAATCTTAAAGGGAACGGTAGCCGCTTACCGTGCAGGAATTAAATATTCTAACAGCCTGAAAGTAATGAACCGTTTCTACCTTTCATACAATATTGATGATCTGCTTGACCTAGTTAGCAACGACGACAAGCAAATGAAGAAATTGTTAAAGAAAATTGCTAAAAAGGCCCCAAAGAACAATTCTAATAAGGTAGTCAAAAAATTTACTTCTAAGGGCGATGACGGTGAAATTGTCTTTACCGAAAATCCACCCCGCGCCAGAAGAATACCCAATAAACTATATACAGACTTCATTAAAGCCATTCCGCAATACCTGCGCAGCGTGAGTTAAGACGTTCAAGTATTATTGAGTAACTCCAGGGTCTCAGATATTATTCGTTACAGTGTTGGTGTCGGCAGCTTTGGTACCCGTTGTTACCTAGTTTTACTAACAGCCAAAGACAACAGTCATCTGGTCTTACAAATCAAAGAAGCACTTCCATCTAGGTTTGACTTAACCACTATGACAAGAATGGATGCTCAGAAACAGGTACCTGAAGAAGGTAAGCGAATCATAACCGGTCAAAGGATTTTGCAAACTTTTAGTGATCCATTCTTAGGTAGCATGAATGTTGGTGATCGCAGCTTTTACGTTCGGCAATTTAGAGACATGAAAGATTCTGTCAAAGTTAACAAGCTCAATAAGAATAGCTTCAATGCCTATACCCACATGTGTGCCTTTATTCTTGCCGTTGCCCACTTTCAAAGTCCTACTGCAGCAATGATTTATGGCTATATTGCTGAAAGCAAAAAATTTGATAAGCACTTTACTGATTGGGCAACTGCTTATAGCAAACAGGTACATAAAGATTATGCAACTTTCAAGAATTATCTTAAAAGTGGGGTCGACAAAAACTAATTAAAGAATTAAAAGAGTAAAACTTTTTCTGGTGAGTCAGGTCAGTAATGATCTGACTTATTTTTTGCAAGAAAAAATGCTAGCTAACCATTTCATTAAATGATTAGCTAACACAAAGGAAACTAATTTTTACATTAAATTCTGAATTTCGATTTTAATATTATGGTGAACATGCTTCTTTAAAATAGCCACTATTTGACTGATTCCACACGCAAAACGTAAATAATATTGTTTATTCTTATTAGTTTTAAGCAAGCAGACAACCGATTCTTTTTTAGGATTAGGAACGTTGATCAGAGTTACCATATTGATTTCTGAATAACGAATAGTGCGTTTAAAGTATCCAGAGACAACCGCCCTTTTGGGTGCAAAACCAGTAAAACCATCGATAATACTTACCAGTAAGAACAATGCCAAAAAGATATTGATACCCGGATCGCCCTTTTCAATATAATTCCACACAAAGCCTAACCAAATGAAAATAATGGCCCAAACAATTGAAGAAAGACGATATTTCCCCTTTAAATCAATGTTAGCTTGCCAAAACCAGCTGTAACAAGCATAAGCGAATAATAAAACATCGATAATAATATAAAAAACTGATAAATTCGCCATAGAAATCCCTCTTAATATTTGTTCTTTTTTCATTATAACAGAGAGCTGATTTATAATTTACTTAAAGCAGTTTTTAGAAAGGAAAAAATAATGACTGATTCTAAACAAATTACGGCATTAAAAGAAGATATTAAAAATGCAAAACACGTTGTTTTCTTGACAGGAGCTGGTGTTTCAACCCACTCTGGTATTCCGGACTACCGTTCAAAAAACGGTATTTATAATGGGGTGTCTGAAAGTCCAGAAACTATCCTAAGCGAAGATACACTTTTTAACCGACCAGATTTCTTCTACAAGTTTGTAATGAATAATATGTACTTCCCACATGCCAAGCCTAACCTAATTCACCAAAAAATTACTGAAATTTGCAATGAAAAAGGTTCTTTAATCACCCAAAATGTTGATGGTTTAGATAAAAAATCTGGCAACAAAGACGTGACTGAATTTCACGGCAGTCTATACAATATTTACTGCACTAAGTGTCACAAGCCCGTTTCTTATGAAGAATACGCTAAAAGCTACCGGCATGAGAATTGTGGTGGTATTATTCGCCCAGGTATTGTTCTTTATGGTGAGGCCATTAATCCTGAAAATCTATCTAAATCTGTTAATGCCATGCAAAATTCTGACTTGGTAATTATTTCCGGAACAAGTTTCATTGTTTATCCTTTTGCACAATTATTAGCTTATCGTCAAGCTGGTGCCAAAGTTTGGGCAATTAACAAGACAGAAATCCCAGCAGCAGGCATTAATTCAATCATCGGTGATGCACTTGACGTCTTCAAACAACTATAACGATAATACAAACACACTTTATTATGATAATGTAATTATTCGAAAAAATAATTACTGTTTAGCAGCCAGTAAAAACAGTTTGGCTTATGTGGGAAAAGAAAATTGTGCAAAGCTATCTTTACGTACTTTTTATCCTAATAGCACCTTAATACGGAATCCGCAGGTCCTTGTTCCCTATATTCAAGAATTAAAGGAATATTTTGCGGGCACAAGAAAGAATTTTACTTTACCCATAGAAATTAACAAAGTGTGTAGTCCTTTTCAGCAGCAAGTACTGGAAAAGGTTGCCCAAATTCCTTATGGGAAAACGGTTAGCTACGGAAAAATTACTGCGGCAATCAATAATCCAGGTGCCATTCGTGCTGTAGCCCACGCTGTCGCTTTAAACCCCGTATTATTTTTTATCCCTTGCCACCGCGTTATTTTAAATAATGGTAAAGTAGGCAAGTATCGTTTAGGTACGAAAGTAAAAGCACGTTTAATTAACTTAGAAAAGAGTTACTCACATGACAATTCTTAAGATGTACGCACCCTTCTTCGATATAAACAATTGGTTACACGTTCTAACCAGCGGCAAAGATTGGATGATCATCTTAACTTTAATCTTAATGGAGTGTCTCTTATCCGTTGATAATGCCGTTGTGCTTGCCGCACAAACGAAAGTTTTACCAGACAAATCCCAACAGCGTAAATCCTTATTTTATGGTCTTTGGGGTGCCTACCTTTTCCGTTTTATCGTTATCGGAATCGGTACCTACCTAATTAACTTTTGGGAAATAAAATTAGCGGGCAGTATTTATCTTTTCTACCTTGCTTTTAAATTTTTCTATAACCAGCGTCATCCCCAAGAAAGCACAGATAAAGAAAAGAAGAAAGCAGTAACTCATAAACATAAAAAGAAGAGAAAGTATATACTTTCTCTTTTTTGGCGGACCGTTATATCCATTGAAGCAATGGACATTGTCTTTTCGATCGATTCTGTTTTAGCCTCCCTTGCCGTTTCAAATAATCCAGTTATCGTCTTAATCGGCGGAATGATCGGCATTCTCTGTATGCGCGGGGTGGCAGAAATTATTATCAAGCTGATGGACATAATTCCAGAATTACAACCAATGGCTTATGTCCTAATTGCAATTATTGCCCTCAAACTTTTTCTATCATTACCACCGTTAAATTACGAATTACCCAATACGGTATTTGCAATCATCGTATTTACGATTTTAGGAGTAACCATTATTTTCCACTTTTTACGTGTTAAAAAACATGGTCATAAAAAGTTATAATTTACTTTCAACATATTCCTTAAGCACAACTGCTTGATTATGTTTTGTGTTTTTGGCACCGAATAGGAATAAAACATCCTGCTTTTTTAATTGTTCTTTTACCGTTTTAATAAAAGTTGGGGTAAAGTCATTCTGCTCAAGTTCAGCAATATATTTCTTTTTAAACTCAGAAAATTTTTCATCTTCATGATTAAACCACTTACGTAGTTCTGTACTTGGGCCCATTTGCTTATCCCATTCGTCAAGCTTAGCATTAACCTTACTCATACCACGCGGCCATAAACGATCAACTAAAATTCTGTAACCGCTTGGTTGCTCGTGTTCATATATTCTAACTAATTTAATTTCAGACATATTTTTCACTTACCTTTTTCTTTTTAGTTTACCACGCAAAGGGAAAATAGAAAGGATCAAATGAATTATTCAAGTTATTTTACCAACCGTTCTACCGAAGCAATCACCCAAGATTTAATTGGACGAATGCTTACCTTTAACGATGGAACACAAAAATTAGGTGGCTACATTGTCGAAGCAGAAGCATATATGGGCAAAGAGGACAGAGCAGCTCACTCATACGGCGGTCGGCGCAGTCAAGCAAATGAAGGATTATACCGGGCTGGTGGCACAATTTACATCTATGCCCAACGACAATACTTTTTCTTCGATGTGGCAACCCAAGAAGAAAACGAACCACAAGGTGTCTTAATTAGAGCAATTGAGCCTACTTTAGGTCTAGATACAATGAAAAAGAACCGCAATGGTAAAGACGGTGTCTTGCTTACCAATGGGCCCGCTAAAATGATGCAGGCTTTTGGCATTCATAGCCGAAAATGGGATCTGCATCCCCTTGCCAACTCTCCTTTTGCAATTGACCTTGACGATAAAAGCAAAAGAATCCCTAAAAAAATAGTTGCAAGCAAACGAATTGGTATTAACCAACTAGATCCCGAATGGTCAAATAAACCCCTTCGTTATTATGTTGCCGGTAATCCTTATGTTTCTAACATGAAAAAACGGAACTATGATAAAAAAAGTGGTTGGACTTGACAAAATTTTGTTTTTACTTTATTCTTTTCATAAGTTAAATATATTTCCAATGCAATAGAGGTTGCGGCAATTACAAAGTTAATAGGAGCACACGGATGTGATGATAATTAACCATAAGAATTGCCGTCGAAATAGATTTGCTTTTCGTGAAGCCAATCTGTTGGGATGCAGAAAAAGATTCTGCAGACTGTCCTGGTTATCGTTTCCAGGGGGCGCTATATGATTTTGTTTAAATACTAATGATTATGCCTCGTTGTTTTAGTTAACAACGGGGATTTTTATTTACGCTTATTGTATTGGCTTTATTTGAAAAATATTTTTGGAGGTATTTCAATGAAGTCAAGGTTTAAATGGGTTACTGCTATAATTGCGGTGCTAGTTAGTCTAATTATTGGATTTAACTTTAATAATCAGCAGACACTCGCCGCTAAAAAAGATCCCAACGTATTAAAAATTGGGATGGAAGCCAATTATCCGCCATACAACTGGACTCAAACCAATAATGCTAATGGTGCAATCCCAATTGAGGGTTCACATACTTATGCCAATGGTTATGACGTAAAGATCGCTAATATTATTGGCAAAAGGTTAGGCCGTAAAGTTGTTGTTGTTAAGACCGAATGGGATGGCCTTCTTCCCGCATTAACTAGTGGCAAAATTGATCTAATCATTGCTGGCATGAGTCCAACAGCCCAGCGTAGAAAAGCAATTAACTTCTCTAAACCTTATAGACAAGGTACGTTTGTTGTCCTTACCAAAAATAGCAGCAAGTATGCTAATGCTAAAACTTTAAATGATTTTAAGGGAGCTAAGTTAACCGCCCAACAAGGTACGGTTCACTACGAACTAATCAAGCAGTTGAAGGGGGCTCACCGTGAACCAGCTATGCGCGATTTCGCAGCCATGCGCCAAAGCCTGATTTCAGGGACGATTGATGGTTATGTAGCCGAAAACACAGAGGCTGAATCATTAAAAATGGTTTACCCCAATGCCAAAGCAATCACTATCAGTAAAATGCCTGGTTTCCATGTTTCCAAAGATGAGTCAACTACTTCTATCGGGATTGATAAGAAAAATAAACAATTATTAAATGACGTTAATAAAATCTTAGCCACAATTCCCAATAACAAAAGAAATAAGTTGATGTCCCAGGCTGTAAGGCAGCAACCAAACAGTGGCAACAGTACAAGTAAAGGTGCTAAAAAAGAAAACTGGATTGTTTCAACTGTCAAGCAATACGGCGGCATGATTATTGGTGGGGTTGGCATGACCCTTCTCTTAGCATTAGTTGGTACAATCATTGGTTTCATAATCGGACTGCTTGTAAGTATCGTTCGAACCATTCCCACACCATCTACTCGTTATAAGAACTGGTTGCTTAACTTCATTAAATGGCTTCTTTCAGTCTACGTTGAAATCTTCCGTGGTACCCCAATGATGGTCCAAGCTGCCGCTATCTACTACGGTATCGCCCAGTTTTGGCACATTAATTTAAACAGGACAGTCGCTGCCCTTTTCATTGTTTCAATTAACACTGGTGCCTACTTAGCTGAAGTTATCCGTGGCGGTATTACTTCTACTCCAGAAGGGCAATTTGAAGCTGCAAGCGCCTTAGGGATGACCCATACACAAAGCATGTGGCATATCATTTTGCCGCAAGCAATTAAGAACTGTTTACCATCAATTACAAATGAATTCATTGTCAATATCAAGGATACTTCAGTCTTAAGTATCATTTCCGTTTCTGAATTATTCTTCGTTGGTTCAACCATTGCTAGTCAGACCTTCCAATTCTTCCCAACTTATTTAATGATTTCAGTAATTTACTTAGTACTAACCTTCACGGTCACTGAGATTTTCAACTTTATCGAAAAGAAATTGATCGGGGATAAGAATTATAATTTGAACACTAACCAAATCCAGGTTAGCACTGCTAAAGATGCGGGGGCAAACAACTAATGTCTGAAGCAAAAGAACAAATATTAAATTTAAAACATTTAAAAAAATCCTATGGTAACCATCAAGTTTTACGCGATATCTCTTTTAACGTCAATAAGGGTGAAATTGTAACGATCATCGGGCCGTCTGGAGGCGGTAAATCAACTACCCTTCGCTGTATAAACTTGCTTGAAGAACCGACTGGTGGAGAAATTGATTTTCACGGTAAAAACATTTTAGCACCCAATTTCAACCGCAATATTTATCGGGCTAAGGTGGGAATGGTTTTTCAACAGTTCAACTTATTTGAAAATAAAAATGTGTTAGAGAATTGCATGGTAGGACAAGAATTAGTCCTCAAACGTTCTAAAAAGGAAGCACACGATATTGCGCTAACAAATCTTAAAACCGTTGGAATGGGAGCCTATATTAACGCCAAGCCACAACAACTATCCGGTGGACAACAACAACGAGTGGCTATTGCTAGGACAGTCTCAATGAATCCAGAAGTTCTTCTATTCGATGAACCAACGAGTGCCTTAGATCCAGAAATGGTTGGTGACGTTCTAGATGCTATGAAAAAGCTTGCCAAGGCGGGATTTACGATGATTATGGTTACCCACGAGATGGCCTTTGCACGGGACATCTCTGATGAGATCCTTTTCATTAATGATGGAGTAATTGCAGAAAAAGGTGCTCCTGAACAAATTTTTAACCATCCTAAGGAAAAGGTAACGCAAAAATTTCTACACAATTTCAAAAGAAATGAACTGTAAAATTTATATAGCGATCATAAAAAAGAATAATTCCTTTAAGCACTAGCTTTGGGAATTATTTTTTTGCTAGAATCATATGTATAAGAGATAATATACAGGACTGGAGGAGAAAATGAAAAAACCTTATTATTTTATTCGTCCCTATGAAGATGGTCCGATGGGCAAACCACCGGTACAAGATTTCGGACAAATTTTAAACGAAACATATATGAAGCCGTTTAATTGGAAGGGCAGAACGACCCGTAAATCATTCTGGCTCAGTTTTCTAACTAACCTAATTTTAACAATTATAGCTTCTGCACTAGTTACTTATGCTGTCAATGATCCAATTCTAAATGCAGGAATTAAGTGGATTGATTACGTAGTAGTTGCAATAATTCTTATTTGGACTTTTTTAGCATCTTTAGGACAAACCGTTCGCCGTTTGCACGATGTAAATTATAGTGGTTATTGGTATTGGAGTAACTTAATACCTGTTGGCGCCTGGTTTATTTTTTACTTGACACTACAACCATCAAAGCAAAGTCCTGTGAAGTGGGGAACTTATTTATTCCTCGATGATGATCAAAAAGAAGGCAATTTATATTACCAACAAAAATACAATGCTAATGCAGACGTTGATGACACACCGGTACCTCCTATTGGTCAAGTTTTAAAGGAACACTTCTTTGAACCATTTAAATGGAGCGCTCGTTCAACCAGAACTTCCTTCTGGATTGGAACAGCCGTTAACTACGTCATTTACTTTGGTATTATGCTTATATTTTATGTTGGTTTATTCATTGCATTTCTTGGACACCTAAGATATGAACTCAGCGGTTATTCTAATACTGCTCTAATTATCATTTTAGGTATAATTGGCGTTATCATACTTGCGGTCGCAATCTGGTTAGCCTTAGCACAGATCGGGCACACTGTTCGGCGTTTACATGATGCTAATTTATCAGGTGGCTGGTACTGGCTTATTCTAATTCCATATGTTGGCGCAGTCTTATTAAATCTCTTACTCTTCCACCCTTCTGTTAAAGAACCGGTTAAGTGGGGATCATATTTATTTGATACCAAAAAATAATTTATAATATTTAAAAAGTCGGAGCTTTTTTTGCTCTGACTTTTTTAGTACAATCTTTTCATAATTTGAACATGAGCTTTAAAAAAAACGCCATTTTTTTAAAACTCAATCGTACATTTAATATCAAATTTAAAAAAATAGCACTTTTTTTAATTCTAAATAATATCGTTTCTCTTATTTTCTTGATTAAGTTTCCACTCCGTGGTGAAATAATTTTCTCGTAATTTGCGCAAGGCACCATAATCACTCTGCAGACTATCAATTGCGTCCTGCAATTTCTTATTCTGTTTACGAATAGCATTAAGTTCAGGATCATTAACCACGCCTTTAAGATGTGCCTTAGCTGCAAGTTCACGACGCTTCTGTTCAAACTCTTCTTTTAAAGTGGATAATGTATTCTCATATTTAACCAATTTTTTATTAATATTGGGAATTTGATCATTTAAATGCTTAAATAATTTAAATGGCATATTAGATTTAATTCGATTACATTCACTACAAGATAGAATCAAATTATCGAAGTCATTATTATGTGAAAGTGAAACCGGATCCTTATGATCTACACTATGACCGCGCCGTCCACAATACTGACAACGATAATGATATTTAGCACGCACCCGTTCGCGATCAATAAAATCAACTTCATTTAACTGAAAATTAACGTCGAGACCCATATTTTTTAAGTTTTCGGAGAAATCAAGATTTTGACTAGGCAAAAAATTAATCGTCCCATCTTCACTAGCAATTACAGCGGTATTAAAATCAGCTCGTTTTAATTGTTGTTCAGCAAGTTCATTGCCGTCATAATCTTGAATAAAAGATTCATACTCTTTTCTTTTTTGTTTGGTAGCAACTAAAAAATTTAAATTATTATCCTTACCATCTTTGCCAACGAAAGAATAAAGTAGTGCTTTAGCAAAAATCTCTACTGTTTGATTAGGAAAATCTTCTGCTTTGCGCCCACGCTGTAAACAAATATCACAAATACTGGTTAATTTAGGATTCATAAGTCCTGCTTGTTTAAAATGTAAAGATTCCATGCGTAATCCACATGAACTACATTGAAATTTCACTTATTCTTCCTCCATAAATAAAACAGATCACATAATAAATCTAATTTAGCACAAATTGACAACAAAAAAAGCAGGCTGCCTAAGCAACCCGCAATTTTTATTTATTATTGAAAACAAACTACTTTTTTTCGTCTGCTTTGGCCTTATTCAAGAATGATACAACGGCAGCTACGTGAGCAACACGCTTCTTACCATTTTTCTTGTTCTTAGGTCTGTGGTTGGGTTGACAACCAGTGTTGTAGTTTTCTCCTGTACGCATAATATTATACTTCCTTTCAGATTTTCGAAAATCTATTTTAGTTTACCATGTAAAGCCCCGCTAATCAAGGGATAGTAATGACTAGACCCTCTTTTTTATTATTTTCAAACAGGCATTGTCATAATATAATTTAACAAATAATTTGCATAACTTAAATTATGCTCATATTGCCTAACTGCTACCTTGGCTTCTTCTAGATTATTGGTAATTAAACCATCAACATGATCGTAAAGCATTTTCTTCATAACATTCGGATTATCAACCGTCCACACGTAAACCGCCTTCTTCTGCTTATGTGCCTGCCTAATAAAATCAGGATTCAAAGTTGAATATTCCATCGAATAGCCATCCGCAAGGCTTGTTGGGTAGATAAAATTATAGGGCTGAATATAAAAAACTGGTAACTCAGGATTAATTTTATGCAGTTTCGTTATTACCTGATAATTTATTGAGTGAATCTGGTAGTTCCTATTCAAAATTATTTTGCCGTACTTTCGATTAAAATCTTCCAGCATTTGCTTTGAATCAGCCGGTGTAGTTTTAATTTCAATTAATAGCCTTTGCTTGTCCTTTTTTGCTACATCTAAATAATGATCAAAGCTTACAATCTTCGCCCTATGCCCATTCTCATAAGCCATTAAACTAGTTAACTTCTTTAAGGTCAGTTGGCTTGGTTTCTTGTTTATTCCAGTTAACTTGCTTAAATTTGCGTCATGCAAAACCACAAACTTTTTATCCTTAGTTTCATGTAAATCCATTTCAACTAAATCAGGTTTGCTTTTAACAGTGTCCTTTAAAGCCGGAATTGTATTTTGGACACCATTATTCCCATTAACACCGCGATGAGAAATAATTAATGGTTGCTTTGTTTCAGTATTATCCAAATACCAGCTATTATTCTTAATTAATCCAAATGATGAAATTAGAAATAGAATAGTTACCCAGAGAATCCAATTACTCCGTCTGTGTTTTTTACTATACTTTTTTTGCTTCAACTTTAATGGCTTAACTAAAATGCCCGCACATACCCACATAAACCAGGCTAAAGTTAATGCACTAACCACTTGAATTAGGAATAAATTAATATTAGCCATTATAAAAGAAAATTGCCCGGGAAATACATCCCAAAGAAGTTGCAGTAAATAGCATCCAAAATAAAAAATGACTAACAAAATAGTTGAAAGCAATAAAAGCAAAAGAATTTTGGAGATTGTTTTCCAGTACCCACCCCTTTTAGTCATTTGCCAGCTTTCTGCAAGTGCTGCTTTAAATTTTTCTTGTTTAAGAATCATTTTGGGTAAAGTAAAGATTAAACGGGCACCCACGATAATAATAAGAAGGTAGAACAGCAGCAAAATCCCGCCAAGAATTATTTTGCGAGTCATGTAATCCCAAATAAATTCTCCCATTTGAATTTTAGATAAGAGCGGCGTCCTAAAGATAACTTCCGCAACTGGAATTACCAAAAATGTATACAGCAAAACTAATAACACTGCGGAAAAATTCCTTGGTTTAACTGCTTGCTGAACTTCTTTTAAAAATTTTTTCAAAGAACAAGCAGCTCGTATACTGTTAATTCCAATTAGAAGAATGGCAAATTCTAGATAAATCAACCACATGTAAAAAAGCACTTCAATAACTAAAGCAATACACACAAATGGATGGTGCGTAATAATAGTGTCTATAAATTGAAGAGAAGAAAATGGCACTGAAATAACTTGAAACAAATAAGTATTTAAAAAGCGGGAAAATGGTATTAATAGGTATTGGTTAAAAAAATCAAGGCACAAGAATAAAAATAAATACTGCCAAAAATGTTTTTTAAATCCGGTTGAATATTTTTTAATATCTTCTATCGCTGTCTTCATTTTTATCTCCTTATTATCCCTTAATCTACCATTATTATAAAAAAGCCATAAATTATTGTTACCATAGATGCGAAAGGAATAGCAAATTTGCAAGTAGATTATATTGTACAAGTAAGAAATTGGAAAGAACTACACCACTGGTTAAGTCAAAATTGTCATTCTGCTAAGCATTGCTGGGTTTTAACAACCAGAAGCCGGAAAAGAAATACGCTAAAAAACACGTTGGACTATTTGGATACCGTTGAAATGGCACTTTGCTTTGGCTGGATTGACAGCACATTCAAAAAAATTTCTTCTAGTCAATTTGCACAGCGATTATCACCAAGGAGAAAAAATAGCCAGTGGTCTGAGCTTAACAAAGAACGAGTCCGCCGCCTGGAAAAATTGGGTTTGATGACTGATGCAGGTAGAAAAGATTTACCAAATATGGATCCAGATGAATTTAAAATTGATGCGGATATCAAAAAAGATATTAAAGCTGACGCTGATATATTAAAAAATTTTGAATCTTTTCCCGAATTATATAAGCGCGTGCGTATCGATACTATTCAAATTAAACGAAACCGGCCACAATTATTTCAAAAACGTTTAAGCAGGTTTTTAAAAAATACCAAAGAAGGAAAAATGTACGGCCGCTGGAACGATCAAGGGCGTCTGCTAAACTACTAAAAGATTAAAAAGATCTAATAATATTTAAACCCATGCTATACTTAACTGTATTAGATACAGTAAAGGAGAGAAAGATTATTTGGAATATTTAAAATTAATTGGGATCGTTATCATTATTCTCGGATTCGCTTTCCATTTAGATACGATCGCTGTAGTTGTAGCCGCTATCGTAGCCACAGGGTTAGTTTCAGGCATGTCATTTATGCAGTTATTAACACTTATAGGTAAGAGTTTTATGGATAATAGAATGGTATCCATCTTCTTCTTAACTTTGCCGATGATCGGTGTCGTTCAAAGTCATGGCTTAAAAGAAGCTGCCGTGAGCATTGTTAATAAAATTAAGAAGTTATCACCTGGCAAGATTTTCAACTTGTATTTACTCATTCGTGAAGTTACCTGTGCATTAGGTATATCACTACAAGGACAAGTTCAATTTATTGCACCACTTATTAACCCAATGGCACAAGCAGCCGCAAGTGTTAAAAAGCCTTTAACTAAGAAGCAAACTGACTTAATCAAAGCCCGTGCCGCCGCCAATGATAATTTTGGTAACTTCTTTTCACAAAATATATTTATTGCCGCAAGCGGGACATTGCTAATGTCTAGTACCATGGAGTCATTGGGACACTCTGCCACACCAATCAACATTGTGCTCTATTCAATTCCATCGGCCGTAATTGTTTACATCATTGTTTATTTCTACAATAGGCAGTTTGATAAACAATTTGATTTATAGAAGAAGGGATATTAAATGAACACAAAAGATATCCTAGAATTCTTTTATATTTTTATCGGCATTATTATGATTTTTGCCAGTATTGAATCTTTTCGTGATAAAAGCAATTCAGCAAGAATTGGAACCGGCCTATTTTGGCTAATTTTAGGAATAATTTTTGCCACAGGTAAATACTTACCCAATTTTGTAATTGGACTATTAATTGTAGTAATTGGTATTTTAGCCCTCTTTAAGCAAATTAAAGTCGGCAAAGTCAAAGGCCCTGACGAAAAAATTGAAAAGCAATCAGCTAAGAGATTAGGTGCTTGGCTATTCTTACCAAGCCTGGTCTTAGCAGTCCTATCAATTTTAATCAGTCAATTTACTAAATTAGGTGGGCTGATTGGTATCGGTGTGGCATCTGTTGGTTCCTTAATAATTGCAATAATTATGACCAAAATCAACTTTAAAACCACTTATCACGATAGTGAACGAATGGTTCGTTCGATGGGGACCGCCGGAATCTTGCCACAATTATTGGCAACTTTAGGAGCCGTATTTACCGCAGCCGGTGTAGGACAGGTAACCGCTAAGATGATAGCAGGAATCTTCCCTGCAGGTAATCACCTATTAGGAGTTATTTTGTACTGTGTTGCAATGGCTGTGTTTACAATGATTATGGGGAATGCCTTTGCTGCTTTTGCAGTAATCACCGCCGCTATCGGGATCCCTTTCGTAGTAGCACAAGGCGGTTCTCCCGCTGTTGTCGCCGCACTCGGTATGGTTTCTGGCTACTGCGGAACTTTAGTAACGCCAATGGCTGCTAACTTCAATTCTTTACCAGTTGCATTACTGGAAATGGATGACAATTTAGGAGTTATCAAGCAGCAGGCACCAATTGCAATCATCATGTTGATTGTTCAAATTGTTTTAATGTATTTCTTAGCATTTTAGGAGGAAATTATGAAAATTCTCGTTACGGGTTTTAACCCTTTTGGTACTGATAAAATAAATCCAGCTATTGAGGCTGTAAAAAGATTACCTGATGAAATTGCAGGAGCAAAAATAATCAAGTTAGAAATTCCAACTGAATTCGGTAAATCGGCAGATGTCGTTCACAAAGGCATCACCGATAATCATCCTGACTATGTTTTAGACATCGGGCAAGCCGGTGGAAGATTTGGTTTAACCCCTGAAAGAGTGGCAATTAACCTTGATGATGGCCGAATTGCCGATAATGCTGGCTATCAACCACGCAATCACACAATTCATGAAGATGGTCAAACTGCTTACTTTACAGAACTTCCAGTAAAAGCAATGGTACAAGCAATTAAAGACATTGGTTTACCGAGTTATGTATCTACAACCGCTGGTACCTATGTATGTAACCATATTATGTATCAGGTTCAATACTTTATCGATAAAGAGTTTCCAAACTTAAAAGCAGGTTTTATGCATATCCCATTTTTGCCAGATCAAGTCCTTAACCGGCCTAATACCCCATGCTTATCTTTAGATGATGACGTTAAGGGTATTACCGCAGCTATCAAAGCAATTGTTAAGTACGATGGAAGAAAAGATTTAGGAGTAATCAAATAAAAAAGGCGGCTGATTAAGCCGCTTTTTCTATACTAAAGAAAAGAATTAAAAATGAAACAACCACCACTTGCAAAAGTTTATGAAGCATTAAGTGCAATCGCTGACCAAAGAATAAAGATGGAAGCAGATCATGCATTAGTTACTTCATCTAATTATAGTAAAACATATACCGTAAAATTTTCTGAAAAACAGTATTCTTCTAACGATAATGCGACTTACTGGCAACATTATGCCGGCTATCCCATCATTGCTGTGTTAATTAAACAAGGTAAAATTCAGATTCCTGAAAATGAGAAAGATTTACTAACAGAATTTAAGAATATCAACTGGAAGAAATTAAATACTCATTACAAGAACAAATATGATAAAGCAATTGCCTATTTTTTGAACACAGTAAGTGATAAAGATAGAATTCAAGACTTGGTTAAGCAAATTTTTAACCAGTTAATGCAGCTAGATATTCAGGTTAAAGGAAATAGAACAAAATTAATTAAAAAGGATAGTAAATAACAAAAAACGCATTCCTTACTAACTAAGTAAAAAATGCGTCTTATTTTATCTAAAAGATATTAGCAGGTTTTGCCTTCCATCATATCTTTCTTGGTAATCTTGGATGGCTTAAAGTTACTAATCGTAACACCGCCATCGACAACACCACTATCATCTGACAGGCTTAAGGTAGAATCTTTAGCGTTAATGACCAAACCATTATCTAAGAAAGCCATTTCTGATTTTGAAGTATAAAGATCAAGGCCAGCATTGTTGTCAATCTTGATATCATATTCAGGATCTTTCTTGTCTAAAATAACGAATTGGAAGTTAGCACCGATTGTACAGGTACCACCTTGTTTAGAATATTTATTTGAACCATCATTTAATGCTAAAAGAACTACTTGGCCGTCTTGGACGTGGCTTTTAATCTTTTCAGCAGCTTCAGGTTTAATATTCATTGAAATTACTTTAATGTCAGTCATAATAAATTACCTCCTGTTTATTACTTACTAATGTATAGTATAAACTAACGGGGCAGTAAAGCAAAAATTATGCCTAACTAATTGCAATTTTTTATAGACAAAGTTAACGTGCCTTATTTTAATTTTGATAAATATTTTCAATCTGCCCTGTTGTACTTCATTTTTATACTGGATTGCTCTTTTTTTATTTTATTTTTACTAATTTATCATTGCGAACTATACCAAAAAAGCTCAGAATAGAGTGTGAGTTTTAGATGATTGTAATATGTGAGGGGGAACATTTTATGACCGTCTTGAAAAATATTTTCAAAGATAGGATTTTACAGATTACCGTTTTAGTAACGGTAATCAGTCTTTTTTTTGCGAGACCGCGGTTAATTGATATAAACTTTCATACTTTATTTTCAGTTGCTGCAATGCTCACTATTATTCAAATATACGCTTATTTACACGTATTAGATGTACTGGCTTATAAATTAACAAGTATAGCCAATAATACGCGGAAATTAAATATATTATTTACAATGTTATCAATTATTTCAGGCATGTTTTTAGGTAACGATATTACGGCTTTGACCTTAATACCGCTATATTTAAATATAGCCAAAAAATATAAATTACCACAAATTCTGCCAGTTACTTTAATTGGTATGGGCGCTAATGTCGGTGCGGCCTTTACTCCATGGGGTAATCCGCATAATATTTTTTTAGTTAGTAAATATAATATAGATTTCCTTCAGTTTTTCTCTTGGTCCACGCCATTTGTAATAATCTCACTGCTTATTTTAATAGCTGTATTTTTTTGTACCCCCCGAAAAAAAATTCCAGTTCGAAAAACTGAAAACATAAACATAAGTTTACGTCCAACTATTATTACAACAGCAGTATTCATCTTCTTTTTTCTGGGCGTTTTTAGGGTTGTTAACATCATTTGGCCAATGCTTGCAGCAATTGTATTAGCATTGATAATCAATCCAAGAATCATGCTTAAAATTGATTATGCTCTATTGCTTACTTTTACAGGTTTCTTTATATTTATCAGTGATATTCAACAGATACCAGCCATAGTAGGTGTCATTCACATGATGATCCATTCAGAAAACTCAACTTACCTCACCTCAATCATTTCCAGTCAGGTAATGAGCAATGTACCATCGACTATCTTAGTCGGTAAATTTACCCCTTATGCTCAAGCTTTGTATCTTGGATCTAATATTGGTGGTTTTGGTTCCCCAATTGGTTCAATGGCTAATATGTTAGTACTCAAAACTTTCAATAAGAATGCCACTGTTAACAAAAAGACTTTTCTCAAAGGTTGGTCAATCATGCAATTTACTGGCTTAATTATCTTAACGATAGTTGGTTGGTTCCTACTGACTTTTAAGATATAAGTAAAAATTTAACTTTTTCATTAAAGATGCCCAATTAGCATCTCTTTTTTTATCTATAATCTACAGAATCAGGTACAATTAGATATACACATAAGGAGGAAAATTTATGTCAACATTAACTTGGATAATTTTAATTATCATTGTTTTACTAATTGCTATTTACATTACTATTTATAACGGTTTACAAAAAGCCAAAGTTTATACTGATGAGTCATGGAGTCAAATTGACGTTCAATTAAAACGTCGTAACGATTTAATCCCTAACCTAGTAGAAACTACTAAAGGGTACGCCAAGCATGAAAAAGATACTCTTGAAAAAGTTGTTCAACTACGTAATCAATTAACTAATACACCAAGCAGCGACCGTAAGGGTACTTTAAAGATTTCTAACCAAATTTCTGATGCACTTAAATCTATCTTTGCTTTATCAGAAAACTACCCTGATTTAAAAGCTAACCAAACTTTCTTAAAGCTTCAAGAAGAATTAACTAACACAGAAAACAAAATTGCTTATTCTCGTCAGCTTTATAACTCATCTGCTGCAATGTACGACAAGAAGTTATTAACTTTCCCATCAAATATTGTTGCTAAGATTCATGGATTTAAGAAGGTCGATTACTTGGAAACTCCAGAAACAGAAAAAGAAGCACCAAAAGTTAAATTTTAATGGTAGGTAATTAAATTATGTTATTTGAGCAAATTGCCCATAATAAGCGTAAAACCACGCTAATTATGGTCCTCTTTGTGGTGATTCTTACTCTAGTTGGAGCAGGTTTAGGCTACATCTTTACCGACAATCCGTGGATAGGAATTGCAATTGCGTTTATTGCCAGCCTTATCTATATGTTTATAGTTCTACGCAATCCTGCCAATATGATCATGAACATGAACCATGGTAAGGAAATTCATGAAAAAGATAATCCAGAACTTTGGCATATTGTCCAAGACATGGCAATGGTAGCTCGCGTCCCAATGCCACGAGTATTTATCATTCCTGATAAAAGCCCAAACGCATTTGCTACCGGACGAGATCCAAAGCATAGTGCTGTAGCCGTAACGCAAGGTCTTCTTGATATGATGAACCGAGAAGAACTTGAAGGCGTACTAGGCCATGAAATATCACATATAAGAAACTATGATATTTTACTTTCTACGGTTGCCGTGGTTTTAGTCGGAGTTATCTCTTTCATCTCTGGTTATGCTAGCCGTTATATTTGGTGGTTCGGTGGAGATCATCACAGCCGTGATGATAATAAAGATGACAACAACCCAGTCATAATGATTATCAAAATAGTTGCCATCGTCTTTGTATTAATTTTGGGACCAATTTCGGCTAGTTTAGTACAAATGGCACTCTCACGTAACCGCGAGTATTTAGCCGATGCATCATCAGTTGACTTAACACGAGATCCACAAGGATTGATTTCGGCCTTAAAAAAGATCGATAATAGCCAACCTATGAAAAAAGCAGATCCAAGCAGTGCAGGAATGTACATTGAAGACCCATTTCATAAGAAACGCGGATTTTCGCACTTATTTGATACACACCCAGCCACTTCGGATCGTATCAAACGCTTAGAAAAAATGTAAATACGAGAAATATCCTTAACTTCAATTAGAGTTAAAGATATTTTTATTTTATATTTAGCTCCGTTTTAAACTACTCTTCTTTAAAGTTATAACTAACAGCATTAAAATAAATTTAGAAAATCAATGAAAATTTATACTTTACAGAGGAAAAAATTTTGAAAAAATATAAAGAATCTGATTCTACAAATCGAACCTTTAGCAATCTCTCAAATGATGCTTTCTATTTACTCAGATCGATGAGAAAAGCATACGCAATTGTACGGTGGTTATTTCTACCTGCAATACTCTCTTTTATTGGCATTGTTTCAATACTTACCACCCCTTATGATGATTGGGGTGGAGGCTTCTTTATAACAGGGATCTTTCTAGAGTTTATAATAATTGAATCTTATAAATCAGAAATTGAACCAACACTCAATAAAGTGCAAATAAAGCTTGAAAACGAATTGTTATATAAAATTAAAGCTGACGAGAGAATAATTTACTTGCAACAACTTTTAAAAGAATACAAAACTAATTCTGCATATTCTCTTTTAATCGTCCTTTTACCTCTAATAATAGCTTGTATTTCTTTGGCTAATAGAAATAATCCTACTGCATTTCTAGTTCTACTTGCTGAAACTGTCAAATCTTTTGTGTAAATAGATCTTTCTCATAGATTGATTTTTTATTCT
>NZ_AYZC01000022.1 GCF_001436775.1 Lactobacillus acetotolerans DSM 20749 = JCM 3825
AGTCTAACTTTGTTGGGCTTTTTTATAAATAATTTATTTAACTAGCACCACACGTATAAAACGAAGAAAAATAGAATCAAATTTATAAAAGATGACGAATAGAGAATAGTTATTAATTTATTCCATTAAAGTACTGAGGTTGGTGTGATAAATGAAAAATTGGAAAAACAAATTAATGCAAAATTATTTGGGTTATCCAGGCAAACGCGATGAGTACCAAAAGTCGAAGATCAATGAAATTTTAGCAAATGATAGCATGCTATCTTATTACTTAATTGTCGTGCTAATGTTAATTAGCTTTATTTGGGACATTATGCATCAAACAATTACAGTGGGAACAATGTTGTTATTTGTCGCCGTATATTTCAACTCTGCATATTTAACTTTTAAATTGAAAAAATATCGTGTTTTAGAAACTGAATTTACGAATAAAGAGAAATACAAAGCAGCACTTAAAAATGCTAAATATAGATCTTTTTGGAGTGGAATATTTTTTGGCTTTACTATGCTTGTATTAAATTGCTATATTTTTCCATTATTATCAAATGAAGCACTTGAAACGGGTTGGCTTGTTTTATTTAAATCTGGTATTTGGTTGTTAGCGGGGTTAGCTTTTGGATTCTGCATGTACTTTATGATGAAAAATAAGATAAAATTCATAAAAGATGACGAATAGGGAATAAACAAAGCACCTGGTTGTATGACTAGGTGCTCTGTTCGTTATTAGGTATATTAATTTATTTAAATGGATTTCCATATTTTGAACAGTATTTATAGAATCCTAATTTATATAGATCAACATCTTTATTTATTTGTTCATCAGAACTAAAGCTAATCATTTTTAACACTTGTTTTGTAAATTCTAATGGTGCTGTTCCGTTGGCAGTAACTAAGTTATGATCTCTTACTACTTGTTTTTGCTCAAAATCATCCTTATTTACATATTTGGTGTAATTTTTCCACAAGTATTGTGCATTTCCGGTATGTTTAAAATTTGTTAATAATCCATTTTTAGCAAGGTAATCAACGGCACCGCAGATTGCTGCTACTGACTTTTTATTGGTTAACCTTTCAGCAATTAAATTTCTTAGTTGCTCATTCTCAATTGACCAAGAATTTCCACCAATTAAAACTAATAAGTTAATGTCTGCTGTTATATCTTTTACTTGATAATCAACGAGTGTTTTAAATCCACCTATTGAAGTGACTTCATTTTTAATCGATGCTGTTTTAACTTCCCAATTTTTATTTTGGTTTAATTGACTAGAAAGATATGCACCTTCCCAATCGGCATATTCATCTAGTATAAAGAAAATTGCTTTTTTCAAATTTTATTTACTCCCTCTAATATTATTTTATTTATGAGTGTGATTAAATCTACATATATTATATATAAATAATATTTTTAATAAATCTTCTTCATAGCTAGTCAATTCCGTATAAGGTATAATTTAGATAATTACACAGTCCTAAATTTCTAGTTGAGAAGGAGATCTTTATTTGAAATACGCAGGAAAATCACCTGAATTGTGGTCAGCAATTCATAACGAAGAAAAAAGGCAACAAAATACGATTGAATTGATTGCATCAGAGAATATTGTTTCTGATGCTGTCCGTGAGGCTCAAGGGTCAGTTTTAACCAATAAATACGCTGAAGGTTATCCTGGCAAACGCTATTACGGTGGCTGTCAATACATCGATCAAGTTGAACAATTAGCTATCGATTATGCTAAGAAGTTGTTCAATGCTAAGTATGCCAACGTTCAGCCACACTCAGGTTCTCAAGCTAATATGGCTGTTTACCAAGCACTGCTTAAGCCTGGTGACACTATCTTAGGAATGGGCATGGATGCCGGTGGTCACTTGACCCATGGTGCTAAAGTCAATTTTAGTGGCAAGATGTATCATTCATACAGCTATGACCTCAATCCAAAAACCGAGAAACTCGACTATGATGAGGTTCGCGAAGTTGCAGAAAAGGTTAAGCCGCAACTGATTATCGCCGGTGCCTCTGCTTACAGCCGTATTATTGATTGGCAAAAATTCCGTGATATTGCTGATGAAGTTGGGGCCTACCTTATGGTAGATATGGCGCACATTGCTGGTCTAGTTGCTACCGGTGCTCACCCAAGTCCAATTCCAGTGGCAGACGTTGTAACGACAACCACGCATAAGACTTTACGGGGTCCACGCGGTGGTATGATTCTTTCTAATTCACTTAAATTAGGTAAGAGGATTAATTCTGCGGTTTTCCCAGGTACTCAAGGTGGGCCACTAGAACATGTTATTGCTGCCAAAGCCCAAGCCTTTTATGAAGACTTGCAGCCACAATTTACTAGCTATATTAATCAAGTGGTAAAAAACGCTGCTGCAATGGCTGATGAATTTAAGAAGGCAGATAATATTCGGGTAGTTTCTGGCGGTACGGATAATCACTTAATGATTATTGATATTACCAAGACCGGTTTAACTGGTAAGAAAGCCCAAGCATTGCTTGATTCAGTTAACATAACTACCAATAAGGAAGCTATTCCGAATGACCAGAGAAGCCCATTTGTAACCAGTGGCTTGAGAATCGGTACCCCTGCAGTTACCAGTCGTGGCTTTAAGGAAGATGATGTCCGCGAAGTTGCAAGGTTAATTGCTAAAGTATTAAACAATTCTGAAGACCAGGTTGTAATGACTGGGGTCAAGGGAGCAGTTAAAGCTTTAACGGATAAACACCCAATTGAATAAAAAGTATTATTAGCAGTCTTTATTTTTAAAGGCTGCTTTTTCTTGTGCTTTTTTCTAATCTGATACCGCTAACATTGCTTATTAATGTTGTAAAGCGGTTTCCTATCCCTGATAATTAAGGTAATGATTAAAAAAATTAATAATGATAGGAGTTTTTTATGACAGCTTGGTGGAAGAAAGCAGTTGTATACCAGGTTTATCCCAAGTCTTTTCAAGACAGCAATGGTGATGGAATTGGTGATATAAAAGGTATTATTTCAAGGTTAGGCTATTTAGAGAAATTGGGGATTGACGCTATCTGGTTATCACCAGTTTATAAGTCTCCCGGTGTTGATAATGGTTACGATATTTCGGATTATGAAGCGATCGATCCGCAATACGGCATCATGGAAGATATGGATAATTTGATTGCTAAAGCAAAGAGGCACCATATTCGGATAGTTATGGACTTGGTTGTTAACCATACGTCAGATAAAAATAAATGGTTTGTTGAAGCTCGTAAAAATAAGGATAATCCTTACCGTGATTTTTATATTTGGCGAGATCCCGTTGATGGTCACGCACCAAATGATATGAAATCTGGCTTTTCCGGTTCCGCTTGGCAATATGATGAAAAAACGGGTCAGTACTACTTCCATTTGTTTGCTCCCGGTCAACCTGATCTAAACTGGAAGAATCCTAAATTGCGGCAAACAATTTATGACATGATGAACTTTTGGCTCGATAAGGGTATTGGCGGTTTCCGAATGGACGTGATCGAATTAATTGGAAAAGATCCAGATAAGAAGATCCGTGAAAACGGTCCGATGTTGCATCCCTATATCCAAGAAATGAACAAGAATACTTTTGGCAATCGGGATGTTATGACGGTTGGTGAAACTTGGAATGCTACCCCTAAAATTGCGGAAGAATACTCTGATCCTGCTCGCCATGAATTATCAATGGTCTTTCAATTCGAAGACCAAGGATTGGATCAACAGCCTGGCAAAGAAAAGTGGGATTTGCGCCCGCTTAATTTAGGCGAACTTAAAAAAGTTTTGGTAAAGTGGCAGACTAAGCTTGATTTTAATCATGCCTGGAACAGTCTTTTCTGGGAGAATCATGATATTCCACGGGTAATTTCTCGTTGGGGCAATGACAAAGAATATCGGGTTCAATCCGCTAAAATGTTTGCAATCGTTCTTCATTTAATGCACGGCACACCATATATTTATAATGGTGAAGAAATTGGCATGACCAATTATCCTGTTAAGAGTATTGATGAGGTTGAAGACATTGAAAGTATTAATATGTATAAAGAGCGTTTAGCCCAGGGTTATTCTAAGGATGAATTAATCCATGCAATTAATGTTAAGGGCCGGGATAATGCCAGGACGCCAATGCAGTGGTCAGATGATGCGGAAGCCGGTTTTACAACCGGAATGCCTTGGCTGCATGTAAACCCAAATTATGTTGATATTAATGTCAAAAACGCTTTGGCAGATCATAATTCAATTTTTTATACTTATCAAAAATTGATTAAACTGCGCCATGAAAATGATATTGTCGTCAATGGCGATTTTGAATTAGTTTCTACCGATGATAATGTTCTAGCTTATTACCGGGTTCTCGGTAACGAACGCTGGCTCGTCGTTGCCAATTTATCGAGTAAACAGGAGCGATTCACCTCAACTGATGAAATTCAGCGGATTTTAATTTCTAACTACGATCTACCAGAAACTTTATTAGGGATGACACTTAAGCCGTATGAAGCTTTTGCCGTAGCTGTTAAAAAGTAATCCTTTGAAATTATTGACAAAAAGTAAGTAATAGCATAATATAATTTGTAGTTAATCAGTAACTTATATAAAATAAGTAAGAAAGGAAGTATAAAATGATGAAATCTGTTGTATTTATTAAAGCAAACGAATGTTGCACTTGCTGCGTTATTTCTCATGCAACAAATTTCAGCATTCGTACTTCTAAATAACTATTAACAATTAATTGAATGTTAAGGATCTACGAATCTGAATGAATTCGTAGATCCTTTTATTTATCCTTTAAACTTAAGGACCTATGAATCCACGTGATGAATAGGTCCTTTTTTACTAGAAATTGGAGGTTGAAAAATGAATTGGCAAATTATTGATCAAAGTCTGCCTATTTTTGCTAAGGCGTTCCAGCTAACCTGCTGGTTGTCGCTTGTCGGCATAATTGGTTCAATAATTGTTGGGATCATTAGCAGCTTAATTCAATACTTTAAGGTGCCCATTTTAAGCCAAATTTTTACGGCCTACGTAGAATTAGCAAGGAATACGCCGCTGCTTATTCAATTATTCTTCTTATACTATGCCTTCCCAGTACTAGGATTGAAGATGTCAGCTGAAACCTGTGGAATTATTGGTTTGATCTTTTTAGGCGGAGCATACATGGCGGAAGGTTTTACTGGTGGCTTTAACGGAGTAAATACAAGTCAAATTAATAGCGGAAAGGCATTAGGAATGAATGATCTTCAGTTAGCTCACTATGTTGTTTTCCCTCAAGGATTTGCACTCAGTATGCCAGCACTAGCTGCCAATATTATCTTTTTAATTAAGGAAACCTCGATTTTCTCAGTAATTGCGATTCCTGAATTGACTAATACTGCTTTAGATTTAATTGGGATGTATTACCGCTCTAATGAATACTTATTTGTTTTAGTTGTTGCGTATGCAATTATTATGATTCCAGTAATATTGATTTTAAGTTATCTAGAAAAGAGGGTTCGTTATGGCTCATTCGGCAATTAATGTCTTCCTTGAAGGAAATAATATCAGTCGAATTATAGGAGGCTTATGGACTTCTGTTTGGATAGCTGCAGTTTCTTTAGTATTAGGTTTAGCCTTAGGAACGATATTGGGTGTCCTTAGGACATTGCCTAACAAGGTTATTCGTTTTGTTCTGCGGCTTTACCTGGAATTCTTTAGAATTGTTCCAACTATTGTCTTGCTTTACTTGGCTTATTACATCTTGCCAAGGACCTTTCATGTTAACTGGCCAGCAAGCTGGATGGCGGTATTAGCTTTTACCCTTTGGGTAGCAGCAGAATTCAGTGATATTGTGCGGGGTGCAATTGAGTCTGTGCCTAAAAGTCAGCGTGAATCAGGTTTGGCACTTGGCTTGAATAAAATGCAATTGTTCAGGTACGTTCTTTTACCCCAAGCAGCAAAATTAGAATTGCCAGCAACAATTAACCTTGCCACCCGTGTGATTAAAACCACCTCGCTACTCATGATGATAAGTATCATGGATGTCGTTGCGGTGGGTCAGCAAATTATTGAAGCTAATAACCAACAATATCCAAATGCAGTATTTTGGGTTTACGGTCTGATATTTATTTTATATTTTATTATCGATTATCCTTTGTCAGCTTGGTCTAAACGACTGACAGCTAAACATAGTAGGTGAAAAAATGGCAGAAGAAATTTTAAAAGTTGAGCATCTAAATCAATTTTATGGTGATTGGCAGGCATTACATGATATCAATTTCACTTTAAATAGGGGTGAAGTTTTAACTTTGCTTGGGCCATCAGGATCTGGGAAAAGTACTTTACTTAGATGTTTAAATGGTTTGGAAAATTATAAGTCTGGAACAATCTATTTTGAAGGTAAAAAAGTTGATCCGACTGAGAAAAATTGGCAGAATATCCGCCAAAAAATCGGCATGGTTTTTCAAAGCTATGATCTTTTTCCTAATTTAACGGTTATGGAAAACATATTGTTGGCACCGCGTAAAGTTCAGAAGAGATCTGAAGTCGATGTTAAACAAGAGGCAACGAAACTTTTAAAGCGGGTAGGCCTTGAAAAGTACGTGAATGCATATCCACGTGAACTGTCTGGTGGTCAAAAGCAGCGAATTGCGATTGTCCGTGCTCTAGCTATGCATCCTGAAATAATGCTGTTTGATGAGGTTACAGCTTCCCTTGATCCGGAAATGGTTCGCGGAATTTTGAAAATTATGTCAGATTTATCCGAAAAGGATCATATGACTATGATTATTGTCACCCACGAGATGAGTTTTGCTGCTAAAATTGCTGACCAGGTTTTATTCCTCGAAGATGGCAAAATTTTAGAGGATACCCCAGGCAAAGAATTCTTCACTAAACCGAAAACTAAACGAGCACAAGAATTTCTGGATAGTATGAATTTTTAATAAAAAGGTGAGTAATTAAAATGAAGAAAAATAAAAGTAGAAACATTATTATTGGAATAGTTGTAGTTGTTATTATTGCTGTCTTTGCTTTCTTTGGGATTAAAGGATCATCATCGAATAATAGCAATAGTAGTGGCTCAAATTCTAATTCGAATTCAAGTACTGTAACTGCGATTAAAAAACGTGGTGTTTTGCGTGTTGCTGTTTTTGGCGATTTACCACCATATGGCTGGGTTAATGCAAATGGTAAGCGTGTTGGTTACGACGTTAACTTAGCTCGGCAAATGGCAAAAGACATGGGTGTTAAAGTTAAATTCGTTCAGGTTAATGCTAATAACCGGGTTGATACTTTGAACTCAGATAAGGCGGATATAATTTTAGCTAACTTTACGGTAACCCCGAAGCGTAAAGATGTTGTTGACTATGCCAAACCATATATGAAGGTATCAGTTGGGGTTGTTTCTCCTAAGAAGGCGCCAATTACTAAGGCTAGTCAATTAAAGGGCAAGAGTTTAATCGTAACTAAAGGTACCACTGCAGAAAATTACTTTACCAAGCAGAAAAACGTTAACCTGCTTAAATTTGATTCTAAGACCCAACAATTTAATGCAATTAAGAATAAGCGTGCTGCAGCACTCGCTGATGACAATTCTTACTTGTATGCGTGGGTAAAACGTAATCCTAAATATACCGTCGGTATTAAGAGTATTGGTCCTAAGCAATATGTTTCCCCAGCCGTTAAGAAGGGAAATAAATCACTTTTAAACTGGGCTAATAAAGAAATTACCAAGCTAAACAGTAAAGGGTTCTTTACCATGGATTATGATCAAGAATTAAAACCGTACTTTGGCAAGGAAGTTAAATCTTCAGATATTGTTTTAAAGCAAGGGAAGTAATATAATAAAAAATCTTGAAATTGATTCTTGAAGATGTTATGGTAATAAATGTTGATCGACTAATCTATGATCTGAAAGATGATCATGGCAAAAGGAGTAATAATTATGAAACAAGGCATTCATCCAGATTATCAAAAGATTGTTTTTATGGATTCAGCAACCGGTGCTAAATTTGTAGCTGGTTCAACTTTGAAGCCAAAAGAAACTATAGATTATGAAGGTAAGACTTATCCAGTAGTTAGACTTGAAGTTTCTTCAGATTCACACCCATTCTACACAGGCAAGCAAAAGTTTGCTCAAGCAGATGGTCGAATCGAAAAATTCAACAAGAAATATGGATTCAACAAGAAGTAATACCTTTGATCTGGTGGAAGCAGTCCCATTGGGGCTGCTTTTTTCGTGGAAACTGAATTGTCAGAATGAATGAAAGCAAGTATAATAATTGCTAGATAAAAATTGTTTTATTGGGAGTAAATGTTAAATGAAGATGCAACTGGCAGAAATTGCCAAAGCTTTAAATACGACTTGTGAAGGTGACGATCAAACCATTATTACTTCTGTTGCCTTTGATTCTAGGAAGATCACTGCTGGCGGTCTTTTTGTTCCGCTTGAAGGTGAAAGGGACGGTCACGACTTCGTTGCCGGAGCTATCAATAACGGTGCCTCAGCTACTTTGTGGAAGAAGGGTCACCCAAATAAGCCGGATAATATTGCTGTACTCGAAGTGGATGATCCACTCAGTGCTATGCAAAGTTTAGCCCATTACTATTTAGGCAAGGTAAATCCGACAGTTATTGGAATTACTGGCTCAAATGGTAAGACAACCACCAAGGATATGACAGCTGCTGTTTTGTCTAAGCGTTTTAATGTACATAAGACTCAGGCTAACTATAATAATGAGATTGGGGTACCCATGACCATATTAGAGATGAAGCCTAATACTGAGATCTTAGTATTGGAAATGGGTATGGATCATGCAGGTCAATTGCACCGCTTGAGTAAGTTGACCCATCCAGACGTGACCGTTATTACCATGATTGGTGAGGCGCACATCGAATTCTTAGGTACACGTGCCCATATTGCTGACGCGAAAATGGAAATCACGGACTTCTTAAGTGAAGATGGTGAATTCATTTATAACGGTGACGAGCCGTTATTAAGAGAGCGTGCTAAGAAGGTTGACCAAGCAAAAGCCACCTTTGGTTTTGAAAAAAATGATACAGTTTATGCAACTGGCTTTAGAAGTTATAAACACCACGCAACTTTTACCATTAATGATTCTGACCAACAGTTTTCAATTCCAATGATTGGCAAGCATAATGTTTCTAATGCTATGGCTGCCATTTGTGTCGGGCGTCATTTTGGAGAGAGTGACGAAAAAATTGCTTCATCATTAGCCAACTTTACCCCTACTGCTAACAGAATGGAGTGGGAAAAAGGCGATGTTGGGGAAGACATCATGAGTGATGTTTATAATTCCAACCCTACTGCAGTTCGAGCTGTTGTAAGCAGTTTTGGTCAGATTGAGGTACCAGATGGCAGTCGCAGGATTGCCGTTTTAGGAGATATGCTTGAATTAGGTAAGCAATCTGCTTCTCTTCATGCCAAATTAGCTGATTGCCTTGATCCACAGGTGATTAACGAGGTTTATCTGTACGGTGCTGAAATGAAGAACTTGTATGACGCTCTACAAGATAAATATGCACCAGAACATTTACATTATTATAAACAAGATCAAATGCAACATATGATTGATGATCTAAAAAATGATATTAAGCCGAACGACATTGTTGTTTTAAAGGGCTCTCGCGGGATGCACCTTGAAAAGGTTTTGGATCGGCTTAGATAAGGAGAATTTAGTGAAGTTTTCGGAATTAGGATTAAATGATGCCCTTCTTAAGGCAATTAAACGTGCGGGTTTTGAAGAGACCACGCCCATTCAAGAGCAAACTATTCCGCTTGCCTTAGAAGGCAAAGACGTAATTGGTCAAGCACAAACAGGTACTGGTAAGACAGCTGCCTTTGCTTTACCAATTTTACAAAATTTAGAAAAACAACATAAGACAATTCAGGCATTGGTTATTGAACCAACACGTGAATTAGCCATTCAAACCCAAGAAGAACTCTACCGTTTAGGCCGCGATGAACATGCCCGTGTTCAAGTAGTTTATGGTGGGGCTGATATTCGGCGGCAAATCCGCTCAATTAAGCATAATGTTCCTGCTATTTTGGTAGGTACACCTGGTCGGCTTTTAGATCACCTTAAGCGGAAGACGGTTGACTTAGAGGATGTCAACACTATCGTTTTAGATGAAGCTGACGAAATGCTCGACATGGGCTTTATTAAGGATATTGAAAGTATCTTAAGTTACGTTAAGAACCGTAAACAAACCTTACTCTTTAGTGCAACGATTCCACAACCTATTTTGAAGATCAGCAAAAAGTTTATGCATGATCCTGAAATTGTTCGAATTAAGGCTAAGGATTTAACTGCTGATCTGATTGATCAATACTTTGTTCGTGCCAAGGATTCAGAAAAATTCAACATTATGTGTCGTTTAATTGATGTTGAAGACCCAGATTTGGCTCTTATCTTTGTTAGAACCAAGCGGCGTGTTGATGAAGTAACCCGTGGATTACGAGCTCGTGGTTATAACGCAGCTGGTATTCATGGGGACTTATCACAAGCACGGAGAATGACCGTTCTGAAACGTTTCCGTGCTGGTAAGTTGGATATTTTAGTAGCTACTGATGTTGCTGCCCGTGGACTTGATATTTCAGGAGTAACGCACGTATACAACTACGATATTCCACAGGATCCAGATTCTTACGTCCACCGTATTGGTCGTACTGGCCGTGCCGGTAATAATGGTATGTCCGTAACTTTTGTCACACCAAATGAAATTGGCTATATGCGGACAATTGAACAACTGACCAAGAAGAAGATGTCCCCACTTCAACCACCTACAGATGATGAGGCACTTCACGGTCAATTGAAGGCTGCAAAGTCACAAATTGCAGATTTGATGAAGGATGATCTGAGTAAATATACTCAAGATGCCAGTGACCTGCTCGACAGTTACTCTGCTGTTGATTTAGTATCTGCATTTTTGAAGAATCTTTCTAAGAATTCATCGGATGTTAAGGTGAAGATTAGTTCAGAAAAGCCGTTACCTTATAAGGGTCACGGACGCGGTGGACACCGTGGTGGCCGAGGCCGCGGATATGGTGGTCATGGTCGTGGCAGACGCTACAGTCATAATAGTTATCATGGCCGTCGTAATGGCAATTATCATAATAACCATTCCCGTCATGGCTCCGGCCATGGTGGCAAATTTGTGATTAAAAATAAGAAAGATTAAGATTTTTCGTAAAAGTAGGGTTGTAATTTTTACAACTCTTTTTTTGTATTATAATTACTCTGATTGTTATGAGGTGATAAATATGATTAAAGGCGTTGGCGTTGATGCTGTTGAAGTTGCTCGGGTCAAAAAAATTGTTGATCATGGTGATAATTTTGCTAAAAAAGTGTTAACACCGAATGAGTTTGCCCAGTATCAGAAAATGGTTGGCAAGCGCAAGGTGGAATACTTAGGTGGCCGTTTTTCTCTAAAAGAATCTTTTTCTAAAGCAATGGGTACAGGTTTAGGGAAATACGTTGGTTTACAAGACGTAGAAACTTTATGGGATAAATTAGGTCACCCGGTGATGACCTCAACCAAGTTCGATGGGAATATTTTCCCAAGTATTACGCATGATGATCATGAAATTGTTACATTGGTAGTTTTGGAGGAAAAAGAATAATGGTTCCAGGAATACATCGTCCAGCTGCAGTGAAGGTAGATCTGGGTGCAATTAGGCAGAATATTGAAAATGAAGTAAAGCATTTACAACCCAAGCAAAAGTTGTTTGCTGTTGTTAAAGCAAATGCATACGGTCATGGAGCCGTTCCTGTAGCAAAGGTAGCGGCAGAAGCCGGAGCAAGCGGTTTTTGTGTTGCTATTTTAGATGAGGCGCTGGAACTTAGAAGGGCTGGAATTGTAAAACCAATTTTAGTTTTAGGTGTTACTTCTCCAGAATATGCCCCACTTGCCGCAGCCAATAATGTTTCATTAACTGTGCCTGATTTAGAATGGCTTAAAGACGCAGAAAAAGAATTACGAAAAGAAGATTTGCAGTTAAAAATTCATTTAGCAATTGATTCCGGTATGGGACGAATTGGCTTTCATGAAGACAGGGAATTTGTTGCTGCTAATAAGTTTCTGGGAAACAATAAATCTTTCTTTGTTGAGGGAATGTTTACTCACTTTGCTTCAGCAGATAGTGCTAATAGTGATTACTTCAATTCTCAGGTAAAAAAGTTCAACCATATGAAGAGTTTGTTAACGGTTAAGCCTAAGTGGATTCACGTGGATAATACCGCTGCAAGTATTTTTGATAAAAAAGTGCACAGTGACCTTGTCCGCTTTGGCATTGGCATCTATGGCCTGAATCCGTCTTCTAATCCTGATGGACCGGATCTAAAAGCGGATATTAAATTAAAACCGGCACTTTCATTTGAAAGTGAACTGACGCAAGTTAAAACAATTCATAAAGGTGACGGTGTTGGCTATGGTTCAACTTATGTTGCTGACGGTGATAAAATTATTGGAACCGTTCCGGTTGGCTATGCTGACGGATGGATCCGTAAATTCCAGGGCTTTAAGATAAAAGTTGGCGATAGTTATTGTCCAATTGTTGGTCGGGTATGTATGGACCAATTTATGGTTTTACTTCCGCATGAAATGCCAGTCGGTACCAAAGTTGTCTTAATTTCAAATGATCCAAAGGCACCCAATAATATTAAAGCAGCAGCTGATTATGTCGATACGATTCACTACGAGGTTGCATGTTTACTTAGTGATCGTCTTCCGCGGGTTTATTACAATAAATAATTTACGTAAAATAAAAAAGCGCTTTTTCAAAAAGCGCTTTTTTTGTTTGCATAAAGAATTGTTTAGTTACGCGGTTGATTAATATAGACGCCTGGTTTTTCATCACTCATGATGGTGATACCGGCTTGTAAATCATCAATTTCGGCAACAACATAACCCTTATGATTTAACTTCTTTACGATCGTTTTGAGTGTATCTCCAGAAACTCCAGCAGGTAAAGTAAACAGGGTCCTTCTTACGAAGTTACCGTCTAATTCACCGGCTGCAGCATCTAAAGTCATCGCTCCGGCAATGCTAGCATGTTTTGTAATGATTTTAGACATTTTTACCAGATTGCCGCGTGAGTTATCTGACAAAACGGTTAGAACATAAGAACCAGTCTTAATGTTCCAAGCGTCAGATAACATATCAAGCAATCGTGAGTGGGTTAAGATACCGTAGAATTTATTATTTTCATCTAAAACGGAGATATAAGGTAAATCTTTAATTGTGAAGAAGACCTTAAAGAACGGTGAGTTAACCTTAATTGTCTTAGTTGCATTTTTGAGCAGATAGGTAACAGGTAGACTCATATCGCCACCCTGTGACTTATGTCGGTAGATATGCATTTTATAAATATTACCGCGGAAAATTGTTCCGCTGTCGTCTAGAATAGGAACACATCTGAAGCCTGAGTCTTCAAGAGTTTTCAGAGCTTCTTCCAGGGTTGCATGTTCATTAACCGTTGTTAGGTAATCCTTTTTAATGACTAAAGATTTAATAAGCATGAGATTGCCTCCATATATGGAAAAATATTTCAAGTAATTATAGCATAGATAGCATTCGAATTAAATAAATATTAAAATTGCTACTAGCTGATTAGTATAATTACTATTTTAGCAATAGTATGGCAAATAAAAAAGCATCTTCTATGAGAAGATACTTTTAAAGTTAAATTAATTTTAATTATTGACGAACCTTAACGCCAGTTTCCTTGAAAGCTTTATTCATAACTTTCTTTAATTGGTCAGCTGAAGCAGTCATTAACTTTTGTTCTTTGTCACTTAGTGGCATTTCAATGATTTGCTCCAAACCTTTGCGGCCAATAACAGCTGGGGTACCAATGTGAACATCATGTAAACCATATTGTCCATCCATTGGAACTGAGAGTGGCAATACTCTGTGTTCGTCATTCAGAATGGCTTTAGTAATCATAGCTAATGCAGTACCAATACCATAGAAGGTAGCACCCTTTAAGTTAATGATGTTGTAAGCCATATCCTTAACACTCTTATGAATTTCATCAAGCTTGTCTTGACCCATGCCATGAGCCTTAACCCAGTCACTGACTTTTACGCCACCGACATTGTTGTAGCTCCATGCAGGGAATTCAGTATCACCGTGTTCACCAAGCATATAAGCATTAACTGAACGTGGATCAACATGTTCCATTTCACCGATAAGCTTTTGAAGACGGCCAGTGTCTAAGGAAGTACCTGAACCGATAACCCGATCCTTAGGAAAGCCTGACATTCTCCAAGTTGCGTGGGTTAAAATGTCAACTGGGTTTGCGGCAACTACGAAGATACCATCAAATCCTGATTCAACGACTGGTTCAACAATTGAGCTTAAAATCTTTAAGTTCTTGTTTACTAAGTCAAGACGACTTTCACCTGGCTTTTGTGGAGCACCAGCAGAAATGACAACTATGTCGGCATCCTTAGCATCTGAATAATCAGTTGAGTAGATGTGCTTTGGGGCAGTCCAAGGAGTAGCATCGGACAAGTCGATTGCGTCCCCTTGCGTTCTCTTCTTAACAATATCAACGATACCCAATTCTTGGGCAATACCTTGGTGAACTAATGAAAATGCATAGGTTGAACCTACGGCACCGTCACCAACAAGAATTACTTTATGTGGTCTTTCATCTTTTACCATAATATGTCTCCTTTTGATTAGTGATATATTTAACAATTGCAATTATAACATGATTATTTATTCTTTGTTAAGGCTGTCCCAAATATGAAGGTATTAATGAAATGAAACTTGAATTTATGTGCTATCATTAATAAGACTATCAACAAGGGGAAATATTAATGAAAATTATTGCAGGTTTGGGTAATCCAGGTAAAAAATACGATAAAACTAAGCACAATACTGGTTTTATGGCAATGGATTATTACTTAAATGAAAAAGGCTTAAGTTTAGATAAAAATAAATTTGAAGGCCTTTGGACTAAGCAAAAGATAAATGACAAGGATGTAACTTTGCTTGAACCACAAACTTTTATGAACGAATCAGGCAGATCGGTTGCTCAAGTAGCAAATTTCTTTAAGGTAAAACCTGAGGATATTTTAATTATCCATGATGATATGGATATGCCGATTGGCAAGATTAGAATTCGTGCAGATGGTAAATCTGGCGGTCATAATGGTATTAAGAGTATTGTTCGTGACCTAGGTACTGAAAAGTTTAACCGCTTGAAAATAGGAATTCGTCACCCACAAAAAGCTAGCGTTGTTTCCTGGGTATTAACCCCCTTTAATGAGGAACAACAAAAATTGATGGATGATGCATTTTCTACTAGTGTAAAGATTATCGATGACTTTATTGCTGGTCACGATAGTCAGTATTTAATGAATAAATATAATTAAAATGCGTTTAACAAATTTTCTTCAAAAAGATCAAGATTTAAATAATTTTATTGAAAAAACTAAAAGGGTAAAGAATTCACTGATCACTGGCGCTAATGCCGGTGCTTTTAGTCTGCTCGTAAAACAAATAGTAGATCAGCTTAATGTACCTTTAATTTTAATTGAGGAAAATGAAAATAAAGCTCAAAAAGTATACGGTGAGTTAAACGAAATAATGGCCGATGGGAGCGTACAACTTTTTCCAGTTGACGCAACGATTGCAACGCAAACTGCCGTTAGTTCACCAGACGAATTAAGTGCGCGAATCCAGACGCTTAACTTTCTTTTGTCACAGAAGGCCGGATTAGTTGTTACAACACCGCAGGCTTTGCAGTATAAATTGTCAAAGCCACAGAATTTTGCTGCTTCGAAGCGGGTCTTTGCCTCTGGTAAAGAATATAAATTAGATGATTTAAATAATTGGCTGGTTCAATTAGGTTATCGTCGGGATAGTTTAGTCGCTAAGCCCGGAGAATTTGCCATTCGTGGGGATATTTTAGATATTTATCCACTGGATCGTGAAAATCCAGTTCGAATGGAATTCTTTGGTGACGAGATCGATACAATTAAAGAGTTTGATCTGGCTAGTCAGCGTAGCAAGAAGGAACTTAAACAAGTTACTGTTGCTGCCGCTCAAGATCGGGTCTTTTCAGCAGCAGATATTAAAAATGCAGCGCAAACCATTACTAAGTTAATGAAAGATGCACCGGCTCCAGAAAAAGATGTAAAAGATCATTTTACTGAAGCATTGGATGAATTGAATGCCGGAGGATTACCTAAAAATTATGCATTTCTAGTAGATTTTTTAATTAAAAATCCAAGCAGTTTACTAAATTATCTATCTAAGGATGGAATGGTTTTACTCGATGATTGGCCGTTGATTAACCAGTCAGTTAAAACGGTCGATCAGCAAAATGCCGGTTTCGTTGATGATGAGTTAAAGACGGGTGCAATGCTTCCAGGACAAGAATTGCGGGCTAATTTTGAACAAATTTGGTCTAAAGATACGCACCACCATATTTACTTTTCACTGTTTCAGAGAAGTATGGGCCGCATTCGTTTGGGACAGATGTTTAACTGGCAGACACGTGAGCCAGAGCAATTCTTTAGCCAGATGCCATTAATTAAGACGGAGATAGAGTCATACCAGAAGAAGGGTCAAACCGTTATTCTGCAAGCAGACAATAAGAAACGTTCGCGGCAGATGACGCAAACAATGGCAGAGTTTGGTTTGGACGTACCGGTTGTTTCTAGTACTGATTTAATTGCGGGGCAAACACAAATTGTGGTTGGCTCTTTTGCTAGTGGATTTGTCCTCCCCAGCATTAATTTAGTCTATTTAACTGAAAGAGAATTATTTAATAAGCGTCCCCGGCATAAACGGCGGATTAAAACTTTAGAAAATGCGCAGCGGATACGTAATTATACCGAATTAAAACCAGGGGATTACGTTGTCCATGTTAATCACGGTATTGGTCGTTTTGAAGGCATTAAAACTTTAACGAGTAATGGGGTAAAACGTGATTACATAACCATTACCTACCAACATGGAGACCAGTTATTTGTTCCCGCTGACCAGCTTGGCTTGGTTCAAAAATATGTTGCTTCAGAAGGTAGGAAGCCACATATTAATAAGTTAGGTGGCAGTGAATGGGCCAAAACTAAACGTAAGGTTCAGTCTAAGGTTGAAGACATTGCTGATGACCTGATTGACCTGTATGCAAAGCGTGAATCAGAAAAAGGCTTTGCTTTTTCACCTGATGATGATTTGCAAAAAAAGTTTGATGACGCCTTTCCTTATGTTGAGACTCCTGATCAATTACGCTCGATTAAAGAAGTAAAGGCTGACATGGAACAGCCCAAACCGATGGATCGTCTCCTGGTCGGGGATGTGGGCTTTGGTAAAACTGAGGTAGCACTTCGAGCTGCATTTAAGGCAATTGAAGATAATAAACAGGTTGCTTTCCTGGTACCAACGACAATTTTGGCTCAGCAACACTACAACACGATTCAGGATCGTTTCAAAGGCTTTCCCGTTAATTTTGCGATGCTGTCCCGTTTTCAAACACCGGCAGAGTCTAAAAAAATTATTAAAGGTTTAAAAGATGGAAAGATTGATTTAGTCGTCGGGACCCACCGCCTTTTGTCCAAGGACGTTAAATTTAAAGATTTAGGTCTTTTAATCGTTGACGAGGAGCAGCGTTTTGGTGTTAAGCACAAGGAAAAGCTGAAAAAGATGAAGGCTAATATTGATGTTTTAACCTTAACGGCAACACCAATCCCTCGTACGCTTCATATGTCAATGGTAGGTGTGCGGGATCTGTCCGTTATGGAAACCCCACCGGCTAATCGTTATCCGATTCAAACCTATGTTATGGAACAGATTCCAAGTGTGATTAAAGACGCATGCTTACGGGAAATGCAGCGTGGCGGTCAAGTCTTTTACCTGCATAACCGTGTTGGTGATATTGGTGAAGTTGTTGGCGATTTGCAACGCTTAATTCCTAACGCAAGGATTGCCAGTGTTCATGGCCGAATGAATCAAAATCAGATGGAAGATATCCTCTACCGCTTTTTGAACCGGGAGTTTGATATTTTGGTAACAACGACGATCATTGAAACGGGGATTGATATGCCGAACGTTAACACTATGATTATTGAAGATGCCGATCATTATGGCTTGAGCCAGCTTTACCAGCTGCGGGGTAGAATTGGCCGTAGTGCCCGTTTGGCTTATGCGTATTTCCTTTACAAGCCTAATAAAGTACTAACTGAAATTGGTGAAAAACGTCTTGACGCTATCCGTGATTTTACTGAACTTGGCTCCGGCTTTAAGATTGCTATGCGTGATTTATCTATTCGTGGTGCCGGTAACATGCTGGGTGCTCAGCAACATGGCTTTATTAATAGTGTTGGTTATGATCTGTATACCCAAATGTTGAGCGATGCCATTAAGGAACGTAAAGGTAAGAAGAAAGTTCGTAAGTCTAATGCAGAAATTGATTTAGGCTTAGAAGCATATATTCCGGGTTCTTATATCGCAGATCAGGAAGAAAAGATCGAATTTTATAAAAAGATTAAAGCGGTCAATAATCAGGATGAATTAGATAAGATTAAAGATGAATTAATTGATCGTTTTGGTGATTATCCTCCTGCTGTCGAGAACTTGTTAGCAATTTCTGGTTTAAAGATTGACGCAGATTACGCACAGGTGCTCAATCTGATTAAAACTGGTAATCGGGTTAAGGTTGAATTTAATAACCATGCTTCGCATGAACTTGAGGGCCCGAATATATTTAAAGCTTTGGAACATGTCTCTTTGAAGGCAAGGATCAACATGACCCATGAAAAGCGTTTGGTCGTTCTTTTAGAATTGCCAGAAAAAGAAAGTAACCGAATGTTGTTCAATGAATTATCCACCTTTTTAGGTGCAGCAAGTGATATTATTCAAAGATAAAGGTGTTAATAATGAGAATTGATAAATTTTTAAAAGTGTCACGTTTAGTGAAGAGAAGGCCAATTGCCAAAGAAATGGCTGATCAAGGCCGAATTAAAGTTAATGGCCGGGTTGTTAAATCAAGTTATGATGTAAAAGTTGGCGACGTTATCGAGGTAGGCTATGGTAAACGTCAAATTAAGGCTAAGGTACGTAATATTCGAGAAACTACCAAAAAATCTGAAGCCAGCGAATTATATGAACTAATTGATTAATGACATTTATAGGTGGTCTTGTTATAATTAAGCTAGTATTGTATTTAACAAGTAGGGGATAAAGAATGAAAGGACCACGTATCTATAATTCGCTTAGTCCAGAAGAGCGAAAAGCACGCTTAAAACGTAAACAAGATAAAAGAGAAAAAGAGATTCACCGTGTTCGGCGTAATCGAATAATTGCAATTTTTTCAATTTTAATTGTCTTTTTGGGTATACAAATTTCTGTTAAAGTTGCCCAGACAAATAGAATTAATAATCAAGTCCAAGCTTCTAAAGAATCTTTAACTAAAGTCAAGAAGCAAGATAAGGATTTGTCAGTTAAGCGTGACGACTTAAAAGATCCAGATTACGTGGCTAAACTTGTTCGCTACAAGTTTTATTATTCCAAACCCAATGAAAAAATTTACAACGTACCTGAAGAAAATGATAATTAATAATGAAGTATCAAGTTGGACAACGTGTTAACGGTGTAATTAATAATATTGTCGATTTAGGCATTTTTGTGACACTGCCAGGGCGACGTTCAGGGTTGATTCACCACAGTGATTTTGGTAATAACTGGGAACGTGAAAGACGTCTTTATCAAAAAGGTCAAGAGATCCATGTGGTGATTATGCATAATCATAAGGGGCGATTAAGCCTCTCATTAATGCGGGTTAATGATCCGAAATTGGTAGATCCTAGCAATCAGTTTTCACATACTAGGCCAGCGGATTTTATCAAGGTATTAACCCAGACTGCTGAGGATGCACAAACTGAAATTAAACAGTTGCGAAAAGAATTGTCTAAGAATGCGGCTTATTAATTTTTTTAAAAAGCATAATTTATCGTTGCAAGACAAAGTATTTGTCGTAGCAACGAGTGGGGGGCCAGATTCGATGGCCCTTTTAGATATGCTAAATAATTTAAAGAAAAAGTATCATTTGCAGATAATTTCTGCGCACTTTGATCATCAGTTGCGTGCTGATAGTTACCAAGAAACGCAATTAATTAAACAATATTGTGCGCAAAATAATATTGCATTTGTTAATAAAAAATGGAATAAAAAGTTGCAGCCGCAAATTGGAATTGAAGCTGCAGCACGAAAATATCGCTATGCTTTTTTGACGGAAATAACGAAGAAAAGGCATGGCGATTACTTGCTCACGGCACATCATTGTGATGATTTATTGGAAAATATTTTGCTTAAATTTATTCGTTCCGGTAATCCTAGCGAGATGAACAGCTTACAGGCTGTAGGCAATATGCGAGGCACAATCTTGTTGCGACCGTTGCTTGGTTATGAAAAGGTTGAGTTGCGTAAGTATGATCAGGTAAATAATGTCTCCTTTATTGACGATGAAACTAATTTTAAGGATGATACGATGCGTAATCGTTTACGCCATCATGTCGTACCGCTCTTAAAAAAAGAAAATCCTAATATTGGTGAGAATGCTTTACGTTTTAGTGAGAACATTAACCTGTTAACTGATTTAGTAGGTAAGAAATTTTATGAAATTAAGCACCCTAAATTATTTTTGGGTGTTGCGTATAGGTTAGATAAATCTGAATTAGCTGATTTAAGCAAAAAAGAGAAGTTATATTACTGGCAAAACTTTATTTGGCAAAAATGGCATATCCGGGTTAACGAAAATTTAGCCAGTTTTAACTTAATTGATTACCAAGATTGTTTTTACTTAATCAAGGACAATTTAAAGCTAGTAAACAAAGCTTTTCCTATTAAAATAGACAAAGCTTTTACGTTTAATGGCAGAGCTTTTGTTTTAACTAATAATAAGAAGGACCTAGAATTAGTTGGTGATTTCTATTTATCTGCAGATAAAACTTTCTACGCTGGACCATTAAAAAAGGGGGCTAAGTTGTCCCTAAAAAATGGGCAACATGCAAAGAATAAGAAAGAATTTGCTCAAGCAGGGATTCCAATTAATTTGCGCCCATATTGTTTAACAATTTATGCAAATAATGCGCCTGTCTTTGTAGAAAAAACTTATCAAAATCAGGTTTATACCAACATTGACAAGCATTATTATATATATGCTCTGAAAAAATAAATAAGATATTTTAAAATATTAGGGCAATGTGATTATTTGTGTTAAACTTTTAATCGTATATCTTTAGAAACTTTGCGGAGGTTTTTTATGAAGAATAACCGGAATCGGCTGTTTTCAAACGGCTTGTTCTATATAGTTGTGTTCCTTCTGCTCCTATGGGGAATCAATTGGGCACTTGGTGGATCTAACAGCTCTAGCAGTAGTCAAAATATTAGCTACTCAGAGTTTGTTAAGGATTTAAACCAGGGCAAAGTTAAGAACTTTAGTGTTCAACCTGCTAATGGTGTCTACACTGTGTCAGGGAGTTATAAAAAAGCACAAAAATCTAAGAGTCAATCTAAGAATAGTTTTGACTTCTTTAATAGTGGCTCCGGTAGTCAAAAGGTAACGAGCTTTTCAACTACTATGCTTCAAAATGATGCTAGTGTGAAGAAAGTTCAAAACCTAGCACAAAAGAATAGTACCCGAATGACTAACCAGGGAGAATCACAGTCTGGTAATTGGATTTCAACAATCGTAATGCTTGTTCCAACTATCCTATTTATCGTCATGTTATGGATGATGATGAGCCAGTCTGGTGCTGGTCGTGGCGGTAACGGCGGAATTATGAATTTTGGCCGTTCACATGTTAAGCCAGAGGATCCGTCTAAGAATAAGGTCCGTTTCTCTGATGTTGCTGGTGAAGAAGAAGAAAAGCAAGAATTAGTTGAGGTTGTTGAATTTTTAAAGAATCCAGCTAAATATACTAAATTAGGTGCAAAGATTCCAAAAGGGGTCTTGCTTGAAGGCCCTCCTGGTACTGGTAAAACTTTACTTGCTCGGGCTGTTGCCGGTGAGGCCAACGTTCCGTTTTACTCAATTTCTGGTTCAGACTTTGTTGAAATGTTTGTTGGTGTCGGTGCTAGCCGTGTACGTGACTTGTTTAACAATGCTAAGAAGAATGCACCAAGTATTATCTTCATTGATGAAATTGATGCTATTGGTCGTCGCCGTGGCGGCGGCATGGGCGGCGGAAACGATGAACGTGAACAAACATTAAACCAATTATTGGTTGAAATGGATGGATTTGAAGGCAATGAAGGTGTTATCGTTATTGCCGCAACTAACCGTTCTGATGTTTTGGACCCAGCTTTACTTCGTCCAGGTCGATTTGACCGAAAAGTTTTGGTTGGCCGTCCAGATGTTCGTGGTCGTGAAGCTATCTTAAAAGTTCATGCTAAACACATGCCATTGGCAGAAGATGTAGATTTAAAGGAAGTTGCCCGTCAAACACCTGGTTTTGTTGGTGCTGACCTGGCTAACCTTTTGAATGAGGCTGCTTTGCTTGCTGCTCGGCGTAATGGAACGCATATTACTGCCGCAGATATTGATGAGGCGGAAGACCGTGTCATTGCAGGACCGGCAAAGAAAAACAGTCTTATTTCTAAGAAAGAAAGACGACGTGTTGCTTTCCATGAGGCTGGTCACTCAATTTGTGGTTTGGTCTTGAGCGATTCGAGAACGGTACGTAAAGTTACCATTGTTCCTCACGGTCGTGCAGGAGGTTATAACATTATGCTGCCAAAGGATGATCAATTCCTTTTGACTAAGAAGCAGTTAATGGAACAACTTGTTGGACTAATGGGAGGTCGTGCAGGTGAAGAAGTAGTAGTAGGTGATAAATCTACTGGTGCTTCAAATGACTTTGAGCAGGCCACCCAGATTGCTCACAGCATGGTTGTAAATTACGGTATGACTAAATCTTTGGGAATGGTTGAACTTGAAAAAGAAGGCGAAACCAATCCTTATAACATGAAGCCATACAGTGAGGCAACTTCTGCTAAGATTGATGAAGCTGTTAAAAAGCTTTTGGATGAGGCTCATTCTAAGGCGGTTGAAATTGTTGAAGACAATCGTGATACGCATAGGATAATTGCTGAGGCCTTGCTTAAGTACGAAACTTTGGATGAAAAGCAGATTATGTCTTTATATAAGACTGGTAAGATGCCTGAAAAGAACGCGGAAGAATATCCAAGTGAATCCAAAGCTTCAACTTATGAGGAAGCTAAGGCAGCTGCTGAAAAGAAACAGGTTCTTAAGGCTGAGAATAAGGATAAAAATGCGGAACAAACTGAAGAAGATAAAGATGAATTAGAAACTCCTTCAGAAAAGAATGAATCCGTAGAAAAAGAAAATCCTGAAAAGCCAAAAGATGCTGATTCTAATTCTGATAAAACAGATGATCATCCTTCTGATGACAATAAATAGAAATTAATAAATAGGGCCTGCTAAAGGCTCTATTTTTTTAGGGGAACGATTAATGAGTGATTATTTAGTTAAGTCTATTGATAAGACAAAAAATTTACGTTTATTAACAATTACTGCTAAGGGTGTAGTCCAAGAAGCCCAAAAACGCCATGATATCTGGTCGACTTCTTCAGCGGTTTTAGGTAGAACCCTAGTCGGTGCACTTTTACTTGCTGGTGCTGAATTAACGGATAAGGAAGAATTAACAGTTCGTCTTTTGGGTAATGGGCCTGTAGGTCCAACTGTTGCTACAGCTAAGTCTGATTTAACTGTAAAAGGTTATGTCAAGAATCCACATATTGCTTTACCACCTAAGAAGAATGGGCATATTGATGTTAAAAAAGGTGTGGGTCAAGGTATGCTTGAAGTTACCAAGGACCTAGGCTTGAAGAAACCATATACAGGGGAAGTCCCAATTGTATCTGGTGAAATTGCTGAAGACTTTGCTTATTATTTAACAAAATCCGAACAAATTCCATCTGCGGTTGGATTATCCATTTTTGTTAATCCTAATAATAGTATCGGCGAAGCTGGTGGCTTTATGTTACAGGCTCTTCCGGGTGCTAGTGATGGTTTAATTGATAAAACAATTAAGAGAATTAAGGCTTTACCAGCATTGTCATCCTCCTTCTTAGATGGAATGACGCCAGAAGATTTAGCTCGTAAGATTTTGGGTACAGATTGCAAACTCCTTGAAAAGGACAATGTTGCTTTTAAATGTGATTGTTCTAAAGAAAAATACGCTGATATTTTAGAAACTTTAAGAATTGATCAGCTTGAAAACATGATTAACCAAGATCATGGGGCAGAACTTACATGCAATTTCTGCAACAATCAGTACCATTATACAGAGGACGAATTAAAGGATATTTTAGCTAAAAAGAAGTCGGATAAGGAATACTAAGCACCTTTTTTATGGCTCTAAGTTTTGTCCTCATGGGCTTTTTTGTTATTATATTAGAGTATCTGAAAGGATGATTTGGTGGATAATAGTTGGAAAATTCGTGACGTGACCATTCCTAATCGAGTTGTGGTCGCTCCGATGGCAGGAGTATCGAATTCTGCTTTTCGGGTGGTTTGTAAAGAATTCGGGGCAGGTTTAGTTGTCTGTGAGATGATCTCTGATCATGGGATTATTTATCGTAATAAAAAAACGTTATCAATGATGCGGGTTGATCCACGGGAACACCCGATGAGTATCCAAATTTTTGGTGGTACGGAAGAGACTCTGCTTCAAGCTGCGCAATATGTTGATCAGCACACTGCTGCTGATATTATTGATATCAATATGGGTTGTCCTGTACCTAAAGTTACCAAAACTGATTCTGGTTCTAAGTGGCTGCTTGACGCAAATAAAATTTACCAAATGGTACATGCAGTTGTGCAAAATGTTCAGAAACCAGTTACCGTTAAAATGCGAATTGGCTGGGATCGTAAACATATTTTTGCCGTAGAAAACGCTTTGGCTGCTCAAGAGGCTGGTGCCAGTATGGTTGCCATGCATGGCAGAACCCGTAAACAAATGTATCAAGGTCATGCTGATTGGGAGACATTGCACGATGTTGCCCAAGCACTTGATATTCCTTTTGTAGCTAATGGTGATATTAAGACGCCTGAGCTTGCTAAAAAAGCATTGAATGAAATTGGATCAACAGCGGTAATGGTAGGTCGAGCTGCACTGGGTAATCCGTGGATTTTGAAAGACATGGTTCATTACCTGGATACTGGTGAAAAGTTGCAACCACAAACTGTACGTGAACGGGTAGCAACTGCTAAACACCAACTAAATGGGCTAGTCAAGTTAAAGGGTGAAAAAGTTGCAGTTCCTGAATTTCGTCAGCAAGCCGCATACTATTTGAAAGGACTTCCCCGTTCAGCCCGTACTCGTGCTAAAATAAATGAGGTTTGGACGCGTCAAGAAGTTTATGATTTACTTGATAATTTTGTTGATGATTATGAGAAACGTCAAGCTCAGCGTAAAGCAAGATGTACTGTATTGAACAAGTAATGGAGGAAAGAAAAATTGGCAAAGAATGAAATGAATGACCAATTAAGAGTTCGTCGCCAGAAGTTAGAAGAACTGCGTGATAAGGGTATTGAACCGTATGGTGCTCGAAAATTTGATCGTCAAGATTTGGCTAGTACTTTGGAAAAGAAGTATGGCAAAGATGATAAAGAAGAATTAAATAATGATATGCCTAAAACCAAAATTGCCGGTCGAATGCTTGCTAAACGTGGTAAGGGCAAAGTAGGTTTTGCAGACTTATATGATCGTACCGGTAAGATTCAGATTTACGTACGTAAAGACATAGTTGGTGATGACAACTATAAAATATTTAAGAAATCCGATATTGGTGATTTCTTAGGTATTGATGGTGAGGTCATGAAAACTGATACTGGGGAGTTAACTATTCGTGCTCACCACGTGACATTCCTAGCTAAAGCCCTTCGTCCATTACCTGATAAATATCATGGTTTAAAGGATGTTGAACAAATTTATCGTCAACGTTACCTTGACTTAATCACCAACCGTAAGAGTTACATGCGTTTTGTACATCGTACACAAATTATTCAAGCTATTCGTGATTATTTGAATAATAGACATTTCTTGGAAGTTGAAACTCCTGTACTGCACAATATTCCTGGTGGTGCTGAAGCTCGTCCATTTAAGACCCACCACAATGCTTTAGATATTGACCTTTACATGAGAATTGCGTTGGAATTACCACTAAAACGTTTAATTGTTGGTGATATGGAACGGGTTTATGAAATTGGCCGTGTATTTAGAAACGAAGGCTTAGATACCCAACACAACCCAGAATTTACTGAGTTGGAGAGTTACGCAGCTTACTGGGATTTCCATGATGTTATGGATGAGGCTGAGGGCATCATTCGTGCTGCAGCTAAAGTCGTTACTGACGATGGTAAGATCACTTACCAAGGAACTCAGATTGATTTAGGTAAGCCTTTCCGTCGTGTACACATGGTTGATTTGATTAAAGAAAAGACCGGGATTGATTTTTGGAAACCAATGTCACTTGAAGAAGCTACTAAGATTGCTGAAGATCATGATATTAAGGTTGAAAAATTCTGGAAAGTTGGTCATATTATCAATGCTTTCTTTGAAAAGTATTGTCAAGATACCATCGTTGACCCGACGTTTGTTTATGGTCATCCGGTAGAAGTTTCACCACTGGCAAAGAAGAATGCCGATGATCCGAGGTTTACTGATCGTTTTGAAATTTACATTATGGGTGAAGAATACGGTAATGCCTTTTCAGAATTAAATGATCCAGATGATCAGCGTGCTCGTTTCGAAGCACAAATGGAAGAACGTGCTGCTGGTAACGATGAAGCCGACTTAATAGATGAAGATTATCTTCGTGCAATGGAGTATGGTATGCCGCCTACAGGTGGTTTAGGAATTGGAATTGACCGTTTGGTTATGCTTTTAACTGATGCACCAGCTATTCGTGATGTTCTGCTTTTCCCAACCATGCGTCCTAAAAAAGTTGAGGGTGTTGATGAAGAAGTTAAAGAAGATTTAAAAAAGAAGAATAAAAAGAATTAAATCGAATTTTAAAAACTGAAGTTAACCCCCTGAACTAGACGAAGAGTCTAATCCAGGAGGTCTTTTTATATG
>NZ_AYZC01000023.1 GCF_001436775.1 Lactobacillus acetotolerans DSM 20749 = JCM 3825
ATTTTAACTTATAATCTAGGCTATTTGGTTAATTTAAACAACTAGCACCACGCGTATATAATGTAAATTTGTTCTCACATATTTATATCTTGATTACGCGATTGAGAAAGGCTGGTAATTTTGTTGAACTTAGTCGAAATGAGATTGGTAAAGAAGATATAACTGGAAAAACGTTCTTATATGAAGTAAGTGAACAAGTTGTTTCAGATATCAGTCATTATTTGAAGCAAAATGTTCCAGATAATGAGGCGGATACGATTTTCGAATATCTAGTGTCTTCTAGATTTGGTGATGATTCAATTACCGAGAATATTTCAGATCAAGTAATGCAAATCACTAATGAACTAGTTGAACAGGTTTCCGACAAAATGGGATGTAATTTTATTGGAATCATCAATGAACTAGAGAAGCACATGGAACCTCTTATAAAGAGGTTAAAAAATAATATTCATATTAATAATAATTTGCTTGAGCAAATAAAAATGGAATATACAGATTTATTTAACGTTATCAAAGAAGTTTCAGCACAAGTTTTTCCAAAATTTGATTTGACTGAACCTGATAACAATGAAATAGGTTATTTGACTTTATATTTTGCACAAGCGATTGAAAGCAAATCAAAGCAAGTTAATGTGGTAATAATGTGCTCAACAGGTATTGGTACCTCTGAACTATTGCGGATAAAAGTTCAAAATGTTTTTCCAAATTTCAATATAGTTTCTGTAACTTCAAATAATGACTTAAGTGTTAATAAAGATGATGTTGATTTAATAATTTCAACAGTAAAAGTCTCTGACAAAATAAATGTTCCTTCTGTCATTGTAAATGCATTATTTACACAGAAAGATCAAGAAATTGTTGAACGAAAAGTTAATGAAATTTGGAGTAAGAAAAATGAAAATTGATGAACGTTTTGAAAAAATTTCTTACACAAATCAATCAAATCTGATTGATCAGATTTCTGATTTAATTATGAAGAAAGAACCAAGATTGTCGAAAAAAGCAATCCTTCAAGATATTGATGTGAGAAATAAATTAGGCGAAGGATTAATGTCATCGACAGTTTTGTCAATGCATATACAAGATAAATTGGTACAACATGATATGGTTCTTTATATTAATTTGAATCGAAGTTTTAGTTATTCCTCAATGACTTTGCATCAGAAATTTAATATTAACAAATTAGTAATAATTGTTGTTAATCCGGAACATCAATTAGATCACTTATCTAAATTAGAAGACTTTATTGAAAACTAAAGGAGGGTAGAAATGAAATTAGATAGAAAATTATTTTCAAAAGAAGTAATTCTTTTTCATCAAGATATTGCAACGCAAGATGAAATCTTTGAAAAATTAAACGAGAATTTGCTAGCTAAAGGTGTAGTAAATGATGGCTTCTTGGCAGCTATAAAGAAAAGAGAAAAAAATTTCCCTACAGGTTTAAAACTTGAATCAGGTTTTGGCGTGGCAATTCCACATACTGATCCTGAATTTGTCAATGAAGATCAAATTGGATTTATATCTTTAAATAAACCAATTCAATTTAGACAAATGGGTAGTGACACAGAAGTTGTAGAAGCAAAAATGATTTTCATTTTATGTTTGAAAGAAGCTCATAAACAACTTGATATGTTACAAAATTTGATGACTTTGTTTGGAGATGATGCGAAGATAGAAAAATTATATGCATGTAAATCAATTGAGGAATTTTTAAATTTAATTAGCTAGAGAGGTAAATAAAATGGGAGTTGTTCAATGGATTATAAACCTTGGTGCTAGTGTATTCCTTCCAATTCTTTTGTTTGTATTTGGTGTCTGCTTAAGAATTAAGCCAGGAAAAGCATTTAAGGCCGGTTTAACTGTTGGCATTGGCTTTATTGGATTGAATTTAATTATAGGTTTGCTAGGTGACCAATTAGGACCTGCTACCAGATTAATGATTGCAAATTATCATTTGCATTTACAAACTATTGATGTTGGTTGGCCAGCAGCATCAGCTATTGCTTATGGTACTGCTTTAGGTATCGCTGCAATTCCAATTGGTGTTTTAACAAACATTATTTTGTTGGCATTAGGTTTGACTAGAACTGTTGATGTCGACTTATGGAATTACTGGCATGTAGCATTTGCTGGATCAATTATCTACTTATTAACTCGGAACATGTGGCTTGGTATCTTTTCAATGGTTGTTGTAACCATGTTCACATACTTCTTCGCTGACTTAAGTGCTCCGAAGGTTCAAAAGTATTACGGACTTGACGGTATTTCATTCCCACACGGATTATCTGCACCAGGTTATGTATTCGCATTACCTTTCAAATGGTTATTTGACCACATTCCTGGTTTCAACAAAGTGCATGTTAATGCTGAAACAGTTCAAAAGAAGTTAGGTATTTTTGGTGATATCACTGTTATGGGTGTCATTATTGGTGCAATTATTGGTATTTTGGCTCACATGGATATTAGTAAGATCTTACAATTAGCTGTCAACATGGGTGCCGTTATGATGTTAATGCCAAGAATGGTTTCACTTTTGATGGAAGGTTTAACACCTATTTCTGAAGCTGCTAATACAATGGTTCAAAAACACTTCCCAGGAAAGAAGTTATACATTGGTATGGATTCAGCTTTGGCTATTGGACAAGAAAGTGTTCTTTCAGCATCACTTATTTTGGTTCCAATTACTATTTTCTTATCAGTAATTTTACCAGGTAACCGAGTATTACCATTCCTTGATTTAGCAACCTTACCTTACTTCTTTGCATTGTTTGCAGCTGTATTTGATGGTGATATTTTGAAGACTGTAATTGCAGGAGCAGTTGATATTGTAATCAGTTTGTATGTTACTACATGGGCTGCTCCAGTTATTACTAACTTAGCTAAAGCAGCTAAATTTAATATGAAAGGTTACACTTCAATTTCAGTGCTTAGTGATGGTGGTCTTTGGACTAACTTCATTTACTTAATGACTGGTGAAAAATTCCAATGGATTGGTATGGGTGTTCTTTTTGTAATCGCCTTACTTCTCTTAATTTGGTTGAAGCAAAGAACTGCAAAACGCGAAGCTGCAGCTAAAACAGCTGAATAAATCAGTTTTGAAAGGAAGAATTAATTATGAAAAAACTAATGGTTATGTGTGGTAGCGGTGTTGCTACTTCAACAGTTGTAATGGGTAAATTAAAGTCTTGGCTTGCAGACCAAGGGTTAGATAAAAAGGTAACACTTTATCAAAGTAAAGTTGCTGAAGAGGTAAATCATCTAGATGATTACGATGTTGTCGTTTCAACGACTTTAGTACCAGATAATGTTAAAGACAAAGTTATTAATGGTGTTCCATTATTGACCGGTGTTGGTGCAAATAAAGTTTATGACAAAATAAAAGAAGAAATCGAGGCTTAACAGTATGTTAGTTTCATCAAAAATCTATTTACAAGATGCTAGAGAAAATCATTATGCATTTCCACATTTTAATTATTGGGATAGTAATTCAATCCGTGCAGAAATTGCAGCTGCAGAAGAACTAAAATTGCCTGTAATCTTAGCATGGGCAGAAAAGCACTCTCCAGAGATTGGAATGGAAGATGCTCTTGGCTTAGGCAAATTCTTTGGCGCTAGAGCTAAAGTACCAGTAATCTTGCATTTAGATCACGGAGTTACTCCTGAACTTGTTAAAAAGGGTGTTGACGAAGGATTTACTTCCGTTATGATTGATGCTTCAGATAAAGACTTCGATACAAATGTTGCAACTACAAAAGACATTGTTGAATATGCACATGCAAGAGGTGTTGTAGTTGAAGCTGAAATCGGTCATGTTGGAACTAATTCAACTGAAGATGATAGTAAATATACTGAAGTAGATGCTGCCAAGAAATTTGCAGAAGAAACAGGTGTAGATTCTTTAGCTGTATCAATTGGTACTTCACATGGAGTTTATCAAACAGGTACACCAAAATTAAACTTTGATAGATTATCTGAATTAAGAGAAGCTTTAAATATTCCATTAGTTTTGCATGGTGGTTCTTCTTCTGGTGATGAAAACTTAAGAAAAGCTGCTGAATTAGGTATCACCAAAGCTAATATTTATACTGATTTAGCTATGGCTTCTTTGCATGCAACACAAAAAGAAAAATTTGATACTGAACCTGATATGGCTGCTGCACAAAGAAAAGCCATCAAAGATTTGAGTGAACATTATTACGATGTCTTTGAAACTAATAATTATCAATATCGTATTTAATTAGGAGGCAAAGTCATGAAGATTAGAAGACCATTCTTTATCGTTAATCCAAAATCTTATTTGTACGGCGATGATGCTATGAAAATGGCAAAAATATCTGATAAATTAGCTGAAAAATATGATATTGATTGCATTTTTACTGGTCAATTGGTTGATTTGCCAGAAATTGCTAAAGAAACTAAGCATTTAATAATCACGGCACAACATATGGATTCATTAAAGCCTGGAAGAGGCATGGGCCATGTTTTGCCAGAGGCTTTGGTACATCAAGGTATTAAAGCCGTTGTATTAAATCACGCTGAAAAGCCATTAACTATTGCTGAACTTGACATGACAATTAAACGTGCTAAAGAAGTAGGTTTGATTACCATTGTTTGTTCAGATACAGTTGAGCAATGTAAAGCCATTGCTGAATTGAATCCTGATGTAATGATCTGCGAACCTGATAGTTTAATTGGTACTGGAAATAGTAGTAATGAAGATTATATCCAATCAACTACAGAAGCAGTAAGAGCAGTTAACCCTAATATTTTAATTATGCAAGCTGCCGGTGTAAGTACAGGTGCAGATGTTGAGAAGATTATGAAATTAGGTGCTGATGGTACTGGTGGTACTAGTGGCATTATTAAAGCTCCAAGTTGGGAGGGAAAAATTTCAGAAATGATGGAAGCTTTAGTTAAGTTCAAATAGGAAGGTTTCAAGATGCAAATTTATCAAGAAGATATTAATTTAAAAACTCAATCCAGAGTTACATACGTTAATATTACTGATCAGGTAAAAGACATTATTAAAAAGTCCAATGTGAAGAATGGACTTGTACTAGTTCAAACATCACATACGACTTGTTCAGTTTTATTTGAAGAATTTGTTCATGACAAGGACTTTAATGGGGATGAATTCCTTCAAGTTGATTTGAATAATATTTTGGACAAGATTGTTCCAAGAGAACTTTCTGAAAATACCAACTATAGATATCCAGGTCCAAAACATGTAGCATTTTTACAAGAATTGGCAAAGAAGGATCCAAACTATCCTGCAGATCCAGGTACAATTTTAAATGGTGATGCTCACGTAAGAGGTTCTATGTTTGGTGGTAATCAAACATTTGCTATTAAAGATGGTGAAATGCTTACTGGTTCTGTTGGTTATATTTACTTTGTAGATTGGGACCAAAACAGAGACAGAAATAGAGTTTGCCATGTTCTTGTCATGGGTGAATAAAAAATACCATTGTCAAATCTTTTCTCCCCTAGACGACAATAGTATTCTTTAAAACTTATTCAGTTTAACTCAAATTATAGATCAAGAATATTACAATATAAAAAATATTTTTACAACGAGAAAACCTTTTTGTAGAAAAATAGTTTTGAGGATTAAGCAACTAACAATTTGCTTAATCCTTTTTCTTTGATTTTTATTTCTGTTTTAAAAAAGAAGACACAATCAAGTAAAATATATGTAAGAGATTGTTTACGTAAGGAAAAAAGAATGAAACCATTTAATGAATTAAATCGTGGAGAACAACAAGCCTATTTAATGCTACCGATTATTCAAGAACTTAAAAATATTGGTGGGGAAGGTAGTACCAAGAAAGTTAAGAAAGATATTGTAAAGAATGATGAAAATCTTCCTGAAGATGTGTTAACTGAAACTAGAACATCTGATAAGGGTAATACTTACCATCCTTTTAATTTTCCATATAATTTTGCTATATCTAATTTGATCTTAGCAGGCTTTTTAACACGTCCAAAAAGAGGATGGATAGTTCTAACTAAAGAGGGAAGAAACTATTCAGGAACCGCAAAAGAACTCTCAGATTTAGTTTATTCACGTTCATTGCCTAAATGGGCGGAAAAATCTAAAAAGAATAAAAACAAATCACAAACAGAAGTATCTACAAATGAAGAAGTAGATGCTGAATTGACCGATGATATTAAGAATAATGAAACTGATGATGAAGATGATCGTCAAAGAATAGCTGATGCTATTAATAATTTGAATCCTTATAAGTTTGAATTGTTCTGCCGTGCTTTAGTAAATAGAATGCATGTAGAAATGTCAGATAAAATTGGCGTTAAGAAAAGTAATGATGGTGGATTAGACGGTTATGGCTATATCACAACCGATGATTTTCGAACTACTAGAGTAGCAATTCAAGCCAAACATTGGAACGGCAGTTTAGTTCAAGCTCCTGAAATTGATAAATTTAGAGGAGCAATGGATAGTTACAGAGCTGAATATGGCATCTTCATTACTACTTCAGGATTCACTAGAGGAGCAATTAAAAAGGCTCGGACAGGCACAAGCGTTATCACTTTGATTGATGGCGATAAATTGGTTGATCTAGTAATTAAATACCAACTTCACGTTAAAAAAGTAGTTAAGGTTTCGTATGAATTGGATGATTTTTTAAGTAGTAATGAATAGTTAACAAAACGGAAAAAATTATGATTGAAGTCAAATTTTATTGGCACCTTATGATCCAGCTCCAAAAAGGGATTCTGAGGATTGGGGCGTAGCCGTTGCGTATTTATCTTGGAAAACTGAAGATCCTCGTCCGTTGCATTTAAGACAAAAGAAAATATTTTTACAGCCTTGGATACAAATCTTACGAGATCCTAATGTATATTCCGAAAGATTGAATTTTTATGGAAAAGATTGGCGAGGATATTCGTTAAATTCAAATATTTTACGAGGTTTTCATTGGTGGGATAAGGATCATCGAAAAATGTTGGGTATTGGAGTAGAAGTAATTGTTTATGCTAATGATGATAAAGCAGCTGATCATTGGTTCTAAGAATTTTAATGAGGTTTAAATTATGTATGGTTGGATAACTGTAGGACACAATAAGCCATATCGTTCCGCTATCTTCGCTAGAGGAATTCATAAGGGCAATTGGGATGGATACGAAAAAGGCTATCATGAATATTGTTTAGTTCTGAATCAAGATAAAACCAAATTGATTCAGGCATTGAAATTCACGTTTTGCCGGTGATTACTGACCTAAAAAACTGGTTACCTAAGAATCATTTTTATGGTTGTGTACCATTTTTAAAAGGGCTGGAACTTGAAAACCTTCCTGAAACGATAACTCCTGATCTCTTAAGTAAATGTATTGAACTGGATCAACAGTATGAAGCTGGTTATCAAGAATCTGTTGAAGTTAAAAATAAACAAGATATTCAAAATTTGATGGCAGCTAATGAATACTTCCATGATGCTCACGTTGTGAAAGTAGAAAAAGAAGATGATCAAATTCATATCGACTTTGAGCCGGCATGGGGTAGTAAAGTTGATCTATGGTTTGAAGGATCTCCTGAATATAGGCTGTATGAAAACAACGATGAATACTGGTGGGATTCAGGATCAATATTCTGGGAAAATGGACTCATTTATTTGGTTGATGAAGACGATATTAATTCACTTAAAACACTAAACAATAACTATTATTGTTACTTTACCGGTAAAAAAATGCTTTATAAAGTAAAACCAGTTTTAAAAGCATAGACAATTCAATATATAGATTAGTGATAGGACATAGATTATGAAAGAAGAGAATGTAACTACAGTTGCTAGAAATTCAAAATTATTACCATTAAGCAAGATTGTTAGTACAAGCAAATTCCAAAAGATCTCATATCATTCTGATAATATAGGCAGTCTTGCTCTTGAAGATGAAAATATTTCATATACAAGTACGGGAACTTTAATCGACTTTTTAACACGGATGATTGTTTTAAATGATAATAATGCGTTGGGAATATCATTACGTGGTCTTGCTGAGATGGCGAATAAACAACAGAAGGCGGAGTATTTATATAAAGCTGCGATGTTTAAAACGCTGACCAAGGATACTGAGATTGACGAACTTAACGATGATGTCTTCAATCTTGGTCTTGATATTTGTGCATGGGAGCAGGCTATCCGTGGTGGTCACTATGTTTCACCGCAGGCTTATCCAAATGAGACCACTATTATTCACTACAAGATTATGCTCAAGAGAGCTAAAGCTTATTTAGAGAAAATAGGCAATATCATTCGAACAGGCTACGTTTCGGCAACTAAAAATGGATTAATTAGCGGAGATGGAGACTATTTATCTCCAGATACCTTAATTGATTTTAAAGTCTCTAAGTTTACAACAATGCAGCCTAATTGGGTAAGACAATTATTTCTTTATCGTGTTTTGCTAAGGGACGAATTGGTAAGTCCAGATCAAATAAAAAAGCTAATGATTTACAATCCACGTAGGGATGAGGGCTTTTTGTTAGATCTTACTCAGATTAATCCCAATATTTTGGATTTTGTAAAAACACAAGCTGAAAAGAGATCGCTGTATTAATGGGATCAGTTGATGAAGAAACTCAAAAGAAACTTGATATTATCATGAATCGCTCTACTTTCTATCAAAACGCAAAATTAGAGAAACAATCTTTTGAATTTGATAATTTTGGCGAAGTAACTAATGAAGGTGAGAGTCTGACTACTGAGCAACTTCATCAAGTTTTGTTGTTCCTTGTAGATTATCGTTACATCAATAAAGAATTTAGTTTAAATGACGCAAATAAGGGAGCCGGATTTGCTAATCAAATTGAAGAAGATGCAGGTAAAAAGTTAATCACATACGAGCGAGCTTTTAAGAGCATCCCTACTGATGGCGAATTACCCGATGAGTTCTTTATTAATGCATGTCAAATTGGTAGATATATCATAGCTAATAAAAGTCAGAAATGGATTGATATTGATCCAAATGATACTGATATTAAGCATTTAAGAATCTTGTTTAATCGAATCAGTAAGTTTTTACAAGAAAAGGCAATTCCAACCCAACTCAGAGTTAAGGGAACAGGACTTACTGGAACAGATTTTAAAAACTACACTGATGTTAAAGAAGAACCTTACATTGTTGACTTGGCAACTAATTCCTGGGCATTAGATATTGGTTTGAAAGATGGTGACAAAGTAAATATTCATCAAGTTAAGGATCTGAAGGGTGCGGGGGATAGCCATTTCAGTGAGCTTGGTATTTTTTCTCCAAGATCAGATAATTATTTTTACAGAATTCAAGAGCATGATGACGATGAATTTATCTTTTAAATAATTAATCTATTTCAATAAAAATGAGGTTGTTACTATGAATACTGATTTTTTAGGCATCCCCAAACAATACGTAAAATCACCACAAAAACCTAAGACTAAAACTGATAAAGCTTATCTCGCATATTTAAATGAATTAGCTGCTGCGATTGAACAGAATTATCATGTTTTCAAAAATAATTATGCTATTGAAGTTCCTGAAAATAATGAGCGACCAAAAGCTAAAAAGCTGATTGCCTTGCAAGAAGCAGAATTAATGTCAGCCGAGCAGGATTATTTCAAAATAACTGGAAAAGAATATAAGACGCAATGGCAAAAACAAGTTGATGAATTTAATAATCTTTTGCCATATCTTCAGCGCATTACTTATCAGCAACAGGCATTTGGGCCGAGCCTAAATTATTTGTATGTATTTGTTGATGAAAATGTAATTGAGCTGATCCATAACTCTCTTAAGATGGATAAGTATCATGTTCAAAATATTTTTAGTAAGAAAGATTTAATCCGAAAACTTAGCATTCTTAATATTGGCCATTGGGATAAAGAGAATGATCTTCCTGAACTGGTTATGATTGAAGATGGAACTTCCTGGACTATGACTTTTGAGTTTGCTAAGGGTAAAAGGTATATCAAGAAGTCATTTTCCGGTTATATGTCTTGGCCATTGAATTTTGATGATTTAGCCGACAGTTTAAAAATTGATTTTTAAAGTAAGAAAGCATCTCCATTAAAGGGATGCTATTTTTATGCAGTTTTATCTTGTAAAAATACACACTTAGAATTATTCTATCAGTAGAGAACAAGTGTTTGCATAATTTGGAGAAACAACATGACTAAAGAAGAATATATCAAAGACTTTAAAAAGCAGTATCAAGACTTACAGAAAACAGTTGATAATAATAATTTTGGCGGAAGCTGCAAAGTAGATTATCGGATGATCATCAGTCCTAAAGCTGCTTGCGTTCATAGCATGAACTTTATTGATTCTGATAATACTAAGGGTACCTACGAAAACAACGTACAAATAATTGCTACGGTCGTACCTGAATGGGCTACGAGTATTTTTAAGTTAGTAGCACCTGCTAGAAACGTTAAGACTGACGCAACTCATAAGATGGAATTAGATCAATTTAACAGTTATTACGAAAAGCATAGTGAAAAATGTAAGCCCGATAAAATGTGGTATGCCCCTTTAGAGCTTAGATTCGAAAAGCAAGAATATAATTACTACTTCAAAACCGGTGATGTTGCGGATGAAAGTCTAACCTGCATCCCTTTTGAAGAAGCATTTAGAGAATACGAAAAGGCAAGAAAATTAATGGATTATGCACGGAGTGTAAAATATAATCCCAAAAATGAAAAATAATTGCCTTAGACATAGAAGAACAAAACTATTCAAAAACATAATAAAAATAAACAAAAATACGAAAATGTACAAAAAGTTGATACAAATACTCCAATTTGTATTATTTTTCTAAAATTTTATTGCCTTTGTAAACCTCATCCTGTAGACTTCTATTTGTTCCCGTCTTTCAAACTCGTAAATATCGGACAAATAAATATCTTATCTATATCACTTTCTTGAAATATAAATTCAGTATTGGACGGGTAACACAATTTTTCTTAATCATTGCAATATTTTTTTACGATAGAAAAATTGCTATGATCAACCTCCAAAGCCTGACAGCTATCAAATCTTGATAGCGGTTGGGCTTTTTTGACATCACGTGCAGAAATGCAAAAATGTACTATGTAGAACAGTACAAAAAAGCAAATCTGTTTTCTTTTTGTAAGTTTTTATTGTGCTATTTAAAATGATCCTGTAAACTCTTATCTGTTCCCGTCATGCATGTATCATTACATACTCCACACTTAAAACCTTTTGACGGGTAACGTTCATTCTTACACGATATGTTTTTATCGTGCTCCTTTTAGCCTAACAGCATTCAAATTAGATTGCGGTTGGGCTTTTTTTATGTTGAAAAGTATATTCATCCCTAATGCGATAGGGATGCTATTTTCTTTTATGAGCTTATCTGATATGATTATGAAATCAAAATAGAAAGTGGGAGACTTACACATGCAAGTTAATGAAGCTATTAAGACTACAGGTGCAAGCCAATTAGAAATTGCAGCTGTACAAAAGTTGTTAGATGTTCATGAGTTACTAAATAAGTTAGTTCATGAAAAAGGATTATCAGATGATGAATTTAGAAAAGTAGATGGTCTTGTTCATCAGACAGAAGACGATAGACTGCAAGGAGTCATTAATTTCGATCATTTTACAGAAGATGAAGGTGACTTAATTGAGAGTCTTATAGAAGAAAATGGCTATTACTTCAAAAGCATTCATGCTGAAGTGCCTGATCGTATGAATACCATCAACTTACTGAATATGATAATTACTTTGGATTGGTATTTTAAGGGTTAAAGAAATAGGAATGCATCCCTAGAGGATGACACTCTTTTTTAATTCTAAAAAATTATACTAATAAAAGTATACTTTTTTGTGTATGAAAGCGTTAACGCTGGAAATATAATATAAATGAAATGAGATGAGGAGAGATGATCAATAATAACATTAGTCTTAGTAAGGAGGAAGAGAAATAGATGAACAATAATGAAATAAAAATTTTGAATTTGTTAATCCAATCGGAAATCATTCATTATTCAGATATTGCTAACCTTACTGGTAAATCAAGAAGTACAGTTGCGAAATATTTAAATGATATTTCTAAATATGTAGCTAAATTTGATGTTCAATTGATTAAAAAAAGAAACGTTGGAATTTATCTTGAAGGTGATCTTTCTAAGTTATCTAGAAAAAATCACTTTAAAGATAAAAATGAACCTGAAAATTCTGATCAACGTTCATTGAATTTACTTACAGATTTGTTAACTGCTGATTCACCAGTTAAAGTACAAACTTTAGCTGATAAAAACTTTTTAAGTAGAAGTTCAATTGATAATGATATTAAGAATGTAAAACTCCTTATTAGTGATTATGATGCAAAAGTAATTACAACTAGTGCTGGAATTCAACTTAAAGCAACTGAAAGAGAAAAAAGAAAGATTATGTCACAGCTGATTGATCTTTATTGGGGTGCAGAATCTTCAATTCCTTATCAAGTTGCATCAGAAGAAGATACAAAAAAATTATCTCCTAAAACGAGTGATTTCTTTAGTCAAAAAACATTAATTAAAACAATAAAAGCAGTGGAATTATTTAAAAAGAAAACTGCACTAAAGCTTAGTGATTATGAATTTCAATCACTAGTAATTCATATTGCAATTGCAATTGAAAGAATTAAAAATGATCAAGTTTTGAAATCAGCTGAACGATTTCTTCCTCTAGAAGAAAATACGAAGGTTTTAACAGAAATTATTGAAAAAGAATTTGATATAAAGTTGCCAGATGATGAAAAACAATATCTAAATATTCACATTTTGGCTGCAGAAAACTTATTAGATTCAATTAATAAGAATTCTTCAATTAAAGGGCTTGAAAATAGTGAAATTTCTAATTTCTTGATGAATAATTTGAATCATTTTGATTCTGTTTTAATTAGTAACTTAACAGTGCATCTAATTCCAGCATTAAAAAGGTTGTCATTAGGATTAACAATCAGGAATCCTTATACATCTGAAATAAAAAGATATTTCTCGTATTCCTACAATGAGGCCGTAACTTTAGGTGCAAAAATCAAAAAAGAATATGGCGTTTCACTGAATGATGATGAATTAGCATATATTGCTCTTCATATTGAAGCATTTAATGAAAGAAATCATCATTCTGTTACAGCTGCTCTAGTATGCAGTACAGGGTTGGGAACTGCTCGTCTTTTGGAACAAAGAATTAAAAGACAATTTCCTGATCAAATTAAAATTACTAGAGTTGTTTCATTACAAGAAATTCAGGATTCTCCGATTAATGAAGATTTAGTAATTAGTACAATTAATGTCAAATTACCAAATGCAAAACATGTAATAATTGTTTCTCCGTTTTTAAATGAAAATGGAATTCAAAAAATTAATAGTCAAATTGATCAATTGTTAAGTACTAATACTAAAGCCGATGCTTTTATGTCACTTATTTCTAGAAACTTAATCTTTATCAGTAATAAAAATCAGACAAGGGATGCCGTGATTAATTACATTGCTGAAAGACTTCAAAAAGAAGGATATGCAGAAACGGGTATCGGTAAAGCTGCAATTGAAAGAGAAAAATTAGCAAGTACCGCTATTCATGTAGTATCAACGCCTCACGCTCCAGTTAAATATGTTAAAAGGCCTGCTATAGCAATTTATATTGATAACAAAGGTATTTTATGGCAAGGCAAAAATATAAAAGTTGTTTTCTTTCTCGCACTGAATCAAGAAGTTAAAGAAAATATCGAAAAAATTTATGAGTATTTTGATGATATTTTGGAAAATGAACACTTAATTAATCAAATAGCTACGAGCAATTCAGTTGAGGAAGTCATCGAATTATTGAAAGGAGGCGAAAAGTAGTGTCAAAATTAAATTTTTTAACTAAAGATAATGTTGTTTTAGATTTAGACGCTAAAAATCAAAAGGACGCTATTTCTCAATTATCAAATGTACTTTATAAAAATGGGATTTTAAATGATCCAAAGCAGTTCACCGAAGATGTACTAAAAAGAGAACAAATGACGACAACAGGAATTGGTAAGAACATGGCCATTCCTCATGGTAAGAGTCCTACTGTTAAAGTCCCATCGATGGTCTTTGCTAAAAATAAAAGATCTTTAGATTGGAATTCCTTGGATGGTTCTAAGGTGAATATGATTTTCTTGATGGCAGTAACTACTAAGCCTGATAGTGGTAAGGAACATTTAAAAATGCTTTCTCATTTGTCAGGCAAACTAATGGATGACGATTTTGTTGCCAAATTAAAGAAAACAAACGATAAGGATGAAATATTAAAGCTGTTACAGAATTAGGAGGCAATTATTATGGCTAAAATTATTGCTGTTACAGGTTGTATTGCTGGTATTGCTCATACTTATATGGCCGCTGCAAATCTAAAAAAGTTTGCTAAAAAGAATGGAGACGATATTAAGGTTGAAACACAAGGGGCAATGGGCATTGAAAATCGGTTGACACCAGATGACATTAAAAATGCCGATGTAGTGATTTTTGCTGTCGATACTACAGTTTCTGAAAAGGAAAGATTTGAAGGCAAAAAGACTTTAGAAGTTGGAACTTCGGAAGTAATTAAAGATGGAGAATCAGTAATTAAGAAGGCAACCGATTTAATTAATAGTTAAATCTATTTTGGAAAGAAGGTATAAATATGAGTTTCAAGAGTGAAATGCGGGAGTTAGGAAATCACTTACAAACAGGTGTATCCTACATGATTCCGGTTGTTACTGCCGGTGGTCTGTTAATGTCAATTGGTACCTTGGTAGGAGGTACTAATGTAGCTGCTAATTCATTTTGGGGTCAGGTTAAAAATTTAGGTTTAATTGGATTACAATTTATTCCAATTGTAATTGCAGCCTATATTGCTTTCTCAATTGCTGATAGACCAGGATTGGCACCAGGTTTCATCGTTGGTGTTGTTGCACAAAAGATGGGTACTGGTTTTATCGGAGGTATCGTAGTTGGTCTTCTAGTTGGTTACTTAACTAAATGGCTTAAAAAAGTACCTGTACCACAAAAATTAGTTACAGTTAAAGCACTTCTCTTTATTCCTTTGATTGTTACAGCTGTAATCGGTCTTCTGTATATTTACATCATAGGTACGCCATTAAAAGCTGTTGTTGATGGTTTAACTGGTTGGCTTCAAGGAATGAAGGGAGCTAACAGTGTTCTCCTTGCTGCAATTTTAGGTGCAATGATGGCCTTCGATATGGGTGGCCCTGTAAACAAGGTTGCTTATACTTTTGGTATGGGTTGTTATGCACAAGGTGTTTATGCACCAAGTACTGCTATGCTTTTAGCAATTGCTATTCCACCATTTATTATGTTTGTTGCAACTTTATTTGATAAGAGTCTATACAGCAAAGAAGAAATCGAAAATGGACGTACGGCTGCAATCATGGGTATCTTTGGTATTACTGAAGGTGCAATTCCATTTGCTTTGGCGGATCCTTTAAGAGTAATTCCAAGTATTATGGTAGGTACTGCTGTAAGTTGTGCTCTTAATGCAGCTTTTGGTGTAACTCAAAAAACTGCATTGACTACTTTAATGGCCCTTCCATTTGCTTCAAACATTATCTTATATATTGTTTCAATTGTTGTTGGTGTGTTAGTTGGTGCTGTAATGGTAAATGCTTTAAAGAAATTTACTCACCACAACGTTGATCAAGATGCATTGAAATAATTTGAGATTTCATTAAATCACTGAATGCGAATAATTCTCCCCTCATATTAGATTTTTAAGCGTTAATAATTTCTCAAATTAAAATTATTTTATCTCTCAAAGCTTGAAAAAATTTGGGAATTTTTCTCAGATTTTTTCTTTTTATCAATAGAAAAGGTGTACTTATGACAAAAGCATATTTTGTAAATCATACTCATTGGGATCGTGAATGGTATTTTACAACACAAGATGCTCAAGTTTTATCAGATAGGTTATTTACGGATGTCTTAACTGAATTAGAAGAGCATCCCGAAGCCAACTTTACTTTAGATGGTCAAATGTCTATTGTTGATGAGTTTGTAGAAATTCATCCTGAAGCCAAGGAAAGAATCCATAAGTTAGTTGAAAGAGGACAATTGTTTATCGGCCCCTGGTATACTCAAACTGATGCTAATATTCCTGATGCAGAATCACTTTTAAGAAATTTAGTTATTGGTATTAATGATGCTAGACAAAACTTTGGTAAGCCAATGATGCTAGGATATTTACCTGATACTTTTGGTTTTAATGCCAATTTACCAATGATTTTGAATCAGGTTGGTATTCGTGATTTTCTATGTTGGCGTGGAACTAATTTTAAGCGTCAAACAAAGTCTGTTTACTTTAAGTGGAAAGGGCTTGGGAATAATATTGTTTTCGCAGCTAACTTCCCATTTGGATATTTTACGGGTCAAATAGATTTAAAGTCAAAAAAGAATTTAAATGATTTTGTTAAAGATCGCTTGGATAAAGGAATAAAGTTTGAAGCTGAACATGGAAATAATGATGAAGTATTAATCCCATCTGGAATTGATCAAATGAATATTATTCATAATATTTCTGATACAATTGCTAAAATAAACAAAATTAGTAAAAACAGTGTTGAAATTAGTACTTATCCTAAGTTTATGAAATTACTTAGAGAGAAAGATTTGGATACTTATCAAGGTGAACTACGTTATCCAACTTATTCAAGAGTACATAGAACAATAGGTTCAGTTCGTTCTAGAAATAAACGTAAGAACTTTGCATTGGAACAGGCAATAACTAGAAGATTGGAACCTTTGATGGTGATTGCTCATAATGCAGGAATTGAGCTTTCAAATGGTTTAATAATCAAGCTTTGGAAAGAATTATTTAAGTTGCAACCACATGATACTCTGGGTGGTAGTGTAACTGATAATGTTGCAGTAGATATTAATCATCGTTTTAAGCAAGCAAACGAAATTGTTGATGGTTTAGAAAACTATATTAAAAAACGAATAGCACAACGGCTTAAATTAAATGATCATGATGTGATAGTCTTTAATGCTGATCCGCAACCATTTGATGGATATAAGAAGATTAGCTTTATTAGTAGAAGTAAAAATATTAAATTTGACAATAAATATGATGCAACAATTATTAATGAAGATTATGTTGAATCACGTCCAAATATTATGCAACTTACACCTAATGGCTATCAATTTAAAGATGAGCCTGGATATTTTAAGTTAGAAGTACTTCTTAAAATACAAATGGCAGGTTTAGGTTATGAAGTAATTCATTTCGAAGATAGTAATGAGCCTATGCCCGAATTGACAGCAGCAGATGGTAATAGTATTTCAAATAATCGTTTTGTCTTAACTTTTGTAAATCATCAATTTGAACTTAAGCGTGATAATCACGTATTTAAAAATGTAATTTCAGTCCATGATCAAGGCAACGATGGTGATACTTACGATTTTTCACCTTTGAAGAATGATCAAGAAATTACTTTATCTTGGAATGGTGATTTAACAAGAGTTATCAGTCAAGATGTACAACAATTAATTCTTACAGGTAATTGGAAATTACCTAAGACATTAAAAGATAGAAGCAAGGGAAGTAATGATTTAGAGAAAGTTCCTTATAAACTGATAATTAGTTTGAAGAAAAACGATCCAGTCTTATCTTGTGATCTAAGAATTAATAATACTGTTTTAGATCATCGATTAAGAATAGCAATAAAGACAGGTATTGATTCTGAATACGCCGATGCTCAAATTCAAGGCGGGTTTACTAAAACAGAAAATCTACCGATTGATGATAATTGGAATGATGAATTTGTTGAAAAACCAGTAAACATTTACAATTTCGATCATATCGTTGGTATTAGAAATGAGAATCAAGGATTGTATTTCTTGGGTTATGGTGAAAAAGAATATGAGAAAGTAGATGATTCGATATATGTAACTTTAATGGCAACTACGGGTCAATTAGGAAAGCCAAATCTTCTTTGGCGTCCAGGCCGAGCTTCTGGTGATACAACTTCATTAGGACACCAAATGGAACCAACTCCAATGGCAGAAGAACTTGGAAATAATGAATTTAAATTTGGATTGGCTTACTTTGATGGTGAAGAATTATCAGAAAGTCAAATTGCTAATGTGGCGGATAAATGGCTATCACAATCAATTTCCTATCAATTACAAACATTTAATTTGTTTGTAAATCGTTTAGATAATAAAATCTGGGATATTGAATTTAGCAATGATCTTCCACCAATTTCAAAGAATGAGAATTGGCTGAGTTTGAACCTACCTTGTTCAATCTCTGCAATTTATCCTGCTTATACTGTAAAAGATAGCTATGTTCTTAGATTATCTAATATGTCAGATAAGATAGTTGATGTATCTGATTTGAAAGAAAAAGGATATTTACTAACCAACGCACTAGAAGAAGTAATAGATTCTAAGTATCAGATTGAACCTTACAGCATGGCAACATTTATTAAGAAATATTGATTATAAAATTCTTCTCCTCTCTAGATAAATTAAAAAGACGATTGTATATTTACAATCGTCTTTTTCTATTTATAGAGTCTAAAATGAACGAATCTGTTTCCTTTATTAGATGCGGCATTGTAGAAGGAATCTTCAGGCAGAGAGAAATCATCGGGCATTTGCCAATTGCTGTCTGTTTTTGGCTGAAAAATGAATGGTGTTGCGTGAGCTAATTCATTTCTCGCAAAGAAACCATCTTCGTACATCTGAAGCGGTATTTCAGTTAAGCGCAATTTTAAAGAAAATTCTTTGCCTTGATACTTTCCTGCTAAGGAATGAAGATAATCAAATTCTCTTGGCCTTTCAAGATAAGGATCAATAGGAGTTAATACAAAATTGGTTTGGCGAATACCTTTCTTATAATTTTGCATATTGTCCGTTTTATCAAAGAAGTATTTCTGCTTGAGTCCTAAAGCATTTTTTAAGATGTTAAGTTCATATTCAATTAATGGATCATCTTCTAACGTGTAGCGTGGAGAATACCGGCTAATGCTATTGGATGTGAAATTGGACGATTTGCTATGGATTTTGTTAACTTCAGTGTCTAGTGCAGGAATCAAAGTTCTTTCTCTGCGAGGATAAATAACTATCGGGGAAGCGAGAATATGAGCCTTGCTTTCTTCCATATAGCCTTTTATGGCCTCATCAGGATCATCTAACCCGAATAGTAGTAAATCGCCTGTATTGGCCTTAATTTGCAGATCATAAAGTAAATTAGTGCCTTTCTTGCTCTCAATTTGTCTAATCGCAAATTGCGTATAAAGAGAATGCTCTAAACCAGCAATTACCGGCATGTAATAGATATTATTGTCATTATCATATTCTTCGCTTCTAATCTTCATTACCCCTGCTAGATAAGAATTGTTTTTGCCTAAACGTGAGCTTCTGTGGTTTTCGTATTTGGTGAACATGTTTAAAATATAGCGCCCTAAAGTAGTGCATTGTAAATCCTGCCTGCCAATATAATCGGCTTTGAATTTCATCTTATTGATTACATCGGCTGCTTCTAGGCATTCTTCATCATTCCAGTTAGGACGGCCAAAAGACTTATTGTGTATTGCTTCCGCCACTGCAATATCCGCTTCATCGGTACCACTAACGTAGATCTCTAAGTTAGGAGTATTTATCATACCCTCAGTGATGTATCTTTTTATCTCACCAAGATAATTGCTTTCCCCTGTGAGAAATGCGTGTATTTGATTACTTAGTTTAATGTAGGGTGGAATGTACTTGTTTGATAATCTTGGATTTGAATAATCATTAACGACAAATATTACTTGAACTAACTTATCAGGGTGAGCACTTGCGTACTTAAGGTAGTTGTTTAATTTATCTATCTGTACTTGATTACTTTCAGTTCTGTTGTCTAGTTCAATAAAAATAATATTATTGTCTAAAGTAATTACTTCATCGGGTACAAAAGATATATACTCTCTGCCTAGATCATTAGTCCATCTTTGTAAACTTAGTTTATGTACCATGTTAATAGCTTTATTCATGCAGGATTGGATTGATTTTTGATTGGTGCTTTCTGATGGAATCTGATTTGTTTTGCCTGGTGGAATTTGATTGACTAGCCCTGATGGGTTACTGCCTGGCGATACCAGAATGTCTTCCCCTGATGGAATTTGAATGTTGAGATCTGACGGTGCCTGAATATTGCTGCTTGATTTATTTTGAATGATGTCATCTGATGGAACTTGTTTGTTTTTGCCTGATGGCATCAAATACCATAATGGAGCCTTAAGAACAGAAGTGTAAATGCCTTGCACCACAACATCAATTGCAGCAATGTTATGAGAATTAAATCTTATGTTATCACCAGAAAGGCCACTATAAACAGGAAGATTATTTTCATCTGCAGTCCTCCAAAAAAGTTTACTTGGATAATAAAAGAAAGTTCTATTTGCATGACTGATACTTTTATAACTACCTACAAGCAAACCACCTTTTTTTATCCAACCTGATAATATTACATTTGGAAACTTTGAAGGTTTACCTTTTATTGCTGACCAAAGTAGGTGAAGCTGCTTTTTAGTAACATATCCTAAATTGGCAATCATTAATAATAAAATCACCTGATCTTGGTCAAGCCTGAAAGTTTTATTTAATAATTTTGAATATATCTCCAATTGAGAAAACCCCCTTTTTCTGGATGTACTTCAGCTATATATAGTAAGACTATTTACTAAATCTCTGGTGAAAAGCTCTAAGGTACCTAAAAAACGGCTTTTAAGAGTATTGTCAAAATAAGAAAAAGGCAAAAATAAGGCAGAAAACTATATTTATTTGAGTAAATCTCTTTTTTGGGGATGGAAAGTAGGAGAAAAGAATGAAAAAACGTAACAGAGTTAAATTATTCAAACTGTTTAATTACACAAATATGAATCAGTATCGTAAGGCTCTAAAAATTAATAGGATATTGATGTTCACTAGTTTGCTGTGGTTTATTCCGTTGATAGTACCGGTACCGGAAAGCATGAAGTATGTGTTCGCTACATTAGGTGTGTTTCAAATGATCATAACAACAATGTGGTATACCAATATCAGTTCCAAAAATAGATATGTTTTTGGAAAAATCCGTGCAGCAAATCAGGAATTAAAGAGTTATGGCATTAGCACTAAACACTGGCAAGTATACGCAGTAGATAACTTTGATGAAAATGATGATACCTTCAGAATGGAATTGCTCTTTTATCCGTCTATTACTGAAGTAGGCGCATTATGGCGAGTATTAAGACATAAAAAGGTTAATCTACCCCTAACGACAAACGATATTGAAGGACTCAAAAAATACCTCAATATATTAGAACAAAACATTAAGGGGAGCGACCATCAAGTAATACTCTATGCTTCTTTGGATTCTGAACTTGCAAGTGCGCTTCAAGATGCAGGTATAGACATTTACCCTACAACAACGAAGTACATTAACAAACCTAGTAAAATGGAATTTTATTCAGCATATAGTCATATTAAGGACGTCAAAACCCTATATAAAAGCATTTCTCCCTACTTTATTGGATGGTTTCCAATGGGTGATTAGTCAAATATCAGCAAGTAACTTCAGCAAGTAGCTTCAGCAAGTAACTTCAGCAAGTAACTTCAGCAAGTAACTTCAGCAAGTAACTTCAGCAAGTAGCTTCAGCAAGTAACTTCAGCAAGTAACTTCAGCAAGTAGCTTCAGCAAGTAGCTTCAGCAAGTAGCTTCAGCAAGTAACTTCAGCAAGTAGCTTCAGTAAGTAATTTCAACAAGTAGTCTTAGCAGTAAAAATAATTCGGCAGGCAAATTTCACTTCTAAAAAGAGCATTCCTTTATAGAATAAGGTTCTATGAGGAATGTTTTTTTGATATACTAAGAGTGTATTAATTTTATTAATATTTCATATTTAAGTTTAATTCAAACGGGATGCCGGATTGAATGCAAAATGTCCGTTAGGACGAATGACTTACACGCGAGTTAAAAAGAAGTTTAGGTGGGCGTGTACACCAGTCTGAGGTGTGATACTATAATCTACCGGCAGATTTTAGGCGAAAGCTTAAAAGATGCGTCGAATACGATAAAGAATGAAAAAATAAGGACACACGAAAAACTGTTTCAATGGAAATAGGGAAAGTGCGTCCTTTTTTCATTGGATAAAAAATACTGTCAGTATATAAGACAGCGACAATGATAGAAGAAAAGAAAGGAATGATGCGAAGCAGGAATAAGAAGTATTATTCAAGCAAAGCAAAATCAAAGAGGGAAGTAAAGAAGTTATGAAGCAGTACGACAAGAGTCGAGCTAATTTGTAGCTTCTTTTTTGTTTTTTAAGGAAGGATTTATAAGATGAAAGTCTTATTTGGTTTAGTTGTTTTGGGATTTGTTCTTTTTCTGGGAGATTGGAGCTTTGAAACATTTGTTAATCGCTTAAAGTTGATTTCCAAATTTATCAAGAATGCTTTTACTTCGGAAAAAACAAATCATACAAATCAATTTAATAGCAAAAAAGGAAGAAAAGTTGCTCAAAAAGTAGAAAGATCAAAGATTGCTACTCCCTCAAATGCTAAAAAAGCAGTAGAAAGAATGCGCATGAAATTTGATCACAGGGTTACTGAAGCTGAAGTAATTAATTCTTTAAATTCTAAGAGAGTTTTTAAGAATGAGGTTAAGGCAGCTTCTAACAATTCTAATAGGGCAAAAAAGATAACTTCTAATTCAGATGATGAACTTGATGCTATTAGGACACAAGTAATTAATCGTTTAAAGAAATAGAAATTATTCAAATACGGAGGAAATATTAAAATGAAGGAAAAAATAGTAGATCTTATGCGTGAAAAATTTGGTATTTTTACGAATGCAAAAACTAGAAAATTGACGATAACTGCTAAAGATAATCTTTTTTCTGCGTATCGTAAATTAGCATTGTATCTATATGCTAATCACGAGATGACAAGTGCTGAAGAAATTGAGATGGTAAAACATAAAATATCTTCACATTTTGACAAAGAGGAAAGTGAAAATAGTTATTCTGAGTTAACTAGAGTTGATATTTCTGTAATGTCTTCTGAGTTAGCTAGGAACGTAAAGTACGAATGTAAAAAATCCAAAAATGCTGAAAACGACACTTGGAAAAATCATATTTATATGATTGAAAATGCCGATAAGGCAGAAAAAGTATTTGTTGTTCTTAGTCCAGAAGGTGTATTTAAGACTAATGCGCTTAAATATAGTTATTACAGAAAAGACTACTTTACACATTCAAAAGAAACTCTAATGCTTGTAAATATGCCTTTAACTTACGGTTATAGTGTCATTCAAAAAGATTTCTATAATACGTATGCTAAAGAAGATTGTTTGAATGAATTTTTCAAGACGAGTTTGTCCGATGATATATTTAGCCAAACATTCACTAAAGGTAAATTTGCTAAGTATTATCCTGTTTTACCTAATGTAGTCAAGCGTGCTAAAAATGCTCGTTGCGTAAAGGTAGAAGATTGTACAGAAGTTGAAAAATACGATGATGATGTTTTAGGTAAATTACCTGATAATAGTTTCATTATGAATGCTGAGAATGGTTTTTATGTTCCGTGCAAAACGTATTTTGGTACTAAATATAATATTAGTATTTTGATGGATGTAACTCTTCCAGGAGATAAAGGCAATTATTATATTAATCAAAGAACACTTTTGAAACTTTTAGAACGTAATTTAGGAATTTCTATATTACGAAACTATTTAATAAAAACTCAGAATATATTTATGCAGTTTGATCATGATATGGAGATGTCTGAATCTTTGTCTCATGCTAGATTTTTTGAAGAAAAGAAAAATATCAAACAAGAAACAAAGCGTGTAATGACTATATTTGAAAATATGCTTAACAACAAGTTCTGTCATGTGGAGATTGATAATGACGTAGAGCTGGATAAACTTGGTCACGTTAAGGATGAATTGAAGGAAACAACGGATATTCTTCCTACTTCTAATGATGGAAAAAGGCTATTTTGCGCTTTAGAAAATTGAGAAATCATCGTGCTTTGGGAATATTTACTCCGGTAAATAATACTGTTGCTGTTGATTTCCGCTCTGATGAAAATGGAATGATTGAAAAAGGTATTGGCAAGAAAAATATTGGACTCCAAAGTCTAATCCATGAATATGGACATTTTCTTGATTACAACATGCTATGCGATAGTGCAGCATTAAGTTTATCCGGTGACTTTGATAATATTCTATTTCAAACACAAGCAGAGTTAAGAGCAAACTCGAAAAGATTAGCTTTAATGGGTGAAAAAATTGAATATTTATGTTTGCCTAGTGAAATTTTCGCAAGAGCCTTTGAGGTCTATGTGTATGATTGTGGACTTGATAATTCATTTACCAAAGATCCAGAACAGTTAAATTTAGAAACTTTAAATCTAAGATATAGCTGTTTTAACAGAAATATCAGATTACTGATAGATATATATTTTGATCAGAAGTTTCCTACATTAAGAAGAGACATTGCTAAATATGTTAAAAGACATACTGAAGACAAAGAGTTGTCTAAGGTAAGTGAATCTTCTGAAAGTAGTTATACTGTTGAATCCAAGAAAATATCTAAACCCAAAATCTATAAGCATGTGGCACAATTAAGTCTATTTTAGAAAGAAAAAAGGAATTTAAATCTCTGAATTATCAACATAAACATATACATTGTTTATGTTTAATATTCAGAGATTTTTTTGTGAGGTAAAAAATGGAAAATACAAAAACTCAAATTAGAAATATGCTTTTGAACCTAATTAACAAATATGATTTGCACCATAACAATGCTGAAGCTGACTGGCAAGAAGATTCGCAAATCTTCATGTCAATTGAAGCACCAAATAATTGGACTATTTCTGTAGATTTAGATGGTCAATTTCTATTAGATCATCCGTTAGATCGGGATCGGGTTTATGTGCTAAAGAGTATTGCTCAAGCAGCATATGAATCTGATCCAGAAGATGAATTTAATAGTTGTTGGAGTAGACAATTTGGTGAACAAAATGGTCTTAGTGCCTTTCAATTTGTTCATAATCTTGAAGATGATAAACGCTTCTATAACCAATTGTCTGATGAAATCTTTGCAGATTTAAGAAAAGAAAACTACAAGTTGGTCAAAACTGGTTCATCGGATATTTTCAAACAATATCCCTTACCAGATATTGATGGATTTGCCTTTATGGTTGTCAATGTTGCTACTTTTCTTAAGGAATTAAGAAATATTGCAGCAATTGAATTAGCTGATGCAGATTATCCCGATAATTGTCCAATTGATTCAATGTGGGGAAGTATAGATGTTTCAACTGTTATTAATGATCTTGCTGATTTTCATTCTGAATTTGGTTTGATTATTGCTGAAACAGACACTATGGATCCAGAAGTTACTTTGCATACATTAACATGCAATGAACTAAAAACATTGAGTGAATTAAAAGATTGGGAATTAAATCCAAAAGTTAAAAAGTATTGCAGAACTTTGATGCCACATTTTAATGACGATTGTGAGTCAACAAATGTCTTGTGCGCTCAAGCTATTCCAAGCGAATATAGTCAATCTGTAATTACCAGTAATATGTAATTTGAGGTTTAGATATGTTGAAAAAAATAAATAAAAAAGGATATAAAGTCCAAGTTTCTTACGATATGACTCGTTTTATGAGTGCAGATATTAATTTAGCTGAAATTGAAAAGGCAAACCAGGAAACTGATTTAACTTTCAAGAATCCAGTATTAAATTCTGAAGATTATGATTATGGCTCTGCTTCTTTTGATGTTTTTAATACGGAAAATGAACCAGTAGCACAAGAGTTAACGTTTGAACAATTAAAGACTTGGATCAAAAAGAATAAATAAAAAAGGAAATAAAAATGTTAGCAAGTAAGGAAAAACAATTATCATTAGCAACTACCAATTCAATCGAAAAGAACGTTCAAATATTGACGCAAGATGAACTCTTGGACTTTATTGAACGCAGATTAAAAGAAAAACGCATTGTTTCTATAAATAATTTATTTCCTGAATTATCAAATTAAGTGCAACACTGATTCAAATAGGTCATGAAGCCAAT